>NZ_JAYKSL010000002.1:111194-308729 GCF_035481585.1 Salipiger marinus | reverse complement strand
TGGTGCCGCGCGGCACCGCGCTCCCCGACCGCTTCCACATCCTGCTGCCCGACAGCTGCCCCACGATCTTTCCCGAAGGAGACCCCCACCCTTGAAACGCCTGCTTCTGATCCGCCACGGTGAAACCGAATGGAACGCGCTGCGGCGCCTGCAGGGCCAGTGCGACATCGCACTCAGCCCCGAGGGCGAGGCGCAGGCCCGCGCGCTGGCCCCGCTGGTGGCCTCGCTCGCCCCCGGGCTGGTGCGCAGTTCCGATCTGCGCCGGGCGCGGCGCACGGCGGATCTGCTGGGCCATCCGGCAGCGGAGCCGGAGCCGGGGCTGCGCGAGCAGGCGCTTGGCGACTGGGAAGGCCGCGAGATCGCCGAGATTTGCGCCGAAAGCCGCGAGGAGTATCTGGCATGGCGCGCGGGCCGCTTCACCCCGCCGGGGGCGGAGGACTGGACGATCTTCCGGTCCCGCATCCGGCAGGTGATCGAGGAGGCCTTTGCCGCCGGGCCCGATACGGTGGCGCTGGTCTGCCATGGCGGGGTGATCCGCGCCGCGCTGGATGCCAGCCTGTCGCTGTCGCCGTCCAAGATCATTCCCGTGGGCCCGGCCAGCCTGACGGTTCTGGCCCATACCGGCAGCGAGGTCCGGCTTGAGGCCTTCAACGTCCGGGGGCAGGATCTGGTGCTCGACGCCCCGGACTGAACAGCCCCCGCCGTGCCTTCTCGCAAGGACGGACCTGCGCTGCGCGCCGCTTCCTGCCCTTGGACCGGCCCGCACCACCGGATACACTCCCCCCTTGGACCCACAGGGAGCGTCGCGATGCGCCAATACCATGAAGCCCTCCGCACCGTTCTGACGCAGGGGATCCCCAGCGACGACCGCACCGGCACCGGCACGATTTCCTATTTCGGGATGCAGACGCGCTATGATCTGGCGGATGGCTTCCCGCTGGTGACAACGAAGAAGCTGCATCTGCGCTCCATCCTGCATGAACTGCTGTGGTTCCTGTCCGGCAGCACCAATATCGGCTATCTGAAGGAAAACGGCGTCTCGATCTGGGACGAATGGGCGGACGAGACCGGAGAGCTTGGCCCGGTCTATGGCAAGCAGTGGCGCAGCTTCGCCACCGCCCAGCCCGGCCCGGACGGCCAGAGCGGCATCGACCAGATCGCGGATCTGGTCGCGGCGATCCGCACATCCCCCAGCAGCAGGCGGCTGCTGGTTTCGGCATGGAACCCGGCTGAACTGGCGCAGATGGCCCTGCCGCCCTGCCACACGCTCTGGCAGGTGCGCATCCTTGGCGGTCGGCTGCATCTGCAGCTTTACCAGCGCTCGGCGGACATGTTCCTTGGCGTGCCTTTCAACATCGCCTCTTACGCGCTGCTGCTGCGGATGCTTGCGCAGGTCACCGGCTATGAGCCGGGGGAGTTCATCCACAGCATCGGCGACGCGCATATCTATCTGAACCATGTCGATCAGGTGACCCTGCAGCTGTCCCGGCAGCCCAAGCCCCTGCCGCAGCTCAGGTTCCGCCGCGAGGTCAGCGACATCTTCGACTTCAGATACGAGGATTTCGAGATCACCGGCTATGATCCCGATCCGGCCATCAAGGCCCCGGTGGCGGTGTAATCATGATCACCGTCATCGTGGCCCGCGCGCGCAACGGCGCAATCGGCAAGGCAAACACCATCCCGTGGCACGCGCCGGAGGATCTGGCCGCGTTCAAGCAGGAAACTCTGGGCGGCGCGGTGATCATGGGCCGCAGGACGTGGGACAGCCTGCCCCGAAAACCGCTGCCGAACCGGCTGAACATCGTGGTCTCCGCCTCGCTGCCCGACGGCCCCGACCTGTGCCGGTCAGTCGAAGAGGCGCTGCGCCACGCCCGGGCGCAGGGGGTCAGCCGGATCTACGCCATCGGCGGCGCCGCGATCTATGCCGAGATGCTGCCGCTGGCGCATCGCCTGCTGATCACCGAGGTCGACATTGCCGTGGAGGGGGCCGACACGTTCTTTCCCGAATTTGCCGCGCAGGACTGGCTGGAGATCGGCACCCGCCCGCTGCGCGCCGAGGCGCCCCGCTGCGTGCTTCGGGAATTCCTGCGCCGCGACCCGCAGGCTCTGATGCCGCGCTGATCTGCTGGACATCCGTCGGAAGTTGGTGGCTGGCGGCAGCTGTTGCGCCGCCAGCCCGGCGGGGGCTCAGCGCGCCTCGTCGGCGTCGCGGATGAAGTCCATGTCAAGCTCCAGACCGAAGCCCGGCTTTTCGTTGAGCGTGAAGGCGCCCGCCTCGGGCATCGGCCCGTCTTTCAGCACCAGCCCGGTGATCTCCTCGAAAAGCCGCAGGCGTTCGACAAAGGGGGCGTTCGGCATCGCGCTGACAAGATGCAGGTGCATATGCTCCATCGCATGCGGCGCAAACCGCAGGTTCCATGCCTGCGTCAGCGCCCCGATCTTCAGCATTTCCGTGTAACCGCCCGCCCGCGCGGCATCGGCCTGCACGATGTCGGCGGCCTCGGCGAGGATCAGGTCACGCACGCCGTAACGGGTGTATTCATGCTCTCCGGTGGCAAGTGGGATGTCGGTGCCCCGCTTGAACCGCGCGAGCCCGGGAATGTCATCGGCCAGCACCGGCTCCTCGAACAGGAAGATGTCGCAGTCGCGCACCCGGTTGGCGAACTGCACCGCCGTGGCCGCATCCCAGCAGTTGTTGGCGTCAAGCAGCAGCCGGATGTCGGGCCCGACCGCATCGCGCACCTTGCGGACCCGTTCGACATCGCGGCGCAGGTTGGTCGCGCCCTCGACGCCGACCTTGAACTTGATATGCGAATAGCCCTGCGCGACCATGTCCGTCATCTCCGCCAGAAGCTGGTCATCGTCATAGGAGGTCCAGCCGCCCGAGGCATAGACCGGCACGCGGGTCTGGTTGCCCCCCAGCAGGCGGAACACCGGCAGGTCGACGATCTTGCCCTTCAGATCCCAAAGCGCCAGATCGATCGCGCTGAGTGCCGCAAAGGTCAGCCCCTTGCGACCGACGCCGCGCAGGTAGTGGAACAGGTCGGTCCAGATCGCTTCGGTTTCCAGCGGATCGCGCCCGATGATGGCAGGGGCGATGTTGTTGAGGATCAGGCTGCGCGTCGCCTCGCCCCCCACCTCGTGATAGGTCAGGCCAAATCCTTCCAGCCCCTGATCCGTCGTCACCCGCACGACGGTGAAGCCCACACATTCGACGGTGCGTGTCGCATCGGCAAAGCCGGAGGCCACCCGTGTGGAGACAAGATGCACGTCCACGCGGGCAATGCGATGGGCGGGGTGATACTCGGGTCTGTCGGTCATGTCGGGGTCTTCTCGCTGGGGAAACCTGACGTCACACTACCGATGTAAGCGATTTAGACAATAGGCCAGTTGCGCCCGCCTCCCGGCTGCGGCGGACAGGTGCGCCTGCCAGACTTATACGCCAGACTGTCCGCAGCGCAGAGAAGCCAAGTGTGACACGGGTATTTTTCTGCCGTTTTCCGCAGATTTCTTTTGTATCATCCGGGGAAGGTGGAAACAGACCAAAGGATTTTCACATCGCGCAAGATTGGTCATTGACCTGTGCCGTCATCTTGTCGATAGTGTAAGCGATTACATATCGGGGCCTGCGGGAGGGGCAGGTGGCGCAACGTCCGGGCGCCGTCCGATATCGGATCCCACACCGTTGCGGCCCTGCGCCGGGCCGAAGACAATCCGGACGCCAATGGAGGAGAAAAAATGCAGTTTACCAAGATATTTGCCGGGGCCGCTTCGGTCATCGCGCTGTCGGCGGTGGCGGGTCATGCCGCCGATCTGACCATGCGCGTCGGCACGGTCTACCAGACCACGCACACGATCTCTCAGGCCAGCGCCGAATTCGAGCGGCTGGTCGAGGAGAAATCCGATGGCGCCATCGAGGTCGAGGTCTTCTATGCCGAAGAGCTTGGATCGGAACGCGAGATGGCCGAGATGACCCGCGCCGGCGGGCTGGAAATGGTGCTGAGCGGCCTGCCCGGCACCGGCGCCTTCGTGCCGCAGATCGAGGTGATGGAGGCCTTCTACACCTATGACTCCGTCGAAGAGCTGGCCGAAGTGGTGCGGGCCATCGAATCCGACCTGAACGTGTTCATGGAACCGCAGGGCTTCCACCTTGTCGGCACCATGTATCAGGGCCCGCGCAACCTGCTGTCCACCAAGCCGGTCCGCAGCTTCGAGGACATGCAGGGCCTGAAGCTGCGCATCCCGCAGACCCCGCTGTTTGTGGCGCTGGCGCAGTCCTGGAACGCCACGCCGACGGCGATCAGCCTTGGCGAGGTCTATACCTCGCTTGAATCCGGCGTGATCGACGCGGTCGAGGGGACATCGGAAACCATCGTCTCCAGCAAGTTCTATGAAAATGCCGGCTATCTGACGCTGACGCAGCACAATTACTATCCGCAGCCGATGGTGGTGAACAAGTCGTGGTGGGACGGCCTGACCGATGACCAGCGCGAGGTCATCGAAACCTCGGCCAAGGAGGCGGGCGAATACCAGCTGTCGCTGCACAAGGCAGCCGATGACGCGGCACTGCAGACGATGCGCGATGCCGGGGTCGAGATCATCGAACTGGACACCGAACCGTTCCGCGAACCGGTGCTTGCCGCGATGGATGACTACATCAAGAGCAAGGGCGACGACGTCTACGCCGTGTATCAGAAGATGCTGGAGGTCTCGGCGGACTGAGCAGGTCATCAGGTGCGGATCCGGCGCGATTTTATCGGCATCGGATCCGCCCCCTGCTAGGCTGCGCGGGCTTACACTGCCCGCGCGCCGAATCATCTCCGACATCCCACAAGAGAGTCTGGCATGACCAAGATCTACATTCACCTGATCGAGGCGCTCATCATCCTTGGGCTGATCGTCATGGTCGCGCTGACCTTCACCTCGGCGATGATCCGGTTCGTGCCGGGCTTCGGCGGCATCTTCTGGGCCGAGGAGGTGACGCGCTATGTCAGCATCTGGATGGTGTTTCTGGCCGCCGGGCTGGGCGTCCGCAGGGGCATCCATCTCAGCGCCGACATGATCGCCATGGCCGCGCCCGAAAGCGTGCGGCGCGGGATGTTCCTGTTCGCCTATGCCCTGATGCTGGTCTTCGAGGGGGTGCTGCTGTGGTATGGAACCCAGCTTGCCATCTCGAACCACGCGCAGCAGTCGGCCTCGCTCCGGATGCCGATGAGCTATGCCTATGCGGCGATCCCGGCGGGTGCTGCGATCATGGTCTTTGAAACGCTGCGGCTGATCGTGCTGGAACTGACCGGCACCTCCACCGCCGCCTCGCTGGTCGACGACTGAGCGCCCTGCGCCGTCGCACCGCGACACCTTCTTTTCCCCTCTAGCCTGCGGATTGGTCCTTCATGGTCGGCATCCTGTTCACCTCGTTCTTGATCCTGCTCCTTCTTGGGGTGCCGATCGCCTTCGCGATCGGGCTGGGGGCGCTGGTCCCGATCGTGCTTCAGGGAAACCTGCCGCTCAGCATCGTCGTCAGCCGCATGTTCGGGGGCATCGACTCCTTTCCGCTGATGGCGATCCCGTTCTTCGTGCTGACCGGCACGCTGGCGGGCGCCTGCAACCTGACGGACCGGATCGCGGCGCTGGCCGGATTCATGGTCGGGCGGATGCGGGCGGGGCTCGCCCATGTGAACATCGTCGCCTCCATGCTCTTTGGTGGCGTCACCGGCTCTGCGGTCGCGGATGCGGCGGCGACCGGGTCCATGATGATCCCGGCGATGAAATCGCAGGGTTATCCCGCGGGCTATTCGGCGGCGGTGACGGCAGCCTCCTCGGTGATCGGGTCGATCATCCCGCCGAGCACGCTGATGATCGTCTACGGCTTCCTCACCGGGGTGTCGACGGGGCGGCTGTTCCTTGGCGGCGTGATCCCCGGCATCCTTGTCGGTCTGGCGCTGATGCTGGTCGCGCATATTCAGGCGGTGCGGCTTGGCATCGGGCATGACCATGACGACCGTCCGCGCACCTTCGCCACCTTCTGGTCCATCGCCAAGGACTCCGGCCCCGCCATGCTGGTGCCCGTCGTCATCATCGGCGGCATCGTCGGCGGCTTCTTCACCCCGACCGAGGCGGGCGTGGTCGCCGTTGTCACCATCCTGCTGATCGGGGCGCTGATCTACCGCAGCTTCACATGGGCCTCGCTGCGCGAAGCCTTCCTCAGCGCCGGTTACACCACCGCCATGGTGATGATGATCCTTGCGGCCTCGACGGTGTTTGCGAACCTGCTGACGCGCGCCCGGTTCCAGAGCACCCTGATCGACCTGCTGTCAGCGGTCAGCCCGATCGCCGAAGTGCAGATGCTGCTGATCATTCTGGCGCTGCTGTTCCTGACGCTGTTCATCGATGCCACCGCCGTGCTGATCATGTTCGCAGCCCCCCTCGCCGCCGTCTGCGCCACGCTGGGTTATGATCCGGTGCATTCCGGCATCGTCATCGTCGTCACCTGCCTGATCGGCGGGGTGACGCCTCCGGTCGGCACGCTGCTGTTCATCGCGGCGGGCATCGCGCGGATCTCCATCGGCGAGGCGTCGCGCGCCATCCTGCCCTTCGTGCTGGCACTTCTGGCGGTCAACGTGCTCATCATGCTGATCCCGTTCCTCGTGACATGGCTGCCGCGGCTCGCCTTTGGCTGAGCCCGACAGCGCAGCAGCCCCCAAGCCCGAGAAGGACCACTGACATGACATTAAAAATCGGGGTATGCGGCACCGCCTTCTGGGCCGAACATGTCCACCTGCCCGGGCTGGCGGCCACCGATGGCATCGAGCTTGTCGGGCTCTGGGGCCGCAGCCCCGAGCCTGCGGCGCGTCTTGCGGACAAGACGGGCGTCACCGCCTTTCCCTCTTTCGAGGCGCTGCTCGACACTGTCGACGCGCTGAGCTTTGCCGTCCCGCCCGAGGTCCAGTCCCGTCTCGCCCCCTTGGCCATCGCGCGAGGGCGGCATGTGATCCTTGAAAAACCTCTGGGCGACAGCATCGACAGCGCGCTGGCCATCCGGCGGGCCATCACTGCGGCGGGGGTCACCGGCCTGTGCTTCCTGACCCGCATGTTCGTGCCCGAAATCGCCGCCTTTCTGGACCGGGCCCGCGCGCTTGACCCGCGCGAGGGCCGGGCCGAATTCCGCTCCAACGCGCTTGGCGCCGGGCCCTATGCCGCCTCGCCATGGCGGCAGGCGCAGTATGGCGCGCTGCTCGATGCCGCCCCGCACGGGATGTCGGTGCTGGTCTCGGCGCTTGGGCCCGTGCGCGAAGTGGCGGGACGCACGGAGCCGGACGGCGCCTTCACGCTGTCCTTCCGTCACGATGGCGGGCAAAGCTCCACGCTGCTGCTCAACCTCAGGGATGCCTCGGTGCAGCTTGCCGAAAGCTATCAGTTCCGCAATGGCACCAGCGTCGATCTGCCGGGCCTCAGCCATGACCGCAAGACGACCTTCGCCCGCGCCGCTGCAACGCTGCGCGACACCGTGGCGGGCCGCCCCGATGCCGGGGACACCCAGCTTGATCTGGCGCTGCATCTGGTCTGCGTCGCGGCTGCGGCGCAGCAGAGCCTTGAATCCGGCCGAGATTTTGTGCCGGTCGCCACGCCGCAGCCGTAGGCGGCGCAAACGCCCAGTCCTGAAAGGAAACTGACATGAACGAGCCGCAACATGGCCGGGCGCTGGCGCGCGCGGCGGTCGACTGGCGCCGCCGCGAGATCCCCGAAGAGGTCGCGCTGAAAACGCGGCTGCACATTCTCGACACGCTGGCGGCCATCGTCTCCGGCTCGGCGCTCGAAGCCGGGCGGGCCGGGCAGAGCTATGTGCGCGGATTGGGCGGGCCCGGGATCGCGACGGTGCTGGGCAGCGGCGACCGGGTGCCGCTGATCGAGGCGGCGCTGGCCAATGGCATGGCCGCCCATGCCGATGAATCCGACGATTCCCACGAAACCAGCCAGACCCATCCGGGCTGCGGGGTGGTGCCTGCGGCGCTGGCCGTGGCCGAGGCGACCGGGGCCAGCGGCGATGCGTTCATCCGCGCCGTCAGTCTGGGATACGAAATGAGCATCCGCTTCGGCGAAGCGATGGCGCCAGGGCTCAGCTTTGCGCGCTCGTCCCTGTCCTGCCATGCGTATGGGCCGCTCTTTGGCGCAGGGTTTGCCGCAGGCAGCCTGATGGAGTTTGACGAGACGCAGTTCCTGATCCTGCTCAACTATCTTGCACAGGAAGCCTCTGGCCTGACGACATGGCGGCTGGACCGCGCCCATACGCTGAAAAGCTATGTCTTTGCGGGCATGCCAGCCAGCAATGCCGTCAAGGTGGCGGCGCTGGTGAGGTCGGGCTTCACTGGCAGCGGCGATGTTCTTGACCCCGGCAACCGCAATTTCTTTGACGCGATGCCCTCCGGCATGGCGCCAGAGGCGCTGCAGCGCGGGCTTGGGCAGGTGTTTCGCATTCTGGAAACCGACATCAAGAAATACAGCGTCGGCTTTCCGATCGCCGCGCCGATTTCGGCGCTGGAAGAGATCATCGCCCGGCATGCCCCCGATCCCGAGGAGATCCGGCAGATCCGCATCCGCTACGATCCGGACTGGTACAAGGTCATCGGCGATGAAAACGGCATGCCCGACCTCAACCTGCGCTACTGCATGGCGGTGACGCTGCTGGACGGCGGCCTGAGCTTCGCCGCCTCCCATGACGAAGCGCGGATGCAGGAGGACACGGTGCAGCGGCTGGGGCAGCGCATCGATTTCCTGCCCTCCGAGCCCGGGCAGGACCGGTTCGAGGCGCGGATCGAGATCGAGACGCCACAGGCCACCCTTACCGCCCGCCAAGGGCTGCACGTGGCGGGCCGCAAGGAAAACCCCATGCGCCCCGACCAGATCGAGGCCAAGGCGGCAGAGCTTTTTGCCATGGTGCTGTCCGCGGACGAAGCCCGCCAATTGGTGACCCTGTGCCGCGACCTGTCACAGGCGCAGAACCTTGGCCCCCTGATCGCGGCGACGGTGCCCGCCGCTCAGCCCTGAGGGCCTGCGGGCGGTGCTGCGGTGGAGTTGCGGATGACAAGCTGCGCCTCCAGCCGCAGCGGCAGCTCGGCCTCGCCGCCATCCAGCACGAAGATGACGTGTTCGGCGATGGTGCGGCCCATTTCCGCCGCGGGCACATGCACGGTCGTCAGCGGCGGGTCCATATGCGAGGCCAGTTCGTTGTCATCAAAGCCCGAAATGCTCAGATCGCCCGGCACCGACAGGCCCGCCGCCTTGGCCTCGATCACCGCGCCCGTGGCCAGATAATCGTTGGTGCAGATGACGGCGGTGGGCCGCACGTCTTCTTCAAGGATGGCCTCCATCCCCTGCCGACCGCAGGCGATCGTCCAGTTCGGGACAACCTTGAAATGCTGCGGGCGCACCGCGATCCCTTCGGCGGCCAGCGTATCGCGGATGGCGTCGATGCGCAGGCGGATACGGTCGTTATGGTCGTGATTGGCGGCGATGATCCCGAAGGAGCGGTGCCCGAGCCCCAGCAGATAGCTCACCATCTTGCGCATCTCGTCATGGTTGTCGATGCCGATGCAGTTGGTATGCCCATAGGCCCCGGTCGTGTAGGCAATGACGTAGAAGATCTTGCGCTGCTCCAGCAGGGCGTAAAGCTCGGGCGGGTGATCTTCCCCCATCAGCACCATACATTCCACGCCGTTCTGGATCATCTTCGACAGCTGCACCGTGGTGCGCTCGCGCGAGGCGTCGGGCCGCCCCAGCAGCAGCGTATAGCCCGCATTTCCAAGCGTCTGCTGCAGCGATTCCAGCATGGTGGCGATGGTCTGGTGCCCCAGCGTCGGGATCAGCGCGCCCACCGTGCGCGTGCGCAGGCTGGCCAGCGCCTGCGCGGCGCCATGCGGAATCCAGCCCAGCTCGGCAATCGCTTTCTCCACCCGGAGCCGGGTCTTGGCCGACACCGCCTCGGGGGAATTGATGACCCGAGACGCGGTGGCGGTCGACACTTTGGCAAGGCGCGCGACATCCTCAAGCTTGACCGAAGACTGGACGGACCGCCGCACACGCGACCGTTTCGGGGCTGGGCTGCCATCGCTCATCACTGCTCTCCAAGTATCATGGTTCAGCCCTTTTACCGGCAAAGGCGGGGATGCGGAAGAATCCGATCACCCCCCGCCGGGATCGTGCCGGGATCCGGAGCGCTGCAGAAGGGCATAGGCAGATGATCCGACATCGGGCAAACTCCACACCGTGAGGCAGTCCTCGCGCCTTGGGTCAAAATACCCGCGATACCCGATGGACATGCAGGGATGAGTATCATAACGTGGCCCAAATTGTAAGCGCTTACTTAAGCGCCTGACCCAATGGGACCAGTGACATGAGCGACAGACCCAGAGGCATGCGAAAAGGGTTGGCGGGCTACGGCGACGCCGGTTTTTCGCTTTTCCTGCGCAAGGCCTTCATCAAGGCGATGGGATATTCCGATGATGCGCTCGACCGGCCGATCATCGGGATCACCAACACCTTTTCCGGCTTCAATGCCTGCCACCGCAACGTGCCGGACATGATCGAGGCGATCAAACGCGGCGTGATGCTGGCCGGGGGGCTGCCGGTCGAATTTCCGGTCATTTCCATGCACGAGGCCTTCACTCACCCCACCAGCATGTATGTGCGCAACCTGATGGCCATGGATGTGGAGGAGATGATCCGCGCCCAGCCCATGGATGCGGTGGTGCTGATCGGCGGCTGCGACAAGACCGTGCCTGCCCTGCTGATGGGGGCGGCCAGCGCCGACGTGCCCGCGATCCTGACCGTGACCGGCCCGATGATCACCGGCAGCCACAAGGGCGAACGTCTGGGTGCCTGCACCGACTGCCGCAGGCTCTGGGGCCAGCATCGCGCGGGCGAGATCGACGCCGCCGAGATCGAGGAGATCAGCGGCAAGCTCGCGCCCGGGCCCGGCACCTGCATGGTGATGGGCACCGCCAGCACCATGGCGCTGGTCAGCGAGGCCATGGGCATGATGCTGCCGGGCGGCGCCGCGATCCCCGCCGTTCACGCCGACCGGATGCGCCATGCCGAGGCGACCGGCGCGCGGGCCGTGGCCATCGCCGCCGAGGATCTGCGCCCGCGCCAGATCATGACCGAAGCCGCGATGCGCAACGCGCTGCGGGTGCTGCAGGCGGTGGGGGGCTCGACCAATGGCGTCGTGCATCTGGCAGCCATCGCGGGGCGGCTTGGCTTTGACCTCGATCTGGACGATCTGGACCGTCTGGGGGCGGAAACCCCCGTGCTTGTCGATCTGAAACCGTCGGGCCAGCATTATATGGAGGATCTGTTCCGGGCGGGCGGGCTTGTCACCGTCCTGCGCGAGATCGGCGACCTGATCGCGCGCGACTGCCTGACCGTGACCGGTCGCAGCCTTGGCGAAGAGATCGACGCGCAGCCCGCGTCCTGGTCGCAGGACACGGTGCGCCCGCTGTCCGACCCGATCCATTCCGGCGGCGGCATCCGCCTGCTGCGCGGCAATCTTGCCCCCAATGGCGCGATCATCAAACAGGCCGCCGCCACCCCTGCCCTGCTGCGCCATACCGGACGGGCGGTGGTCTTCACCTCGCTTGCGGACATGGCCGAACGTCTGGACGATCCCGATCTGGACGTGACCGCCGACGACGTGCTTGTGCTGCAGAACGCAGGGCCAAAGGGCGCGCCGGGCATGCCCGAGGCGGGATATATCCCGATCCCGCGCAAGCTCGCGGCGCAGGGCGTGCGCGACATGGTGCGGCTGTCCGATGCCCGGATGAGCGGCACCGCCTTCGGGGCCATCGTGCTGCACATCTCGCCCGAGGCGGCGGCGGGCGGCCCGCTGGGTCTGGTGCGCGACGGCGACCGGATCGCGCTGGATGTGGAGGCCGGAACCCTGTCCCTGCTTGTCGAGGAGGAGGAGCTGCGCACACGGCGCAAAAACTGGACCCCGCCCGCGCATGTCCATGCCGAACGCGGCTATGCCAAGCTTTATTTCGACGAGGTGCTTCAGGCCGAGGATGGCTGCGATTTCAACTTCCTGCGCGCCGTGCCGCGCAAGCCCGAGGCCTGAGGGACCGGGATGGCCGCCGCAATCCCGACCCTGCGCCCCGCGTGCCGCGACCGTGCCCAACCGGCGCGGCCGCTGCCCCGTCAGACCCCGTGCTGCGGGGTCCGGTTTGATCGCTATGAAAGCGCTTCCAGAAAGGCAGGGCCCCGCGTGAAGGACAAAGCACATGACATCTGAGCCCGCCATGGCAAAGCCCCGGCTGCGGGTCGGGATCGTCGGATGCGGCTGGGTCGCGGGCAGCCAGATGACGCGCGGCTTTGACCTGCTGACCGACCGGTTCGAGGTGATCGCCTGCTGCGATTCCCAAGAGGGCCGCGCCAAAGACTTCGCCGCACGCCATGACATCGCCACAGCAACCGCCGGTTTTGACGAGATGCTGCGCGATGACCGGATCGACGTGCTCAGCATCTGCACCCCGCCCTCGCTGCATCATGGCATGACCCTCGCCGGGCTCGCGGCGGGCAAGCATGTGATCTGCGAAAAACCCTTTACCAGCTCGCTGCGCCTGATGGACGAGGTGATCGCGGCGGAGGCAGAGGCCGCCACCCGCGTCATGCCGATCTTTCAGTATCGCTTCGCCGACGGCATCACGCGGGTGCGCCATCTGATCCGGTCCGGACTGGGCGGGCGGGCCTATCTGTCTTCGGTCGAAACGGCATGGCAGCGCGGCGCCGAGTATTACGCCGTTCCATGGCGCGGCAAGTTCGCGACCGAACTGGGCGGCGTGCTGCTGACACAGGCGATCCACATCCACGATCTGTTCATGTGGCTGATGGGCGACGTGGCCGAGGTGCAGGGGTTCAAGACCACCCGCGTCAACCCGATCGAGGTTGAAGATTGCGCCGTGGCCAGCCTGCGCATGGCCGACGGGTCCCTTGCCGCGCTGGCCGCCACGCTGGGATCGGCCCGTCCCGCGACGCGGCTGCGGCTCTGTTTCGAGCATTTCGTCATCGAACGGCAGTGCTACGGTGCAGAGGCGCCGCGGCCCGGTGACGATCCGTGGCTCGTAACCGCCCGCACGCCCGAGCTTCAGCCCGAAATCGACCGCGTGCTGAGCGAGGCGCCTCTTGGCCTTCCCGATTTTGCGGGCCAGTTTGCCGATTTTGCCGAAGCGCTGGAGCAGGACCGCCCCTTTACCGTCACGCTCGACGACGCGCGCCGCTCGCTCGACCTGATCACCGCGCTGTTCCATTCGGCGGAAACCGGCGACAGGGTCCATCTGCCGATCGGTCAGGATCACGTCAGATACGGGGGCTGGGTCGATGGCGCCGCATGACATGACCCCCGGTCCGGAGGATACGGTCCATGACATCCTCATCGTCGGCGGCGGAACGGCGGGCTGCGTGCTCGCCAACCGCCTCTCCGCCGATGCCCGGCTGAAAGTGCTGGTGATCGAGGCGGGCGAGGACACCCCGCCCGGACGGGTGCAGCCGCCCATCCTCGACAGTTTTGCCGGGCTTGCCTATCTCAATTCCCGTTTTCTCTGGAACGACCTCAAGGCGTCGACCGATGTCGGCGGCAGTGCTCCGGGCGCGCCGCCCGCCCGGCTGCGCAAATATGAACAGGCGCGGGTGCTGGGCGGCGGGTCGGCCATCAACGGCCAACTCGCCAATCGCGGCGCCCCGCATGATTACGACGAATGGCAGGCTCTGGGGGCCAGCGGCTGGTGCTGGGACACGGTGCTGCCCTATTTCCGCAAGCTCGAACGCGACGTGGATTTTGACGGGCCGCTGCACGGGCAGGACGGGCCCATTCCCATTTCGCGCATCGGCGAGGATCTGTGGCCCGGCCACGCGCGGGCCATGGCGCGCGCCTTCGCGCAGGCAGGGTTCGATGCCGTCGACGACCAGAACGGCGACTTTGTCGATGGCTATTTCCCGGTCGCCATCTCCAACCTTTATGACCGGCGGGTGTCGACCGCCATCGGCTATCTGGGATACCGGGTGCGCGCCCGGCCCAACCTGACCCTGAAGACCGACACCCATGTCACGCGGCTGCTGATGCAGGGCCGGCGCTGCATCGGCGTGATGGCGCAGGGGCCCGACGGCGTCGAGCGGCGGCATCTGGCGCAGGAGGTCATCCTTGCCAGCGGCGCGCTGCATTCGCCTGCGCATCTGCTGCGCGCCGGGATCGGACCCGCCGAAGACCTGCGCCGCCTCGGGATCGAGGTGGTGGCGGACCGTCCCGGCGTGGGTCGGCGGCTGATGGACCACCCGTCGGTCGCCGTCGCAAGCTTCATCGCGCCCGAGGCCCGCATCAATGGCGTCACCCGCCGCCACCTGATGCTGGGGCTGCGGTTTTCCTCTGGCATGGGCGATGCGCCGCAGGGCGACATGGCGGCCTCCATCGCCTCCAAATCGGCATGGCACGATGTGGGCAGCCAGCTTGCCACCGTGAACATCTGGGTCAACAAGACCTATTCCGAAAGCGGCTCCGTCAGCCTGCGCGATGCCGACTGGCGCAGCGAGCCGCGGGTCGATTTCGACCTGATGTCGGACCGGCGCGATCTGGACCGGATGAAAGCCGCCTATCGCCGCCTTGCCGCCATCGTGCTGAGCGACGAGATGCAGGGCGTGGTCAGCGACACCTTCCCCGCCTCCTACAGCGACAAGGTGCGGCAGGTGGCGGCGCTGACGCTGCGCAACAAGGTTCTGACCGGGCTTCTGGCGCGGCTGCTGGACGGTCCCGCGCCGCTGCGCCGCCTGCTGTTCCGCGCCCTCATCGTCGAAGGCGACCCGATCGACGTGCTGATGGCCGATGATGCCGCGCTCGAAGGCTTCATCCGGCGCGCGGCGGTCGGGGTCTGGCATGCCTCCTGCTCCTGCCGCATGGGGGCCGAAGACGATCCGCTGGCCGTCACGGCGCCCGACGGGCGGGTCTATGGCGTGGATGGCCTGCGGGTCGTGGATGCCTCGATCTTTCCGATGATCCCCAGCGGCAACACCAACCTTCCCACCATCATGGTCGCCGAGCGCATCAGCGACCTCATTCTGGCCGCACGCCGCGCGTGACCGGCCGGACCGAGCCCCGACCCCGAAAGGATCCGGCATGGAACATTCGACAGGCCCCGGCCCTCTGAAACTTCCGCAGGCACCGCGCGAATATGCGGCGCTGATCGACGGCGCGTTCATCCCCGCCTCCGACCGCGAGACGATCGCGCGCGACAACCCCGCCCATAACCACCCGGTCAGCCTTTATCCCAAGGCCACGCAGGAGGATCTGCGCCGCGCCCTGTCCGCCGCGCGCCGCTCCTTTGATGCGGGGGTCTGGGCCGGGCGCTCCGGCGCCGAGCGCGCCCGCATCCTGCTGCGCGTGGCCGACCTGATCGAACGGCACCGCACGGAACTGCG
Source organism: Salipiger marinus (assembly GCF_035481585.1). Lineage (NCBI taxonomy): Bacteria > Pseudomonadati > Pseudomonadota > Alphaproteobacteria > Rhodobacterales > Roseobacteraceae > Salipiger > Salipiger marinus. The sequence goes on along the minus strand of NZ_JAYKSL010000002.1, from coordinate 293,273 downwards.
CGAGATCGAATGTCTGGAGGTCGGCAAGCCCATCGGCCTTGTCGACCGCGAGATCGGCGGCGCCATCGCGCATTGGGAATACGCCGCCACCATGGCCCGCCACTGCTACGGCGACAGCTACGACACCTTCGGCGACCAGTCGCTGGGCTTCGTCATGCGCTATCCGGTGGGCGTGGTCAGCATGATCACCCCGTGGAACTATCCGCTGATGATCAACAGCCAGAAACTGCCCTTCGCGCTGGCGGTCGGCTGTTCGGCGGTGGTCAAACCCAGCGAACTGACCTCCGGCTCGGCGCTGCGGCTTGGCGAGCTGCTGATGGAGGCGGGCCTGCCTGCGGGCGTGGTCAACATCATCGCCGGAACCGGGCTCGATCTTGGCGAGGGGCTCTGCACCGCGCCCGAGGTCGACATGGTCTCCTTCACCGGCTCGACCGCCGTGGGGCGCAAGATCGCGGCTCTGGCGGGGCAGCATCTGAAAAAGGTCTCGCTCGAACTGGGCGGGAAAAGCGCGCAGATCGTCTGTGCCGATGCCGATCTGGCCACGGCGGCGGAAAAGGTCGCCCTTGGCGCGACGCGAAATGCCGGGCAGGCCTGCGTCGGCGGCACCCGCCTTCTGGTGGAACGCCCCATTGCGGAAAGCTTCCTGCAGCAGGTCAAGGATCACATGGCCACGCTGAAGATCGGCGATCCGCTGGATGCCGCGACAACGATGGGGCCGCTGGTCAGCGCGACGCAGAAAGCCCGGGTCGAGGAGTATCTTGCCGCAGGCGACCGCGACGGCGCGCAGCGCTGGACCCTCGAGACGCCCGGCCTGTCCCTGCCGGGGCATTTCGTGGCACCCACCATCTTCACCGGGGTCGATAGCGCCATGAGCATCGCGCAGGAGGAGATCTTTGGTCCGGTGCTCTGCGTGCAGCCCTTTGACGGCTTTCACGACGCGGTCGCGCTGGCCAACAGCACGCGCTACGGTCTGGCCGCCGGGATCTGGACCCGCGACATCAGCAAGGCGATGCAGTTCGCCCGCCATGTCGCGGCGGGCAATATCGAGGTGAACACCTTCCTTGCAGGGGTGCCGGAACTGCCCATCGTCGGCCATCGCGACAGCGGGCTTGGATCCGAACGGGGGCGCAACGCGGTGCAGGAATTCACCGAACTCAAGACCTTCAAGCTGCAGCTGGACCCGGTCTGACCCGCCCTGCCCCGCGCCGGACCTCTGGCGCGGGATCGCTGACGGGGACATGCCATGACGCTGGCCCATATTGCCGCCGACTGCACCGATGCGCGGATCTTTCACGCGCTCTCGCCCGCCGTGCCGCCCGCGCGACAGAGCGGGTGCGCGCCCATGCACGGCGGCACGGCTGGGCGCTGACCGAGATTGATGCCGGAGAACTTTCGGACCCGCGCTATCTGCGCAACCCGCTGGACCGCTGCTATTTCTGCAAGAGCACTCTTTATGACCGCATCGCCCGGCTGACCGACCGCAGCATCGCCTCTGGCGCCAATCTGGATGATCTGGGCGATGTCCGCCCCGGGGCTTCTGGCAGCGGGGGCGCGACAGGTGATCTGCAATTTGTCAACGAGATGGAAGAGGCGCTGAGCAGGCTGGCGCCCCGCCTGCAGACCCTGCGCTACCGGATCCTGAAGGCAGGCGTGTGGATCGAGATTGACGATCTGTCAGACCCGGCGCTGCCGCAGATCCGCGCCCTTGCCGCCGCGAGGGCGGCAGCGGCGGGGCGCCGCTTTGCCGGGGTTTCCCGCTACCGCCGCGGCGCCGCCTTTGTCTCGCCTAGCGCCCCCTGAAGACGGGCGGGCGCTTTTCGGTGAAGGCGGTCATGCCCTCCTGCCGGTCCTCGGTCATGCTGTTGCGCCAGATGGCGTCGCGTTCAAAGGCGATGCCGTTCTGCAGCGTGGCGCCAACCGCGGTGCGGATGCAGGCCTTGGTATAACGCACGGCAACAGGCGCGCGGGCCGCGATCACCTCCGCAATCTCGATGGCGCGGGCGAGCGTTGCCTCGGGCTTGCAGATCTCGACGACCAGACCCAGCTGATGGGCGCGCTGCACGTCGATCGGATCGCCGGTGAACAGCATGTAGGACGCCACGTTCTGCCCGATCTTGCGCGGCAGCCGCTGCGTGCCGCCATCGCCCGCCATGCCCCCGATCTTGACCTCGGGCTGGCCGAACTGGGCCGTCTCTCCCGCGATGATGAAATCGCAGACCATGGCCAGTTCCGACCCGGCGCCAAAGGCGATGCCGTTGACGGCGGCGATCATCGGCGTGTCGCAGGTTTCCATCGCGCGCCACGCCGCCACCCGCCGGGGGTTGTTCGAGGTGGCGGGCGGGCCAAAGGTCACCATTTCCTTGATGTCCGCGCCTGCCGCAAAGATCGTGTCGGTGCCGGTCAGCACGATGCAGCGCACATCGTCGTCGCGGTCCAGATCCACGATCAGCCGCCCCAGCTCGATCACCATCGAGCTGTGCAGCGCGTTCTTCTTTTCCGGGCGCGTGATGCGGATCACCGCCACATGCGCGGCGGGCCGTTCCAGCACGATCTTGTCGCTATGGTCTTCCGGGGTCATGACAGTCTCCTCGTTCGGCAATGGGGGTGTCCGGTGTCAGCCCTGCGGCAGGTAGCCGGCCTGATCGAGCCCGTGCCGCGCGAAGAGCGCGTCAATCCCGCGGCGGTCGGCCTCCGAGATGCGGGTCTGCGGCGCGCGGGTGGCATCGCAGGGGATGACCCCCTGCTTCATCAGCACGTATTTCATGCGGGGGCGATAATCGCGCAGCGGGTTCGACCAGCACAGGCGCGCGATCGGCCCCAGTTCGTTCCAGATTTCATAGGCTTCGGTGGCTTTGCCCGCAGCGGCGAACTGCTGCATCCGGACGAGCTCGGCGGTGAAGGCCCCCGCCAGCCCGATCAGCGCGCCTTCGCAGCCCATCAGCATCGCCTCCAGCACGAACGTGTCGTTGCCGGTCAGCACTGCGACGCGGCCCTCGGTCTCGCGCGCCTCCTCGACGATCTCCCATGTCCGGTCGATGTCAAAGGCGGCATCCTTGATCGCCACCACCCCGCCCAGATCGGCCAGCGCCCGGATCGTGCCGACAGGGTAGCCGGCATTGGCGGTCTGAAAGGCGATGATCGGCACATCAACCGCCTCCACCACGGCGGCGTGGTACTCCGCCACCACCGAAACCGGCAGCGGCTTCGACATGAAGGTGGGCAGCGGCGGAAAGACCACCAGCCCCTCGGCCCCCGCATCGACCAGCCTGCGCGCATGGTCGACCGCCCCGGCGGTGTGCCCGGCGATCAGCCCCGACACCAGCGGCACCTGCCCCGCCAGAACCTTGCGGCTGCGCTGCAGCGTCTCCACCTGCTCGGCATGCGACATCGCGGTGGCTTCGGCGGCGGCCATGTTCAGGGCCAGCGCGCTGATGCCCGACCCCGCCATCTGCGCCACGTAACGGTCAAGCGTCGTCCAGTCGATCGCGCCATTTTCCTGAAAGGGCATGATCGGGGCCGGAATCACTCCGGATTGCAGGGCATGTGTCATGGCAGGATCTCGTTTGCTTCCGGGCTGCGGGTTTCCTTGCTCTTGCCACAGACGGGTCGGAAAGGAAACTATAAATGTAAGCCCTTACAAAATTTCAGGGCTTTTGATGTGCTTTTCCAGAACGGCGCAGAGTGGCTTATGAGCCAGAATATATGAAGTTATCTTGGGAAATATCGCGCACTAGGCGTCATCTCGGAAGATATGGGCGCGCACCATCCCGACAGGCTGTCAAAAACGCCGCTTGTCAATGATAGCGCTTTCACCTAGCCTCGAGTCCAAAGAACGGATCAGACGGGAGGATCTTCGTGCAGGTCATAAGCAGTCAGCAGGCCGCAGAGCTTGTGCCGGATGGCGCCACGATCGCCGTGTCCGGCGGCGGATATCGCGTGGTTCCGGAATCGCTGATCACCGCCGTTGCAGACCGTTTTGCCGCATGCGGCACGCCCCGAGGCCTGACCGTCATCACGGTCGCGATGATCGAACGCGGGCGCGGCGGCAAGGGGGGGGCCTCCAGCGGGCTGAACCGGCTCGCGCGCGAAGGGCTGATGAAGCGTGTCATCACCTCCAGCTTCAGCCGTGCCTCGTCCAACGAACTGAACATGCTGATCGGCGCCAACAAGACCGAGGCCTACAACATCCCGATGGGCACGCTGGTGCAGCTGCTGCGGGCCACGTCCGCAGGGCGCAGGGGCTTTGCCACGCCGGTCGGGATCGGCACGTTCGTCGACCCCCGGCAGGGCGGCGGCAAGGTCAATGCCGCAACACGGGAGGAGATCTGCCGCCTCACCTCGCTGGAGGGCGAGGAGATGATCTATTACCCGCGCCTGCCCGTCGATGTCGCGCTGATCAAGGCCAGCGCCGCCGATGCGCGCGGCAACCTTTACTATGACCGCGAAGCCTTCGACCACGGCACGATAGAACTTGCGCTTGCCGCGTTCCAGTCGGGCGGCAAGGTCATCGCCGAGGTCAACCGCCTTGTCGAGACCGGCGAGATCCACCCCCGGATGGGGCGCATTCCCGGGCGGCTGGTGCATGGCGTGGTGGTGCAGCCCGGGGACTGGGAAGATGAACAGGATCCGGTGCTGACCGGCGCCGCCCGCGCCGACCTGCCCGCCCCTGCCGCGCGCAACCTGCCGCGCGACGTGATCGCGCGTATCGCGGTCAGCCGCCTGCCCAAGGGCGCGATGGTCAATCTGGGCGCGGGCCTGCCGATGTACGAGGTGCCGGAACAGGCCCGGGGCATGGGCCGCGACGACATCTATTTCACCGTGGAACAGGGGCCGTTCGGCGGCTGGCCCAAGGTCGGCGGCGTGTCGCGCAACCCGGAAATCATCCTCGACCAGAACGAGGTGTTCCAGTTCTACGAAGGCGGCGGACCGGACGTGTCGATCCTGTCCTTCGGCGAGGTCGACGCGCAGGGCAACATCAATGTCAGCCGGTTTTCCGGAATGCTTCCCGGCTGCGGCGGCTTCGTCAACATCGTGCACGGGGTCCGCAGCCTGATGTTCTGCGGCACGCTGACCACCGGCGGGCTGGAGGAATCCCACGGCCCCGACGGGCTGCACATCACGACCGAGGGCCGCATCCGCCGCTTTGTCGAGGCGGTCGAACAGATCACCTTCAACGCGCAGCGCGGCATCGCCGAGGGCAAGCAGGCCAGCATCATCACCGATCGCGGCATTTTCGACGTGCGGCCGGGCGGGCTCTGCCTGACCCAGATCGTGCCGGGGGTCGATCTGCGCCGGGATCTGCTTGACCGGATCCCGTTCCGGGTCGAGGTGGCCGCCGATCTCGCCACCCTTCCCGCCGAGCTTCTGACCCCGTCTTGGGCCAGCCCCGCATGAGCCCCGGCGGCGATCTTCCACGGGGCGCCCGGCCATGACCGGCGCGCGCGGCATGGGGGCAGGAGGCTGGTCGCGCGCCGTCGCGGCCACGATGGCCGCCCTGCTGGCCGTGCTGATCGTCGCCCCGGTCGGTGCAATCTTTCTGTCCAGCTTTTATGACGGCGGGCTGTCGCTGTCGGCCTATAGCGACTTCCTCACCGACCGCCGGATGCTGGCCGCCACGCTCAACAGTCTGGCCGTGGCCACGGGGATTGCCGCGCTCAGTGTCCTTGTCGGCGTGCCGCTGGCCTTCGGCGTGGCCCGGACGCGGATGTGGTTCCGGGGGCTGGTCTCCGCCGCGATGATCCTGTCGCTGATCAGCCCGGAATTCCTGCTGGCGATGGGCTACATCCTGATGGCGGGGCCGAATGCCGGTTACGCCAATCAGGCGCTGCGCGCGGTCTTTGACCTTTCGGCGACCAGCGGGCCGTTCGACATCTTCTCGCTGTGGGGGCTGATCTTTACCGCCCTGCCCAATGGCGTCGCCTTCGTCTTTCTTGCGCTGGTTCCGGCACTGGCGAACATGGACCCGGCGCTGGAAGACGCGGCACGGCTCAAGGGCGCAAGCCCGCTCAGGGCGGTGATCGACGTGACCCTGCCGCTGATGCGACCGGCGATCCTTGCGGGCGCGCTGCTGGCCTTCGCCACCTCGCTCGCGATGTATGGCGCGCCGGAAATGCTGGGCATCGACGTGCTGACCGTCGCCATCCGGGAGGCGCTGCTTGGCCTCGAATTCTCCACCGCCTCCGTCGCCTCGGTGACGCTGGTGGCGCTGTCGGCGCTGGCGCTTGGCCTGCAGCGCGCGCTGCTGCGCCATGGCGACCGCTACCGCGTGCTGGGGGGCAAGTCCTTCGCGGCGCGGCGGCTTGATCTGGGGGCGGCCACGCATCTGCTCAGCGCGCTGGCCTTTCTTTACGTCATGGTGGCGCTGATCCTGCCCTATGGCACGATGATCGCGGTCAGCGCGATGAAAAGCATCGGCAACGGCTTCAGCGCTGGCAACTGGACCCTGCAGAACTTCGTGGTGGTGCTGGGCGATCCGTCGATCCGGCAGGCGGTCTGGCTCAGCTTCTGGCTGGCGGCGGTCACCGCGACGGTGGTGATCGTGATCGGGGTGCTGACCGCCTATGTCATCCTGCGCACCCGGCTGCGCGCGCGCAGCCTGCTGGATTACGCCTCCATCCTGCCCTTGGCCGTGCCGGGCACCGCGATCGGCTTTGCGCTGATCGTCATCTACCTGAACTGGCCGGGCAACCTCACGGGCTTCTATGGCACGGCGATGATCCTGCTTGTCGCCTATCTCGCGCGGTTCATTCCCATCGGCGTGCGCAACGGGCAAAGCGGCCTGCTGCAGATCGCGCCCGAACTGGAGGAAGCGGCGCGGGTGTCCGGATCGACGGAATTTGGCGCGCTGATGCGCATCACCATCCCGCTCATGCTGCCGATGCTGGTCTATACATGGCTGCTGGTGTTCATCCTCGCGATCCCGGAACTCAGCGCCTCGATCATCCTGCGCGGCTTTGGCACCCAGACCGTCGCCACCTCGCTGCTCAGCGTGTGGAACGGCAATGGCGGGCTGGCGGTCGCCTGCGCCTATGGCGTGTGCATCTTCGCCGTGGTGTCGGCGCTGTTCCTGCTTGCCGCTCTGGTCGGGCGCAGATCGCCCGCCATCCGCAAGAGCATCTTCGGAGGAGGCTGAAAAGCCAATAAAGGGAGGAAGACCTATGACCATGACCAGACCCGTGGCGCTTGCCATTGCCGGAGCCCTGATGGCCACGCAGGCCGCACAGGCACAGGACGGCGCATTGAGGATCTATTCGGCCTATCCGGACGAACACATGCAGGCCCTGATCGAAGGCTTCGGCAAGGCGCATCCCGATGTGGATGTGCAGGTGTCGGTCCAGCCCGGGGAACAGCTGCTGTCAACGCTGGAACTGGAACTGCGCGCCGGGCGACCTCAGGCCGATCTGGTCGGCCTCAATCAGGCCTCGATCGCAGCGCTGCAGCAGGCCCATCAGGCCTTTGCCACCTACGCGCCTGCGGAGCTTGACGCAGTGCGCGCAGAAGTGCGCGATCCCTCCGGCACCTCGGTGCCTGCCTGCGTGAACCTCTATCTGCTGCAATACAACACCAACGCCATCTCCGAAGAGGACAGGCCCTCAAGCTGGAACGATCTTCTGGATCCGCGCTGGAAAAGCCAGATCGCGCTGGCTGATCCTGCCAGTTCGCAGTCGGTGCATTCCTTCATCTGGTTCATCTCCGAATACCTGCCAAGCCAGCAGGACGGCAGCTTCGGCTGGGAGTATTTCGAAAAGCTCGCGCAGAACGATCCCCGGCTTGAACGCTCGCATGGCACGATCCGCGACATGACCGCCAGCGGCGAGCGACCGCTGGCCGTCCAGCTTCTGGCCAACGGCCAGACCTCGGCCAATCGCGGCGATCCCACCAGCCTCGTCTGGCCCGAAGAGGGATCGCCGGGCGAGATCTCGTCCTTTGCGATGTTCGAAAACGCGGCGAACCCGGAAGCGGCGCGGGCATGGCTCGATTTCATCGTCTCGGCAGAGGCGCAGGCGATGATGCCAGCGGCCCTTGGCTGCGCGCCGGTGCGCAACGATGTCGATTACCGCTTTCCGGACGGCACGGCGGTTGGGGACGTGACCATCGTACCCGTCGATACGGACTTCATCGCCGCCGAGCGCGACAGCCAGATCGACAGGTTCAACGCCGCGTTCGGGCGCTGAGCCTCATGACAGACCACGCCGCCCCCGGCCCCCGGCCCGGCAGCCCCCGACAGGCGCAGGATCTGCGCCTGTCGGACGTGCGCAAGTCCTACGGGGCCTTCACCGCCGTGCACGGGATCGACATCGACGTCGCGGCGGGCAGCCTCGTGTCGCTGATCGGGCCAAGCGGCTGCGGCAAGACCACCACGCTGCGCATGATCGCGGGGCTGGAACCGCTCAGTTCGGGCCGCGTCACCTCGGGCGCGGTGGTGCTGTCCGACGGGGCGCTGTCGGTGCCGCCGGAACGGCGCGACATGGGGATGGTGTTCCAGACCTATGCGCTCTGGCCGCATCTGCGCGTGGCCGACAATGTCGGCTACGGCCTGCGCCGCCGGGGCATGAACCGGACGGAGGTCGCCGAACGGGTGCGGCAGGTGCTGGCCATCGTCGGGATGGAGCATCTGGCCGACCGTTATCCCGGCCAGCTTTCCGGCGGCCAGCAGCAGCGCGTTGCCCTCGCCCGTGCCGTCGCCTCGCAGCCGCGCATCCTGCTTTTCGACGAGCCGCTCAGCAACCTTGACGCGGTGCTGCGCGAACAGATGCGCTTTGAAATCCGCAGGCTGCAGCAGGAACTTGGCATCACCAGCGTCTATGTCACCCACAGTCAGGACGAGGCGCTGGCGCTGTCCGACCGCATCGTGGTGATGGAAAGCGGGCGGGTGGTGCAGTCCGGCACACCGACCGAGATTTATGACAGGCCGCGCAACGCCTTTGTCGCGGGCTTCATCGGGCTTACCAACATCCTCGACCTGTCCGGCGCCTCCCTGAAGGGCGGCGGGCTGACCGGCAGCTATCACGGCACCCCGGTGATGGCGGCGGCAGGCGCGCTTGACCGCGCGGGCGGCGCGACGCGCCGGATTTCGGTCCGGCCCACCGACATCCGCATCGCAGGCCCCGACGCGCCCGCCAAGGCCGGGGTCAACCGCCTGCCCGGCACCGTCGCCTCCACCGTCTTCACCGGCGGGCTTGTCGACACCTTCGTGGCCCCCGATGCCGATCCGCTGGCCCTGATCCGCGTCCAGTCGGCGCCCCCGGCCCCCGCCGGTCAGGGCATGCGGGTCACGCTTGAATTTGATCCGGCGCGCAGCGTCGCCCTGGAAGACTGACGGAGAAAGACATGACGATACGCGCGACACAAAGCTGGATCCTGCGCTTTCCCTCCAACCGGCTGGCCGCCGAACGCAGCGACGAATTTTTCGAGCTGATCGGCGTCACGGTCCGTGACGACAGCGGCGAAGAGGGCACCGGCTGGACCTTCACCTCCGACTATGGCGGCGGGGAAGCGGTGCGCGCGCTGCTCGACACCGTGCTGCTGGACCGTCTCATCGGGCGCGAGGCCGACGAGGTGGAGGTGCTCAATGACGAGCTGTTCCACCGCACCCATCGCCTTGGTCACGGCATCGCCTCCATGGCAATCTCGGCCATCGACGTGGCGCTGTGGGATCTGCGGGCGCGCCAGCGCGGCGTCTCGCTGGCCTTCATGCTGGGGCAGCGCCGCGCCAGCGTGCCCTCCTATGGCAGCGGCAAGGCCAGCCCCTCGCTGCCGCTCGACGATCTGGTGCGCAGTTCGGCAGAGTATGTCGCGGCGGGCTTCGACGCAGTGAAGATCCGCGTGGGCCGCCAGCCCGATCAGGACATCGCGCGCGTGCGCGCCGTGCGCGAGGCCATCGGCCCCGGCCCGCGCATCCTCTGCGATGCCAACGAACGGCTGTCGCTGCCCGCCGCGCTGTGGCTCGGGCGGCAGCTTGGCGATCTGGACATCTACTGGTTCGAGGAGCCGATCCTGTCTCAGGACATCGAAGGCTACCGGCGGCTGCGCGCGCAGCTGCCCATGGCCGTGGCCTCGGGCGAGCATTTCCATTCCCGCCGCGACTTTGCCCCCTTCGTGACGGCGGGCGCGCTGGACGTGCTGCAGCCGGATCTGTGCTTTGTCGGCGGCTTCACCGAAGCGCTCAAGATCGGCGAGATGGCCGACATGTTCGGCCTCGCCGTGGCGCCGCATTTCATGACCGTGCTGCACATCCATCTTGCGGCGGCGCTGCCGCGCGCGACCTATGTCGAATATTACCCCTTCATGGACGACCTGATGGAGCACGGGCTGGAGCTGCGCGATGGCCAGATCCTCGTGCCCGACCGCCCCGGCCATGGCGTGACCTTCACGCCCGCCGCTTGGGACAGATACCTCGTCCGCTGACCCCCCGATCCGGAGATTTCCTTATGGCCAAGACCCCCGTCCTGCATGTTCCCCTCATCACCCCGCTGGCCCCTGACGGCAGCCTCGACGCAGGATCCCTTGCGCGCCTCGCGCGGCAGGTGCTGGATGACGGCGCGGCGGGTGTCGTTCTCTTCGGCACGCTGGGGGAGGCGCAGTCCTTTTCCGCAGCCGAACGCAAGGCCGGGCTTGATGCGCTGCTTTCGGGCGGCGTGGCGCCGGAGCGGATCATGGTCGGCATCGGTGCTGCGGCCCTGACAGACGTCACGGATCTGTCGCACCATGCCGCCGCCGCAGGCTGCCTGCGCCAGCTTCTGCTGCCGCCTTTCCTGTTCAAGGGCGTGTCCGAGGAGGGGCTGTTCCGCTTCATCGCCGCCGTGATCGAGGGGGCGAACGATGCGGGCCTGCGGCTCACGCTTTACGACATTCCGGGGCTTGTCGGCGTGCCGATCGCGCAGCCGGTGATCTTCCGGCTGATCGACCGCTTCGGCCCGGTCATCGCCGGGCTCAAGGACAGCGTGCCGGACTGGGCCCATGTCGAAGCGAGCCTGAATAGCTTTCCCGATCTCGACATCTTCGTGGGCAACGAGATCTTCCTGCCGCAGGCGCTGGCGCTTGGCGGGGCGGGCGCGATCTCGGGGCTGGGCAATCTCGCCACGGCAGAGATGGCGGCGCTGCTGCGGCCCGGTCTGGCAGAGGATGACCCGGATTTCGACGCGATGTGCGCGCTCTATCACCGGATCAGCCGCCATCCGGTTGTTCCGGCGGTCAAGGCGCTGACCGCGCGCGCCCGCAACGATGCGGCACTGGCCCATGTCCGCCCGCCGCTGGTCGGGTTCGATCTGGACGCCGCGCCCGACATCCTTGAGGCCGCCGAGGCGTTCCTGTCACGCCCGCTCCGCCAGCCCGGCTGAGCCGGGCGCGTCGGGCCGGTAACCCAGATGCAGCGAGATGGCCTGCGCGTGATGGCGCACCAGATCGGCATAAACCGCGATACGCTCCGGCGTGAACCGGTCGGCGCGGCCACTGACGCTGATCGCGGCAAAGACGCGGCCGGACATGTCGCGGATCGGGGCGCCGACACAGCGCGTGCCGGTCTGCAGTTCCTCGTCATCCACCGCATAGCCCTGCCCCCGGATCGTCTCCAGCTCGGCCAGGAGCCGCGCCGGATCGGTGATCGTGTTCGGCGCGATGCGGGGCAGCCCCCGCGCAAGGAACCGCTCGATCGCAGCGCCGGACTGATAGGCCAGCGCCGCCTTGCCGGAGGCGGTGGCATGGCCGGGCGAAGATTCCAGCACGACCACGGTATTGACCCGCCCATCCCCCGGATCGGTGCGGTTGATGACGGTCGAATTCTGCCCGTCAAACACCGACAGATGCACCGTCTCGCCGCTGGCCCGCGTCAGGCTTTCGACCGAGGCGCTGGCCTCGCGGTGCAGATCCATATTGGCCAGAACCGTGGTGCCCAGCTCGAAAAGCTTCATGCCAAGCCGGTACTGGTCGCGGTCGCGGTCCTGATCGACCAGCCCAAGATCGCGCAGGGTGCGCAGGATGCGGTGCACCGTGCCGCGCGGTATGTCGGTGCGCGTGGCGATCTGCGCCGCCGTCAGCTTGCGGTCCAGCGTCGAAAAACAGTCAAGGATCGTCGCCGCCTTCACGAGGCTCTTGAGATTGTCCATCCGTCACATGCCGCCAAGGTCAGTCCCGCTCACAAGGTCACGTCCTTTCCGCCTTTGCAAGCCATGGGCCGGGTCTTGCGGTATGATCCGCATAACGATCATATTGACCACTATGTGAACAATGATACAAGAAGCACAGCGCCGCAGCCTGCCCGCGGCCAGACCCGGAGGAGGACTCATGCCTAGATTGCTGACCAAGGAAGACGTCGTCGGAATCTTTCCGCCCGTCGTATCGCCGTTCACCAAGGACGAAGAGCTGGACCTTGACGCGCTCAGGCGCGAGGTGGAGTTCAACATCTCGCTGGGGGTCACCGGGATCTGCGTCGGCGGCTCGACCGGCGAAGGGCACGCGCTCGATGCCGAGGATCTGGGCCATCTGGTCCGCACCGCGCAGGAAACCAGCGCCGGACGGGTGCCGGTCATGGCCGGGATCATCACCACCTCGACCCGCGAAGCGGTGAAGCGCGCCAAGGTCGCGCGGGACGCGGGCGCGCAATGCGTGATGGTGACGCCGCCGATCTACCAGATCTGTTCCGAAGATGGCGTCTATGATTTCTACGCGACGATCCACAAGGAATCCGGCCTGCCGACGATGGTCTATAACGTGCTGACCACGGCCCCCGTCACCGTGCCGCTGATGCAGCGCATGGCCGCGAACCAGTCAGAGACCGGGCTGATCGCCACCAAGGAATCCATCGGCGGCTCGCTGGAAACGCTGACCGCGCTGCTTGAAACCATCGGCGACAAGATCTCGGTGACCTGGGCGCATGACTGGCTGCTCTATCCCGGGCTTGCCATCGGCGCCACGGGGTCGGTTTCAGGGGCTGCGGCGCTGCTGCCGCGTCACTGCCTTGCGCTGTGGGACGCGGTGCAGACCGGCGACATCGCCAAAGCCCAGAAGCTGCATTTCGCCATCACCGACGTCTGCAGCCAGATCAGCCGCTTCAACTGGCCCGCCGGGGTCAAGGCCTGCATCAACATGCAGGGCCGCGATGTCGGCCCCTGCCGCGCCCCGTTCAACCGCGTCCCCGAAGACCAGCTGGAGCGGATCTCGGCTGCGCTGAAACGCGCCGAGGCGATGCCGCTGTCCTGACGGCGCGGCACCAGCCCGCAGACACGAAACCCACGGGGCGGCAGCCCGCCCCGTGGCAGAAGCGCCGCAGGCGCCCGTCAGCCCATGAAGGCATTGGGCGCCAGCGTGTTGCCAAGGAAGAAAAGGTTCTCCCGCAGGGCATCGCGGCTTACCGCGCCGCCAAGGCAGACCCGCAGCTTCTCTCCTGGCTCTCCTGCCACGGTAAAGGCGTCTGACGGCATGATGCCAAGCTGTCGCCCGGCCATGCGCGCCACGATATCGGCGCGGCCAGCGCCCTTTGGCAGCGTCAGCCAGATGTTGAAGGCGTTCTCGGCTGCCGCGAACTCCACCCCCTCCAGCGCTTCGCGCGCGATGGCCTGACGGGCGGCGGTCTCGGCGCGGATGAACCGGCGGATGCCGTCGGCGGTGCCATCCTCGATCCATTGCGTGGTCAGCGCCATGGACAGCGGCGAGGGCATCACCGACAGCGCCCGGATCGCCTGCGCCAGCCGGTAGGCGCAGCGCGGCGAGGGCGCGATGGTAAAGGCCAGCCGCAGCCCCGCGCCGATACATTTCGCCAGCCCGCCGATATGCCATGTCAGATCCGGCGCCGACAGCGCGATGGGGGCGGGCGCCTTGGCGGGAATGAAGCCATAAGCGTCATCCTCGATCAGGGTCAGCCCCTCGGCGCGCAGCACCTCGGCCAGCGCCAGCCGCCGGTCGACCGGAATGGTCAGGGTGGTCGGGTTCTGCAGCGTCGGGTTGAGGTAAAGCGCCTTGGGCCGGTGGCGCGCGATGGCTTCGCTCAGCGCTTCGGGCGTGACACCTTCGGCATCCATGTCGAGCCCGATCAGGGTCACCCCGAACCGCGCCGCGATGTTGCGGATGCCGGGATAGGTGACCCGTTCGCACAGCACCGTGTCGCCGGGCCTTGTGATGATCGACAGGATCGCCGCCATCGTCGCATGTGCCCCCGGCGTCACCGCGATCCGCTCCATCGAGGGCACCATGCCGCGCATGCTCAGCCAACTGGAGGCGGCGGTGCGGTCGCGGTCGGTGCCGATGGGTGCCTGATAGCGCAGCAGATCCACCAGATTGACCGACACATAGTCGAGCCCGCCCTTCATCCGCGCCACAAGATCGGGATCGCTGGGTTCTGGCGGCATGTTCATCGACAGATCCCCGGCACGGCGGCGCTCGGGGTCTTCGGCGGGGGCGGGCGCGCGGTCGGCCACGAAGGTGCCGCGCCCGACATGGCTGGCGATCAGCCCGCGCGCCTGCGCCTCGGCATAGGCGCGCGAGACGGTGGTGAAGTCGATGCCAAGCCGTGCCGCCAGCCTGCGCTGCGGCGGCAGCCGGTCCCCGCCCCCCAGCCTGCCGCTCTGGACATCGCGCGCGATGGCGTCGGCAATCGCCAGATAGCGGGGTTTTCCCGTGTCGATGGTGTCGGGCGCCCAGTCAATCATCAGCATCATCTCCTGTTGCGGCACCTCTTACCCGAATGATTCTTGCAATTGAATGGGCATTGTATGCATGGCCGCAAATACTTCCCGATGGGTGGCGCCGCGCCAGACTACAAACGCTTCTCGCTTCAGCAGAGAGCCTGGGAATCGACCAAAGATCCAGCTGATCCCGACCTTATTGCAGCCTATATTGTATGTAGATTGCACTGATGATTGATTGCATCACTCACCGCCCAGCATCCTGTCTTCACGCAGCGACAAGGAGGGCGAGATGCCAAAGGTTACCAAAGAACCACACAAGGACGGAGACTTTTTCGTCGATTACGAGGAAAAAGTGTTCGAGGACGTGAAGGCGGATGCGGGCGAAAAGGCGCTCGTCACCTTCCACACCGTCGCGTTCGAAGGCTCGATCGGGCTTGTGAACATTCTCAACGCCATCCGGCTGAACCGCAAAGGCTACGAGACCTCGATCCTGCTTTACGGCCCCGGCGTCACCCTGGGCCTGCAGCGCGGGTTCCCCACGCTGGGCGACGAGGCTTTCCCCGGTCATCAGAACTTTGCCGTGAACCTCAAGAAATTCATGGGCGAAGGCGGCAAGGTCTATGCCTGCCGCTTCGCGCTGCAGGCGCTTTACGGCCATGGCGAAGGATCGCTGCTGCCCGGCATCACCCCGATCGCGCCGCAGGACGTGCTGGACTGCATCCTGCTGCACAAGAAGGCCAATGCGGTGATCCTCGACACCTGGACCGTATGACCTTGTCTCCGGGGGCAGCCCGCCCCCGGCCCGCCTTCCCTTCCGTCACAGGCCAGCCCATGCGAACCGATACCATCCGCGCCGCCGCCGTCCAGATCGCCCCGGACCTGTCCGGGCGGGCCGGCACGATGACGCGCGTGCTCAACGCCATTGCCGAGGCCGCCGACAAGGGCGCAGAATTCATCGTCTTTCCCGAAACCTTCGTGCCTTACTACCCCTATTTCAGCTTCGTGCTGCCCCCGGTGCAGCAGGGGGCGCCGCATCTTGATCTCATGCGCGAAGCGGTGGTCGTGCCCTCTGCCGAAACGCGGGCGGTGGCCGAGGCGGCGCGCAGACGCGGCGTGGTGGTGGTGCTGGGGGTGAACGAACGCGATCACGGCTCGCTTTACAACGCGCAGCTGATCTTTGACGCGGATGGCACGCTGGCGCTGAAGCGGCGCAAGATCACCCCCACCTATCACGAACGCATGGTCTGGGGGCAGGGCGATGGCGCCGGGCTGAAGGTGGTGGAGACCCGCGTGGGCCGGGTCGGGGCGCTGGCCTGCTGGGAACACTACAACCCGCTCGCCCGCTACGCGCTGATGACCCAGCACGAGGAAATCCACGCGGGCCAGTATCCCGGCAGCCTTGTCGGCGACATCTTCCGCGACCAGATCGAGGTCACCATGCGCCACCACGCGCTGGAATCGGGCTGTTTCGTGGTCAATGCCACCGGCTGGCTGACCGAAGCGCAGATTGCCGAAATTCACCCCGATCCCAAGCTGCAGCAGGCGATGCGCAGCGGCTGCATGACCTGCATCATCTCGCCAGAGGGCCGCCATCTGGCCGAACCGCTGACAGAGGGCGAGGGCATCGTCATCGCCGATCTCGACATGCGGCTGATCGCCAAGCGCAAGCGCATGATGGACAGCGTCGGCCATTACGCCCGGCCCGAACTGCTGTCGCTGCGCCATGACACCCGCCCGGCCCCGACGCGGCACGAGCCCGCCGCCATGGCCGGGCCAGACCCAGATCCCGAGGAGGGTTGCCCCGATGCTTGATCCCGCCCAGCTTATCAACGAATTGCAGACCCATGGCATGCGGCTGGTCGATCCGCGCGCCGGGCAGGACAGCCGCCGGGGCGGCGCCGGTCCTTCCGATCACAAGGCCATCACCATCGGCGCGCGCACCGTGATGATCCCCGTGCACACCGCCCCCAGCTTCGACAGCCCCTATCTGGTGGAGGCCCCGGACGATACCGGCGCGGCCCGCGTCACCCGCGACGGCGCCGAGGTGGCGATGGTGCGCTTTCCCACCCGCGCGAAGTTCTACCAGCTCAGCACCGCCGACGGCATCCCCTACAGCCATATCGCCGCGCTGCATTCCCGCGACGTGCTGGCAACCACCGTGCTGCAGACCTGCATCCGCTATGAAAGCCGCAAGAAAACCTGCCAGTTCTGCGCCATCGGCCAGAGCCTTGCCGCCGGGCGGACCATCGCCCACAAGACCCCCGCGCAGCTGGCCGAGGTCGCCAAGGCGGCGGTGGAGCTGGACGGCGTGACCCATATGGTGCTGACCACCGGCACCCCGGCGGGCAAGGATCGCGGCGCCAAGGTTCTGTGCGACAGCGCCGTGACCATCAAGGCGGCGGTCAACCTGCCGCTGCAGGGCCAGTGCGAGCCGCCCGAGGATGACGCGTGGCATCAGCGCATGTTTGACGCCGGGATCGACACGCTGGGCATGCATCTTGAGGCCGTCACCCCCGAGGTGCGCCAGCGCATCATGCCCGGCAAGGCCAGCGTCCCGCTGGAGAAATACTTTTCCAGCTTCGAGGCGGCGGTGAGGGTCTTCGGGCGCGGGCAGGTGTCCACCTATATCCTTGCAGGACTTGGCGACACGCGCGAGGCGATCCTCGAGATGGGCGAGAAGCTGTGCGCCATGGGGGTCTATCCGTTTGTGGTGCCCTTCGTGCCGATCTCCGGCACGCCGCTGGAAAGCCATCCCGCGCCTTCGGCCGGTTTCATGGCCTCGATCCTGCGCCCGCTGGGCCAGATGATCGCGGAGGCGGGCATCCGGTCGGCGGACATGAAGGCCGGATGCGGCAAATGCGGCGCCTGTTCGGCCCTGTCCAGCTACGAGATGCTGAAGCTGCCGCAGGAGATCCGCGCATGATGGAGCTTGACCAGCGGCAGTTCCACTGTCCGGGCTATTATATCCGCGCCGTCTCCTCCCGGTTCGAGGCAGAGGGCGCGGCCAGCCTGCGCCACCGGGTGTTCGTGCAGGAACAGGGCATCTTTCCGCTGCAGGACCGCGACGCCATCGATCCGGTCGCCACGCATCTGGTGGCGCTGTCCACCTGCGCCCATGAACCCGATCAGGTGGTGGGCACCGTGCGCATCCATCAGGAGTCCCCGCGCCTGTGGTGGGGATCGCGGCTGGCCGTCGACCGCGAGTTCCGCGCGGTGGGGCGGCTGGGGGCCGAACTGATCCGGCTTGCGGTCTGCACCGCCACCGCACGCGGCTGCGACAGGTTTCTGGCGCATGTGCAGATGCAGAACGTGCCGCTGTTTCGCCGCCTGCGCTGGCGCCCGCAGCACGAGGTGACGATCCACGGCACGCCACACATGAAGATGGAGGCGGATCTGAGCCATTATCCGCCCTGTGCCGATCCGGTTACCGGCTGGTATCACCGCGCCCGCCCGCGCGAGCCCCGGCCATGACCGACAGCGCGCTGATGACGCTGGCGCAACGCCTGCGCGACCATCCCTCGATCCGGTCCAAGCTGGGCATCGCGCGCAGCACGCGGGCGCTTGGGCTGACTGCCGCCAGCCCCGGCCAGCCCGGGGACGATGCCGCAGCCCTGCCCCGCGACGGCGGCTATGACCTGCTGGCGGGCGAAGGTTTCATCCCCGCCTTCATCGCCGATGACCCGTGGTTCGCGGGCTGGTGCGCGGTGATGGTCAACCTGTCGGACATCGCCGCCATGGGGGGCCGGGCCGTGGCCATGGTCAACCAGATCTGGGCGCCGGATGCGGCAGCCGCCGCCCCGCTGCTGGCCGGGATGCGCGATGCCTCCGCCGCGTATGGCGTGCCGCTGGTGGGGGGGCACACCAACCTTGCCGCCCCCGCGCTTGGCCTTGCCGCTTCGGTCTTCGGCAGGGCGCGGTGCCTGATCTCCAGCTTTGACGCGCGGCCCGGCGATCTGCTGATCGCCGCCATCGACCAGCGCGGCAGCTATCGCAACTTCGACAATTTCTGCGCGGCACTGGACGCCCCGCCCGACCGGCTGCGCCGCGATCTGGACCTGCTGCCCGCGCTGGCAGAGGAGGGTCTGGTCCGCGCGGGCAAGGACATCAGTCAGGGCGGCATCGTCGGCACGGCGCTGATGCTGGCGGAATGCTCTGCCGTGGGGATCGACCTTGACCTCTCCAACCTGACGCCGCCGCCCCGCATCGACCGGGAGCGCTGGCTGCGCAGCTTTCCCAGCTTCGGCTTCCTGCTGGCGGTGGCACCGGATCAGGCCAATGCCGTCTGCGCGCGCTTCTGTGCCCGGGGCATCGACGCCAGCGCCATCGGGCGCGTCACCTCCGGCAGCGCGGTCACGCTCTGCGATGGCGCGGCGCAGGCGCTGTTCTGGAACCATGCCGCCACCCCCTATCTGGATCTTGGAGCCTGTCATGCCTGAAACATTCTGGACCGTCCGCTGGCCGGACGGCGCAGAGGAGCAGCTTTATTCGCCCTCCAGCGTCGTGGCCGAGATCTTTGCCCCCGGCCAGAGCTACCCCGCGCCGGACTTCCTGCAGCGCGCCCGCAGCGCGATGGAACGCGCCTCTGACCGGGTGCAGCGCAAATACGGCTTCGCCTGCAGCTCCGCGCTCGACCAGCTTGACCGGATCGAGACGCGCATCGCCCCGTTTCTGGATCAGGACGGCGCCCGCGTCACCTGCCTGACCATCTCGCAATGAGGACATTCCCCATGACAGACCAGCCGACGCCGCATAGCCCCGTCGTGATCGTCGGCGGCGGGCAGGCGGGCCTGTCCACCGCGTGGTGCCTGAAGCAGAAGGGCATCGACAGCATCGTATTCGAGCGCCACGAGAAATTCCATTCGTGGCGCCACAACCGCTGGGACAGCTTCTGCCTTGTCACGCCGAACTGGCAATGCCGCCTGCCCGATTTCCACTATGACCGCGACTATGGCGGCACCGATCCTGACGGCTTCATGCTGAAGGACCAGATCACCGCCTATCTGGACGCTTTCGCCGAGCGCACGCAGCCCGACCTGCGCGAAGGGGTCGAGGTCGCGCGGGTGGTGCCGCAGGACAGCGGCGGCTTTGTGGTGGACACCTCGATAGGACAGTGGACCTGCGATCAGGTGGTGATCGCCACCGGCGGCTATGACACGCCGATCGAGCCCGCCTATGCGCAGCGCCTTTCGCCCGGGATTTTCCAGATGCATTCGGTCGAGTACCGC
Source organism: Salipiger marinus (assembly GCF_035481585.1). Classification (NCBI taxonomy): domain Bacteria; kingdom Pseudomonadati; phylum Pseudomonadota; class Alphaproteobacteria; order Rhodobacterales; family Roseobacteraceae; genus Salipiger; species Salipiger marinus. The sequence goes on along the minus strand of NZ_JAYKSL010000002.1, from coordinate 273,427 downwards.
AATGTCGGGCAGTTCCCCGAAGGCGGCGTGCTGATCGTCGGCACCGGCCAGTCGGGCGTACAGCTGATGGAGGATTTTCTGCGGGCGGGTCGCGACGTGCATCTGGCCGTCGGCCCCGCGCCGCGCAGCCCGCGCAGATATCGCGGACGCGACGCCACCGACTGGCTGCAGGAGGCCGGGCATTACGCCATCACCATCGCCCGCCATCCCGATCCGGTCAAGGCCGTGACCCAGACCAACCACTACATGTCGGGCCGCGACGGCGGCAAGGAAATCGACCTGCGCCGCGTCCATGTCGATCATGGCGTGCAGCTTTATGGCTCGCTGGCGGATATGGACGGCCCCAAGGCACGCTTCCTGCCGGATCTGGCCAAGAACCTCGACGATGCCGACCGCTCCTATCTTGGCATCCGCGCCCAGATCGATGCGTATATCGCGCGCGAAGGCATCGACGCGCCCGAAGAGCCGCCTTTTGAAAAGGTCTGGACCCCGGAGGAGGAGCGGACCGAGCTTGACCTTGCCGAGGCGGGGATCACGTCGGTGCTCTGGGCAATCGGGTTTCGCCCCGATTATGGGTGGATCGAGGCTGATGTCTTCGATGCGCGCGGCAAGCCGGTGTTTGACCGGGGCGTGACCGCGCATCGCGGGCTGCATTTTATCGGGCTGGGCTGGCTGCATACATGGGGGTCGGGGCGGTTTCTGGGCATCGAGGAAGACAGCCGCCATCTTGCCGGACAGATCGCGGCGCAGCTGGCCATGCCCGCACGGCGGGTGGCCGGATGAGGGCCCGCACCGCGCTGCGCAGCGTGGGCGGCCCGCGCCGGGTCGAACGGCGAGAGAGCCTGTCGCTGGGCATGGCGATGCTGTCGCCTTTCGGACTGTCTGAACAATGGCTGCTGCGCGACGCGGGCGACCGGCACTGGACGCTGATCGCGGACGCGCTTGGCCAGTCCGGCATCGCCTTTCGCGACGCGGAGGGGCATCCGGTCTATGCCGCCTTCTGCGCCACCGAGCTGACGCTGGCTCGCCCCTCCCGCCCGCTGCTTGGCACCGGGATCGAGATCACCTCGACCCTGCATGTGGTGGCGGCGAACCGCATCGGGTCGGAGCATCACATCGCAGGCGCGGAGGGCTGGCTGGGAACGCTGCGGATGATCAGCTGCTTTCTGCGCCATGACGGCAGCGGATCGAACCGCAGGCTGCTGCGCAGCAGCCTGCCCGGGCTGGACGATCTGGCCGCCGCCACCCCCGGGCTGGACCGGCAGCACGCCCGCGCCCGCACGCTGGCCCGCCAGAGCCGCGACACGCCCGCCACGGGGCCCGAGCTGCTGGTGCAGACGCCGGTTCCGGCGCTGGATTTCAACGCGGTGGGGCTGCTGTATTTCCCGACCTTCTCAAGGCTCGCCGAAGCGGCCCGGCCCTGCCCTGCGCCGCTCACGGGGCGCGAGGTGGTCTATCTGGGCAATCTTGACCAAGGCGAGCATGTAACGGTCAGGGCCGCCGCGACCGGGCTGCAGATCACCTCTGGCCCGCGCCTGCTGGCCTTGGTCGAAACCACCTGCTGAGCCGCACTTACCACGACAGGGGTGCAACCGCCCGTCCCGTCACTGCGCCAGCGTCTGTGAAATCCGCTCCGCCGTGTCCAGCAGCATGGGCAGGGCATGGGCCAGCATCGCCTCGTCAAAGCGGTGTTCCATGCCGAAAATGCTCAGGGTCAGGGGCATGGCGCCCTCGGCGTCGCGCACCGGCACCGCGATGGCGCCGATGCCGTCATTCGCCTCGCCATTGTTGGTGGAAAACCCCTGCCCCCGGATCTGGTCAAGCAGCGTCGCACTGACATCGCAGTCGCCGCCGCAGCGGTCGTTGCGCATCGCCTCGGTCATCGTAGACAGCCAGAGCTTGCCATGGGCGGTGCGGTCGATGGCCAGCACCGTGCCCACCGTGATGTCGACCGAGATCGGGCGGTTCGATTTCGCCACGGCGATGCAGGTCGGGCCGGACATGCCCAGACGGCACACCATGACGGATTCGTTCACCTCCTGCGCAAGGCTCTGGATCAGCGGGCGGATGCGCGAAACCGAAGGCGCGCAGGCCTGCGCGGCAAAGCCCAGATCATCGATCAGCGGACCCAGCGAATAATAGCCCCGCCGGTAGCTGCTCAGCGCCCCCGCCGCGACGAGGGTCATCAGGAAACGGTGCGCCGTGGCCGTGTTGGTGTCGAGCGCCTCCGCCACAATGGCCGTCGTGATCTCTGGCTGCTGCGGCGAGACCAGCCTCAGGATCGAAAAGGCTTTCAGCACTGAAGCGTTGAGGGGGGTCGACACGCAGGGGCCTCCGTTTGCGGGCAAGTCCTTTTGGTCGCCCAGCATAGCTGCCGCTTGACACAAGCCAAGGCGGTAAATTACATTTAATGAGAAGACTATCTCATATATTGAGATTTGTAAAGAATCTGCGCGAAGATGGCGCAAACGACCTCCGGACGGTCGAGGGAAGGAGCCAGCACATGGCAAAGGATGCACCTGTCCACCCGCCGCAGGCGCTGAGCGCGGGCGGCGCGATGTTCGGCAAGCTCAAGGCGCTTGGCATCGACCATGTCTTCGTCAATTCCGGCACCGACTTTCCGCCGATCATCGAAGGGCTGATTGCCGCCGGGCATCAGGCGGTGGATCTGCCCACCCCCGTCACCGTTCCGCACGAGATGGCCGCCGTCAGCATGGCGCATGGCTATTACCAGATGTCCGGGCGTCCGCAGTCGGTGATGCTGCACACCAATGTCGGGCTGTCCAACGGCGCGACCGGGGCGATCAACGCCTCCTGCGACCATATCCCGATGCTGCTGATGTCGGGGCGCACCCCGGTCACCGAACAGGACCGCTTTGGCGCCCGCACCGTGCCCATCGGCTGGGGGCAGGAGATGTTCGACCAGACCGCACTGGTGCGCGAGGCCAGCAAATGGGATTACGAACTGCGCTTCCCCGAACAGGTCACCGGCCTTTTTGACCGGGCATGGGCCATCGCCAATTCCACGCCGAAAGGCCCGGTCTATCTGAGCCTGCCCCGTGAGGTGCTGTGCGAACCCACGCCGCCGGAAGGGCTCGATGCGCCCTCTTCCATGGCGCCGGTGATCACCGCCCCGCCGCCCGAGGTGCTGGCGCAGGCGGCAGAGCTGCTGGCGGGCGCAAAATCCCCGCTCATCATCAGCCAGCGCGGCACCGGCACGCAGGCGGCGTTTGACGCGCTGTCCGGCTTTGTCACCGACTGGGCGCTGCCCGTGTCGCAGTACTGGGCCAACCAGCTGAGCCTGCCGCTGGATCACCCGATGCAGGTCGGCTGGGATCACGACGCGCTGCTGGAAGAGGCAGACGTGGTGCTGGTGATCAACAGCCTTGCCCCGTGGTGGCCGGACCGCGTGTCGCTGCGCCCGGACTGCAAGGTGATCCAGCTGGGGCCGGATCCGCTGTTCTCGCGCACGCCGGTGCGCAATTTCCGTGCAGATCTGGTGCTGCCCGGCGAGACCGGCCCGACCATTCTGGCGCTGATCCGCGCGATGGCCGGGCCAGACAGGCAGGCGGAGGAGGAGATCGCGGCGCGGCGCCAGAGGATCACCGCCCTGACCACCGCCAGCCGCGCCGCGATCCGCAGCCGGGCGGAGGCGGGCAACCGGGGCCCGATGACCAAGGACTGGGTCAGCCTCTGCCTTGGCGAGGCGATCCGCGCCCGCAAGGCCGCAACCGGCCAGCTGTCGACCGTGTATCATGAACTCGGCTGCCCGCTGCTGCCGCTGGGGCTGGAAGATCACCTGTCCTATTTTCAGGAACCGCATTCCGGCGGGCTCGGCTGGGGCTTTCCTGCGGCCCTTGGCGCGCAGATGGCGGCACCGGAACGGCTGGTCTTCGCCACCATGGGCGATGGCAGCTACATGTTCGCCAATCCCACCGTCTGCCATCAGGTCGCCGAGGCGCTGGACCTGCCGGTGATCGTGCTGGTGCTCAACAACGAGGAATGGGGCGCCGTGCGCCAGTCGGTGTCGGGGCTTTATGCCGACGGTCTCGCCGCCAAGGCGAACGAGGTGCCGCTGACCTCGCTCAAACCCTCGCCCGATTTCACCCGCACCGCCGAGGCCAGCCGCGCCTATACCGAAAGCGTCACCCAAGGCGCCGATCTGCCCGCAGCGCTGGACCGCGCGATCCGGGTGGCCACCGAAGAACGGCGGCAGGTGCTGCTGAACATTGCGATAGAACGCTGAAGGATTTCGGGCCCTGCCAGAGGAGGCGGGGCCGGGACGCCGGGACCGGCAGATGCCGGCCCATCATTCCAGGGAGGAACGATCATGACCACCAAGACACCCCACGCCGTTGCGGCTGCGGTTGCGGCCCTGCTGGGCTCCACCGCTGCGGTCAGCGCCGCCGAGTTCGAATTCAAGCTGCATCATTTCCTGAGCGCCACCGCCCCGGCGCAGACCGCCATGCTGGAGCCTTGGGCCGAGCGGATCGAAGCCGCAACCGATGGCCGCGTGAACATCGAGATCTTCCCGTCGATGACGCTGGGGGGCCGCCCGCCGGAACTGATCTCGCAGGTGCGCGACGGGGTGGTCGATCTGATCTGGACCACCAATGGCTACACGCCGGGCCTGTTCCCCCGGACCGAGGTGTTCGAACTGCCGACGATCTTCAAGAATGACCCCGCAGCGGTCAACCTTGCCATCGACGATGTCTTTGACGACATGCTGGCCGAGGAGTTTCAGGGCGTCGAGGTGATGTTCCTGCATGCCCATGCCGGACAGGGCATCCACATGCGCGACACGCTGGTCCGCAGCCCCGCCGATCTGGCCGGCAAGAAGATCCGCATCCCCACCCGCACCGGCGCATGGACGATCGAGGCGCTTGGCGCCTCTCCCGCCGCGATGCCCGCGCCCGAACTGCCGCCCGCCCTGCAGAAGGGCGTCGTGGACGGCGCCTTCATCCCGTGGGAGATCATTCCGGCGCTGAAGGTGCAGGACCAGACCCAGTATCAGATCGAAGGCCATGACGAGGCCCGCTGGGGCAGCACCATCTTTCAGGTCTCCATGAACAAGGCCCGCTGGGACAGCCTGCCCGAGGACATCCAGCAGGCGTTCCGCGATGCCTCCGGGCGCGAATGGCTGGACGAGGTGGGCCAGATCTGGCGCGATGTCGATGATGCCGGGATCAAGGTCGCCGTCGAGGCGGGCAACGAGCATATCGTGCTGACCGAGGAAGAGACCGCCGCCTTTGACGAGGTGCTGGCCCCGGTCGTCGACCGCTGGATCGAGGAGGTTTCCAGCAAGGGCATCGACGGTCAGGCACTGGTCGAGGCCGCCCGCGCGGGCATCGCAGACCACGCGACGCGCTGATGGCCGCCCCATCGGTCATGTTCGGCACCGGGTTTCCCGGTGCCGTCCGCCGCATCACCACGCTCTGGGCCATATTCGGCGGGCTGGTGCTGTTTGCGGTGGTGTCGATCAACATGTTTTCGGTGATTGGGGGCATCTTCGGCCACCCCTTCCCCGGAGATTTCGAACTGACGGAGATGGGCGTCGCCGTGGCGGCCTTCGCCTTTCTGCCCTACTGCCAGTCCATGGGCGCCAACGTGACCGCTGACATCTTCACCGCCGGGATGCGGCCCGGCCTCATCGCCCTGCTGACCCTGCTGGGCAGTCTGGTCGCGCTGGCCTTCGCGGGCCTGCTGATCTGGCGGATGTATCTGGGCATGCTGGACCAGAAGACTTACGACTACACCACGGCGATCCTGCAGATCCCGATCTGGTATGCCTATGTGCCGGTGCTGATCTCGCTGGCACTGCTGGCGCTGGCCGCGCTGGCCTCCGTTCTTGAAAACCTTTCCGGCAAGACGCAGGGAGACGGCGCCCATGTCTGACGCTTTGATCTACGGGCTGGCGGGGCTGGGGGCGCTTGTCGGGCTCATCATGATCCGCATGCCCGTCGCCTATGCGATGATCCTTGTGGGCGGCATCGGCACGCTGCTGCTCAACGGTCCGGGGCTGGTGCTGAGCCAGCTCAAGACGCTGGCCTACGGGCAGTTCTCGATCTATGACCTGTCGGTTGTGCCGATGTTCGTGCTGATGGGCGCCATCGCCTCGCGCATCGGGCTGTCGCAGGCGCTGTTCCGCGCGGCGAATGCGTGGATGGGCTGGCTGCCCGGCGGCACCGCCATGGCCGCCATCGCGGGCTGCGCCGGGTTCGGCGCGGTCTGCGGATCGTCGCTCGCCACCGCCTCGACCATGGGCAAGGTCGCCCTGCCGGAGCTGCGCCGCTACAAGTTCTCCGGCGCGCTGGCCACCGGCACGCTGGCCGCAGGCGGGGTGCTGGGCATCCTCATTCCGCCCTCGGTGGTGCTGATCGTCTACGCGATCACGGTCGAGGCCAATATCGTGACGATGTTCATGGCGGCGATGATCCCCGGCCTGCTGGCGGTGATCATGTTCCTGCTGACCATCGCCGCCTATGTCGCCATCCGCCCCGAGGCGGGCCCCCGCGGCAAGACCCCCGAACGCCGCGAACTGGTCGAGGCCAGCATCGGCGTGATCCCGGTCTTCCTGATCTTCGGGCTGGTGATCGGCGGCATCTATGCGGGGCTGTTCAATCCCACCCCGGCGGCGGCGGTCGGCGTTTTCCTCGTGCTGGCCTATGGTCTTGTGCAGCGCCGCATCTCGCTTTCCGACCTGCGGGAGACGCTGCTGGAAACCGCCTCCACCAGCGGCATGATCTATCTGATCCTGCTCGGGGCGGAGATGCTCAAGATCTTCATGTCGCGCTCCGGCCTGCCGCAGGAAGCGGCGACCTGGATTGCCACCTCGGGTCTGGCGCCGATGACGGTGCTGGTGATCCTGCTGGTCGCGCTGATCCTGCTGGGCTGCCTGATGGACAGCCTGTCGATGATCCTGCTGGTGATCCCCTTCTTCTGGCCCGTCCTGCAGGAGATCAATGGCGGCGTCTATCAGGGCGCCGATGGCGCGGGCTTCGGCATGAGCACCGAGGATCTCAAGGTCTGGTTCGGCATTCTCGCGCTCATTGTGGTGGAACTGGGTCTGATCACCCCGCCGGTGGGCATGAACGTCTTCGTCATCTCGTCGCTGGACCGCGACACCCCGATGATCGAGACCTTCAAGGGCGTGATGCCGTTCTTCGGGGCGGAACTGGTGCGGGTCGCGCTGCTGCTGCTGTTCCCGGTGCTGACGCTGGGGCTGCCCGCGTGGTTGTCCTGACCCCGCTCCCGGATCTGGCGGCCTACCGCCGCCGCGCCGCCCGCCACCTGCCCCGCATGGTCATGGATTATGTGGACGGCGCGGCGGGGGAGGAGCGCGGGCTGGACCGCAACCGCGCCGCCTTTGCCCGCACGCTCTTCGTGCCGCGCCGCCTGACCGACGTCTCGCGCCGCGAGGCTGGCGTCACGCTCTGGGGGCGGGACTACCCCCTGCCCCTCGCGATTGCCCCCATGGGCCTGACCGGGGTGCTGCGTCCGGAGGGCGACCTGATGCTGGCGCGGGCGGCGGGACAGGCGGGCATTCCCTTCTGCCTCTCCACCGCCTCCACCTCCAGCATCGAGGAGGTGGCCCGGGCGGGGGATGGCGAAAAATGGTTTCAGCTTTACGTGCTGCACCGGGATCAGGCGCGGCTCTTTGTCCGCCGCGCGCTGGCGGCGGGTTACACCACGCTGATCCTGACCGTGGACGTGCCGGTCAATGGCAGACGCCTGCGCGACCGGCGCTCCGGCTTCAAGGTGCCGTTCCGGCTGACGCCGCGCATCGCGCTGGATGCCGCGCTGCATCCGGCATGGACCATGGCGCAGCTGCGCCACGGCCTGCCGCAGCTCGCCAGCTTCGCCTCGGCGGAGGCGGCGGATGCCTCGACGCAGGCGGCGCTGCTGAACCGGCAGATGGATGCGGGCTTTGACTGGGTGGCGCTGGCGGAGCTGCGCGCGCTCTGGCCGCACCGGCTGGTGCTCAAGGGGCTCACCTCTGCCGCCGAACTGGCCCGCGCCGAAGCGGCGGGCTGTGACGCGGTGATCCTGTCGAACCATGGCGCGCGCCAGCTGGAGGATGTGGCGGCCCCTTTCGACACGCTGCGCAGCGTTCAGGGCCGCACCGCGCTGCCGCTGCTGCTCGACAGCGGGATCCGCAGCGGCGAGGATGTGGTGAAGGCGCTCGCCGCCGGGGCGCGCATGTGCCTGCTGGGACGCGCCGCGCTTTACGGGCTGGGCGCCCGGGGCGAGGCCGGGGTGCGCGAGGTCATCGCGATGATCGCCGCCGAGATCGACACGACGCTGGCCCTTCTGGGCTGCCCCAAGGCCCGCGATCTGGGCCCCGAGCATATCCAGGCCGAAGCGCCCCCCGCCACGGACCGCCCGGACGGACTTTCGACGCAGCCCCAGAGGATCCGCGCATGACACAGCCCCTTTCCATCGGCATTCTGGGCGCGGGGGCCATGGGGTCGTTCTTTGGCGGCAGCATGGCCGAGGCCGGTCAGGACGTGACGCTGATCGACCTTGACGCCGCGCATGTCGGGGCGGTTGCGGCGCGGGGCCTGTCGCTGACCGTCAACGGACAGACCCGCACCGTGTGGCCCAAGGCGGTGCTGCCGCAGGAGGCGCGGCAGGTCTTCGACATCGTGCTGGTCTTCACCAAGACCATGCACAGCGCCGCCGCCCTGCGCGGCATCGCCGCCTGCATCGGCCCCGCCACCCGGCTCATCAGCCTGCAAAACGGCCTTGGCACCGATGCGGCGCTGCTGGCCCATGCCCCGCCCGAGCGGGTGTTTGTCGGGGTGACCACCTATCCCGCCGATCTGCACGGCCCCGGGCAGGTCTCCTCTGCGGGCGCGGGCCACATCCGGCTTGCCCCCCGCGCGCCCTGCGACACCGGCGATCTGGACCGGATCTTCGCCGCGGCGGGGCTCGTGCTCGACATCGACCCGGGCATCGACATCGCCATCTGGGAAAAGGTCGCGTTCAACGCCGCGCTGAATGCGCTCTGCGCCGTCACCGGCGATCCGGTCGGACGGATCGGCGCCATGCCCGACACCCGCGCGCTGGCCTTCGCCATGGTGGAAGAAGCCTGCCGCACCGCCCATGCCGCAGGCATCGCCGTGGATCCCGCCCGCATCCGCGACACCGTGTCTTACGCGCTGGCCCATCATGGCGCGCACAAACCGTCGATGCTGCAGGACATCGAGGCGGGGCGCGCGACCGAGATCGACACCATCACCGGCGGCATCGTGGCGAAAGCCGAGGCGCTGGGGATCGAGGTGCCGGTCTGCCGCACCCTGCTGGCGCTTGTCCGCCATATCGAGGCCGCCCGCCGCTGAGAGACGCAAAAAAGGCCGCCCCGGAGGGCGGCCTCGTCCTGTCGCGTCTGCGCCCGCTCCTCAGAACGGGAAATGCTGGTGCGGATCCTCGATCGTGACCCAGCGGATCGAGGTGAAGGCATCGATGCCCGCCTTGCCCCCGAACCGGCCATAGCCCGAATCCTTCACGCCGCCGAAGGGCATCTGCGCCTCGTCGGACACGGTGGGGCCGTTGATGTGGCAGATGCCGCTTTCGATCCGGTCCGCCACCGACAGCGCGCGGGTGATGTCAGAGCCATAGACCGCGGCAGACAGCCCGTATTGCGTGTCATTGGCCACCGCCACGGCCTCGTCGTCATCCTTGACGCGGATGATCGGCTTGACCGGGCCAAAGCTCTCCTCGGCATAGATGGTCATGTCCGGGGTGACGTGATCGATCAGCGTGGCCGCGACCACGGCGCCGTCGCGGGTGCCGCCCGCGATGACCTTGCCGCCCTTGGCGACGGCATCGGCGATGATGCGGTCCATCTTCTCGGCGGCCTCCGGGGTCACCAGCGCGCCCAGCACGACCTTGTCGCGCGGATTGCCTGCGGGCAGGGCGCTGGTCTTTTCGGCAAGCGCCGCGATGAAGCGGTCGGCGATGCCCTCATGCACGATGATCCGCTCGGTCGACATGCAGATCTGGCCCTGGTTCATGAAGGCGCCAAAGGCCGCGCCGTTCACCGCCGCCTCGACATCGGCATCGTCCAGAATGACCAGCGGCGCCTTGCCGCCCAGTTCCAGCAGCACCGGCTTCAGCACCGCCGCCGCCTTCTGCGCGATGATCCGGCCCACGCCGGTGGAGCCGGTGAAGTTGATGTGCCGCACCTCGGGCGCCTCGATCAGCGCCGCGACCACCTCCGCCGCATCTTCGGGCGCGTTGGTCACCACGTTCACCACGCCTTCGGGGAAGCCCGCGCGGCGGAAGGCCTCGCCGATGGCCAGATGGGTGGCGGGGCACAGTTCCGATGCCTTCAGCACCACGGTATTGCCGCAGGCGACCGCCGTTGCCACCGCGCGGGTGCCAAGGATCACCGGCGCGTTCCAAGGCGCAATGCCAAGGCAGACCCCCAGCGGCTTGCGCTGCGCCATGGCCAGCGTGCCGGGCTTGTTGGCGGGGATCACCTCGCCGGTGATCATCGTGGTGATGGAGGCAGCCTCGCGCAGCATGTTGGCGGCGAGCATGCAGTTGAACCCGATCCACGGGCCGGTGGCGCCGGTTTCGGCGATGGCTGTCGCGATGATCTCCGGGGTCATCGCGTCCATCTCTTCGGCCGCCTTCAGCAGCAGGGCGCGGCGCTTGGCGGGCGCGGTGGCCGCCCAAGCCGGAAAGGCGGCGGCGGCGGCGCGGGCGGCAGCCTGCGCATCCGCGACGCTGGCGGCGGGGGCGATGGTGGCCACCTCGCCGGTGACCGGGTCGCGGCGGTCATAGGTGCGCCCGTCGGTGGCGGCAGTGTCCTTGCCGCCGATAAGCATGGATATGGTCATGATGTCCTTCCTCCTGAAGTCTGTGATCTGCCGGATCAGCCGCGTTCGGGGCGGGTGATCCAGCGTGTTTCCGTAAATTCGTCCAGCGCCCAACGGCCCCCGAACCGGCCAAAACCGCTCATCTTGGTGCCGCCGAAAGGGGCGCCGGGGTGATCGTCGATCGTGGGGCCGTTGATATGGCAGATGCCGCAGTGCAGATCGGCGGCAAAGGCCTCGGCCCGGTCCGGATCGCGGTCGAAAACTGCGGCGGCAAGGCCGTAATCGCTGTCATTGGCCACCGTCAGCGCCTCCAGCGGGCTCTGCACCCGCAGCACCGACAGCACCGGGCCAAAGGCTTCCTCGCGCGCCAGCCGCATGTCCTGCGTCACATGGTCGATCAGCGTGGGCGCCACATGGCGGCGCTGGATGCCGCCACCGCCCACGATCACCGCTCCCTGCCGCACCGCATCCTCCAGCATCTCCGCCAGCCGGTGGGCGGCGGCCTCGCTGATGACGGGGCCGATCTGCGTGGTCTCGTCGCGCGCGTCGCCCACCCGCAGCGCGGCCCGCGCCGCCTCCAGCCGCGGGATCAGCGCCTCGGCCATGTCGCCCACGACGATGACCCGCTCGGTCGACATGCAGACCTGCCCCTGATTGGTCCATGCGCCAAGCGCCAGCGCGCCTGCGGCCAGATCCGGATCCGCCCCGGGCAGCACCACCGCCGTGGCCTGCCCGCCCAGTTCAAGCAGGGGGCGTTTCAGATGCCGGGCGCACATGTCGGCGATGCGGCGGCCCACACGGGTGGAGCCGGTGAAATTCACCCGCGTGACCACCGGATCCGCGATCAGCTGGCTGACGATCTCCTCGCTGTCCTCGGGCCGGGTCACCAGCACGCGCGCCACATCCGGCGGCAGTCCGGCCTCCGCCAGCACCGCGCCCAGCTTCCGGAAGGTCTGCGGCGCAAATTCCGAGCCTTTCAGCAGCACGGTATTGCCGCAGAGCAGCGGGGCCGCCATGGCGCGGATGCCAAGGATCAGCGGCGCATTCCACGGCGCGATGCCAAGGCTGACGCCAGAGGGCAGGCGGCGGGCGAGGCCAACGCGCCCCGATGCGGCGGCAAGGGGCTCGTCAGCCTCAAGCTGCGGGGCAAGGGTGGCGGTGTCGCGCAGCAGCCGGGCGGCAAAGCTGACATTGAAGCGCGCCCATGGCGCGGGGGTGCCGATTTCTTCGGCCATGCACAGGCGCAGCGGTTCGGCATGCTGTTCCAGCCGGTCGGCCAGCGCGTGCAGCAATGCTGCGCGCTCGGCCACGGGGCGGCGTTTCCAGCTGTCAAAGGCCGCCGCCGCACGCGCGGCGAAGCGCAGGCAGTCGGTCAGGCTGTCCGCCGGACGCGCGCCCGCCTCCCCGCCAAAGGGGGGCATGTCTGGCCGGGCGCCAGCACGCGCTGGCGCCTGCCGGTCTGCGGCAAACTGCTGTGTCATATCCTCCCCGGGCATGGACCCGGCCTCCAACTTTCAGATACAAGAGCGGGAGATGACACGAAATGCGCCAAACTGGCAAAGTCATGTCGTTTTCTGGAGGGAGGGCCGATGTCCGAATATGTGCAGCTGCGCGAGGAACGGCCCGCGCTGCATCCCCGCCGCGTCCGGCCCCGGCTTGCCGACGGATCGGCGCTGCTGGTCTATCTGGCCGAAGGCACGGTGCTGGACGAGACCGGCGCGCCGCATCTGGCCGCCCCCGCCTATTGCTACTGGCCGCATCCGGGGCCTGCCGACCTGACGCTGGGTGCCGGGACGCGCGCCGTGGTGATCGGGCTTGGCGACGGGATCCGGCAGGATGCCATCGGCGCGCGGTCCGAATCCCTTGACCTGCGGCTTCTGACCGATGCACCCTTCATCGCGCCGCTGCCCGATCCGCAGACCGCCGCCCGCGCCGAGGTGCTGATGGACTGGTTCCTGTCCGAAACCCGCCACGAGGAGGCGCGGTCGACGATGCTGTTTGCCTCGATCCTGCGGCTGATCCTGATCGAGGCGCGGCGGCTACGGCTGCCGGGCGGCGATGCCACCCCCAGCAAGGAGACCGATCTGCTGCGCCATTTCCGCCATCTGGTCGAGACGCACTATCTGGCGCACTGGCAGGTCGCCGATTATGCGCAGGCGCTTGGCGTCAGCTATGACCGGCTGCACCGGCTCTGCCGCACCGAACTGGCGCGCAGCCCGGCGGATCTGGTGAACCAGCGCCTGACCGCCGAAGCCTGCGACCGGCTGGACCGGTCCGGCGCGCCGCTGAAAAAAATCGCCTCCGACCTTGGCTTTCCCGATGCCAGCCGGTTCAGCCATTATTTCAAGCGGCGCACCGGACTGTCGCCGGGGGCGTGGCGCGCGGTGGCGCAGCGCTCCGCCACCGCCGAGGCGGAGGCGCTGCGCAAGGGCTTCGCGGACTGGCCCTGAGGCCCGCACCGGATCAGCCCGCCACCCGCCGACGATAGGCCGAAGGGCTTTCGCCACGCAGATGCCGGAACCGGCGCGAGAAATAGGACGGGTCGTCAAACCCCAGCTCGAAGCCGATTTCGGCGGCGGGCAGGCGGGTAAAGGCCAGAAGCCGCGCCGCTTCGGTCATCACAGCGCTTTCGATCCGGTGCGACGCGGTCTGCCCGGTGGCGCCCCGGCAGATCCGGTTCAGATGCCCGGGGGTGATGCCCAAGGCGCGGGCATGCTGCGTGACCCCCCAGCCCTCTGCCATGTGATCGAGGATCTGCGTGTCGAACTCGCGCAGATAGCGGCTGGCGGGGTTTGCCTCCTGCGGTTCTTCGGCGCGCGCCGCCGCCAGCGTGACCAGCAGCAGGTGGCTGGTCGCCAGAAGCTCCGCCGCCCGAAAAGAACCAGCGCTGGCAAAGCTGTCCCGCAGCTGCTCCATCAGGATCAGCGCCAGATCCGGGGCTGGCCCGGCAAAGGGATCCTGCAGGGCGCGCTGCACCTCAGGCGCGCCCGCCGCAAGCCCCGCCACCACGCTCAGCGGAAAGGACAGCACCAGACCTTCGCAGCCGCGCCGGAACCGGAAAGCATGAACGATACCAGCCGGGACAAACAGGAACTCCCCGTCGGTCAAGGAACTTTCCCGCCCGTCGATCCGCACCGTCGCGGCCCCCGACCACATGTGCAGCACCTGCACGAGCACATGATGCCGATGCGGCGCGATTTCCCAGTCATGCAACGGCGCGCGGTCCCAGATTCGTTCGCAATGCACCACATCGGGGAAAGCGCTGGTTTCCCCGAACAGGGTGAAGACGGGAATGGTCTGCGGTGCAGTCATGTTTGAATAATGCCAGAAATTGCCGCGCCCGTCCATTCGTCCGCAGCGCCCGAGGCCCTATTTTCGGCCGCCAAGGCAAAGGAGGAGACCCCCATGGATACCCAGGTCGTCATTATCGGAGGCGGGCCCTCCGGGCTGCTGCTGTCGCAGGTGCTGAACCGCGCGGGCATCGCCACGGTGGTGCTGGAACGGTCGAGCCGTGCGCATGTGCTGTCGCGGATCCGGGCGGGCGTGCTGGAATGGGGCTCGGTCGAACTGCTGCGCGAGGCGGGCATCGGCGCGCGGATGGACGCGCAGGGCCTCCCCCATGACGGCACCTACCTGACCGATGGCGACCGCATGGTGCATATCGATTTCAAGGCGCTGACCGGCAGGCGGGTCATGATCTATGGCCAGACCGAAGTGACCGAGGATCTGTATGCCGCACAGGATGCCATGGGCACGACGGTCCTTCATGGCGTCGAGGATGTGGTGATCGAGGATCTGGACGCGGCGCAGGCCTCTGTCAGCTTCACCGTGGAGGACGCGCGCCGGACCCTGACCTGCGCCTATGTGGCGGGCTGCGACGGTTTCCACGGCGTCAGCCGCAAGACCATCCCCGAGGCGAAGCGGCAGGAATTCGAGCGGGTCTATCCCTTTGGCTGGCTTGGCATCCTGTCCCGCACCCCGCCGGTCCATGACGAGCTGATCTATGCCAATTCCGAACATGGTTTCGCGCTGGCCTCGATGCGGAACCCCAATCTGGTGCGCTATTACGTGCAGGTGCCGCTGAGCGACAAGGTCGAGGACTGGTCCGACGACCGCTTCTGGACCGAATTCAAGCGGCGGATTCCGGCGCAGGCGGCGGCGGCGCTGGTCACCGGCCCGTCGATCGAGAAATCCATCGCCCCCCTGCGCAGCTTCGTGTCGGAACCGCTGCGCTGGGGTCGGCTGCTGCTGCTGGGGGATGCCGCGCATATCGTGCCGCCCACCGGGGCAAAGGGGCTCAACCTTGCGTTTTCGGATGTGCATTACGCCAGCGAGGCGCTGATTGCGGCCCTGACCCACGGCTCCACGGCGGGCATCGACGGCTATTCGGCCCGCGCGCTGCAGCGGATCTGGAAGGCCATGCGCTTCAGCTGGCAGATGACGACCATGCTGCACCAGTTCGAGGGCGAGGACAGTTTTGCCGCGCAGATGCGCCGCGCCACGCTGGCCCATCTGGCGGACTCGGAAACGGCGCAGAAAGACCTTGCCGAGAATTACATCGGCCTGCCCTACTGAGGCGGCGGCGGCGCGCGGCCTGCGGGCCGCGCCGCTTTACCCCGCATGTCCCAGATCCAGCGCGTCGCTGTCCTTGAAGGTGCGCAGCACAAAATCCGACCGCACCTGCGCCACCTCGGGCTGGATCAGCAGCCGTTCGTGCAGGAAATCGGAAAAGCCGCCAAGGTCGCGCGCCCGCACATGCAGGATGTAATCCGCATCGCCCGAGACGGAAAAGGCCGACTGCACCTCGGGCTGCGCCTCGATCCAGCGCGAGAAATGGCTGTCCGCGTCCTTGCCATGGCTGCGCAGGTTCACCCGCACCACCACCCTTATCCCCAGACCCAGCTTCACGGCGTTCAGCCGGGCGCGGTAGCCTTCGATATAGCCTGCCGCCTCCAGCGCGGCGCGGCGGCGCGAGCATTGCGAGGCCGACAGATTCACCCGCGCCGACAGATCCGCATTGGTCAGCGCCCCGTCGCGCTGCAGCGCGTCGAGAATCTGCCGGTCGTAACGGTCCAGCGGCATCTGCGGCTCCCTTGCAGTGTTCCATGCCAGAATGCACGTTTCGCGCAGAATGTCGCGCAAAATCAGCCGTAGCGCGCATCTGCGGTGCGGCGGCCCTTGCAACATGCACACACGGTGCGGCGCTTTCGCGCTATCCTGACATCAGCTCAGGAGACAGCCCATGTACGATGACGCGCAGCCCGCCCAAGCCCCCGCCAAGACCCATGTCCATCAGGCCATCGCGCAGGCGGTGCGCGATCATGGCATCGACAGGCTGTTCGGCCTGATGGGCGATGCCAACCTGTTCATCGCCGATCATTTCGCCCGCGCCTGCGGGGGCCGGTTCATCCCCGCCGCACATGAGGGCAGTTCGGTGCTGATGGCGCTGGCATGGGCCCATGTGACCGGGCGGGTCGGGGTCGCCACCATCACCCATGGCCCGGCGCTGACCAACTGCGTCACCGCGCTGACCGAAGGCGTGCGCGGGCAGATCCCCATGGTGCTGCTGGCGGGCGACACGCCGGTGTCCAATCCGCGCCACCTGCAGGGCATCAACCAGCGCGAGGTGGTGGCCGCCACCGGTGCCGGGTTCGAACAGCTGCGCAGCCCCGACACCGTGGCCCGCGACGTGGCCCGCGCCATGTATCGCGCGCAGGTCGAACGGCGGCCTGTCGTGCTGAACATGCCCGCCGATTTCATGTGGCAGGAGGCGCGGTATGCCCGCCACGTGCTGAGCGTGTTCGAGACGCGCAGCTATGTGCCCGAAGGCGACGCGCTGGATCAGGCGCTTGGCATGGTGGCCAGCGCGCGCCGTCCGGTGATCCTTGCCGGCAGCGGTGCTTCGGGGGCGCGGGCGCAGATCCTCCGCCTTGCCGAACGGCTGGAGGCGCCGGTGGCCACCACGCTCAAGGCCAAGGGTCTGTTCCGGGGTCATCCCTATGACATGGACATTTTCGGCACGCTCAGCACCCCCGCCGCCTATGACGTGATCGCCAAATCCGACTGCATCCTGTGCTTTGGCGCGGGGCTGCACGATTTCACCACGGATCGCGGCAAGCTGACGGAGGGCAAGCGGCTGGTGCAGATTGACACCGATCCGCGCGCCATCGGGCGCAGCGTGCATCCCGATGCGGCGCTGGTGGCCGATGCCGGGCTGACCGCCGACAATTTTGTGCACTGGCTGGACGAGGCCGAGATCCCCGCCTCCGGCTTCACCCCCGAGCTTGACCCGCAGACCCTGCGCGCCCATGCCCCCGCCCCCAAGGGCGCCGTGGCCGAGGGCTGCATCAAATACGTCCCCGCGCTGGAGCAGCTGGAACAGGCGCTGCCGCAGGACCGCATCCTTGTCAGCGATGGCGGCCGTTTCATGACCGAGGTCTGGTGCCGCATCTCTGCCCCGGATCCGCGCAGCTTCGTGAACACCGCCAATTTCGGCTCCATCGGCCTTGGCATGCCCGAAGCCATCGGCGCGGCGATTGCGGCCCCTGACCGCCCCGTGGTGCTGTTTTCCGGCGATGGCGGGTTCATGATGGGCGGCCTCACCGAATTCAACACCGCCGTGCGGCTGAAGCAGGATCTGATCGTGATCCTGTGCAATGACAGCGCCTATGGCGCCGAGCATATCCAGTTCCTTGACCGGCAGATGGATCCGGCGCTGACCGAATTCGACTGGCCCTGTTTTGCCGATGTCGCCACCTCGCTCGGCGGACGCGGCGTGCTGGTCCGGTCGGAGGCGGATCTGCAGAAAGCCCTCGCCGCGATCGAGGTGCGCGACCGCCCGCTGCTGATCGAGCTGCGGCTTGATCCGCATGACGTGCCCCGGATGCGGATGTAAGCGTCAGCCCGGCTCGCCAAGGTTCGGGTCCGCGCCGGGCCGCAGCGCCTCTGCCGAGGCGTTGCGAAAGGCATCAAGACCGGCGCAGGCCGCAGCCACCCGCGTGATGTGGGGCAGATCGTCCAGCGCCACGCCCCAGCGGGCGGCGTTGTAAAGCTGCGGGATCAGGCACAGATCGGCCTGCGTCAGATCGGGGCCAAGGCAGAAGGGACCGTGGGGGTCCAGCATCCGCTCCACCGCCGCCAGTCCGGGCAGGAGGGTGGCGCGCATCCAGTCGGCGCGCGTCTCCTCCCGCCCGGTCAGCCGCGCCACGTGATCCGCCACCCGCAGGTTGCAGACGGGGTGGATGTCGCAGGCCACGGCCAGCGCCACCGCGCGCGCCCGCGCCGCCTGTCCCGGATCGGGCGGCACCAGCGCCAGCCGCCCCGTCGCCTCCAGATAGTCCAGAATGGCAAGGCTCTGCGTCAGGTGCAGCCCGTCGATTTCCAGCACCGGCACCAGCCCCTGCGGGTTCAGCGCCAGATGCGCCTGCCGGTGCTGGTCCCCCGCGCGCAGATCGACGGCGCGGCGCTGCCATGCCAGCCCCGAAAGGTTCAGCGCGATCCGCACCCGCCAGCTTGCCGTGGAACGCCAGTAATCGTGAAGCACCACCTCAGCCACAGCTACGCGCCACCGCCAGCAGATCCTTCAGCGCGTCCACATCGCCGATGCGGTTGGCCAGCAGCAGCACCAGCCGCGCGTTCAGCGCGTGGCTTTCCGCCTCGCTCAGCCCGTCATGCGCCGCCATCAGCGCCTCGTAGAACTCGTCACCCCGGGCGCCCAGACCCATCTGCTGCGCGCTCATGCCATCGCCCTTTCGCAGTCGCGGCCCATGGCGCGGGACAGCGCCGCGTCTAGCGCCTGCGGATCGACCCTGCCCCGGAACACCGCCGCCGCATGGCCATCGGGCCGCACCAGATAGGCCAGCCCCGTGCCATAGCGCTGCAGCGCGTGGCCCGTCCTGTCGTCATAGGTGGGATAGTCGCGGGCGCTCTGGCCGATCCCCACCCGCCGCAGGCCCAGATCCGGCAGCGCGATGTCGCCAAACCCCACCAGCGTGAAGGCGCCGTGCAGCAGCGGCAAGAGCCAGCCCTCGCCCACCGGCGCATCCACCATCGGCTCGCCCACGCGGCCCTCGCCCGGGGTCTGCAATGACAGCCCCGCCAGCGAACAGGGCAGCGACAGGCGGCCCGAATTGATCAGCCGCCGGGCGAAGGGGTGGTCATGCGCCAGCCGCAGCGTCTCGTGCCGGAACAGCGCCTCCACCGGGGTTTTGGGGGTCATGAAATTGGTCGAGCGCGCGGAGTTGAGGATGTTTTCGGCAGCGCCATGGCCGCGTTCCTCGTCATAGCTGGCGATCAGCGCGGGGCCCGCCGCCCCCTTTACCACGGCGGCCAGCTTCCAGCCCAGATTGTCGGCATCCTGAATGCCGCCATTGCCGCCCCGCGCGCCAAAGGGGCTGACCACATGCGCGCTGTCGCCGACAAAGATCACCCGGCCCTGCACGAAACGGTCCAGCCGGATGCAGCGGAACCTGTAGACCGACAGCCAGTCCAGCCGGAACGGCCTGTCGCCGACAATTGCCCGGAGGCGCGGGATCACCTTTTCCTCGGTCGCCTCGGCCTTGGCATCGGCGCCCGGGTCCAGCTGCAGGTCGATGCGGTAGATGTCATCGGGCTGCATGTGCAGCAGCGCCGACTTGCCGGGATGAAAGCTCGGGTCGAACCAGAACCAGCGCTCCGGCTGGCCCTGCGCGAAGGGGCTTTCCGCCATCTCGATATCGGCAATCAGGAACTGCTCTTCAAAGGTCTGCCCGGCAAAGGCCAGCCCCATGCGGCGGCGCGTGGCCGAATTCGCCCCGTCGCAGGCCAGCAGCCAGTCGGCGCGCAGGTCATACGCGCCTTCGGGCGTCTCGACGGTCAGCGTCACGCCGTCCTCCCCGGCGTGGTGCCCGGTCACCTTCGACAGAAAACGCAGGTCGATGAGATCGGGGAACTCCTTGGCCCGGTCCAGCAGATACTGTTCGACGTAATATTGCTGCAGATTGATGAAGGCCGGGTATTTGTGGCCATCCTCGGGCAGCAGGTCGAAGCTGTAGACCTCGGTCTCGCCATGGAACAGCCGCCCCACCTTCCACGTCACGCCCTTGGCCAGCATCCGCTCGCCCACGCCCAGCCGGTCAAAGATCTCCAGCGTGCGCTTGGCCCAGCAGATCGCCCGGCTGCCCACCGACACCACGTTGTTATCGTCCAGCACCACCGACCGCACGCCCTGCAGCGCAAGATCGATGGCCATGGCAAGCCCCACCGGCCCCGCGCCGACAATCGCCACCGGCGCGCCGGTGCGGCCGCCGTCCAGTTCGGGCGGGCGGACAAAGGGCTGCGGATCATAGGAATAGGCTGGCATGGTCTCTCCTCCCTCTGCGTCCCCGGTGCTCCACCACCGGGGCGCGCAGGCCGGGGCAGCACCCCCGGCCCGCGCCTGCTTTGCACGGGCTCCGCCCGTTCGCGCCTCGGTCTCTCCACCGGAGAGATCGCCGGGCTGCGCCCGGACCGGCTGGGCTCCGCCCGTTCGCGCCTCGGTCTCTCCCCCTGAGAGACCGCCGGGCTGCGCCCGGACCGGCGCTCACCCCTGAAGGGCGGCCCACATCTGCTGGTCGCGTTCGGCGGTCCAGACCCGCGGCGTGTCGATGCCGCGCGCCTCGTCATAGGCGCGGGCCACGTTGAACGGCAGGCAATGCTCATAGATCGCGTAATCGGAGAATTTGGGATCGCAGGCGTCGCGCACCGCATCCCATGCCTCCCGCAGCGAGCCGCCCCGCGCCACCACGCGTGCCACCGGCCTGTAGGTGGAGCGCACAAAATCCGCCGTGTTTTCCAGCGCCTGCGCCACCGCGTCTTCTCCCAGCAGCGCATCGCCGCGCCCCGGCGCGATGGCGCGCGGCTCATAGGCCGCGATCTGCGCCAGCGTCTCCGGCCAGTCGGCAAAATGCCCGTCGCCACAATAGCAGGCCGAATGGAACTCCACGATGTCGCCGGTGAACATCACCTCCTGATCGGGCACCCAGACCACCGCATCGCCTGCGGTATGCGCCCGGCCCAGATGCAGGATGTCCACCCGCCTGCGGCCCAGATAGACGGTCATGCGGTCGCTGAAGGTCACCGTGGGCCGGGTCAGGCCGGGAATTTCCTCATGGCCCTGAAACAGCCGTGGAAAGCGCCCGAATTCGCTGTCCCAGTCTTCCTGCCCGCGCTCCTCGACCATGGCCGCGGCCACGTCGCTCATGATGATGTCACGCGCGCCATAGGCCGAGGCGCCCAGCACCCGCACCGCGTGGTAATGGGTCAGCACCAGATGGCTGATCGGCTTGTCAGTGACCGAGCGCACGCAGTCGATCACCTTGCGCGCCAGCCGGGGTGTCGCCTGCGCCTCGACGATCATCACGCTGTCATCGCCGATGATCACCCCGGTATTGGGATCCCCCTCGGCGGTGAAGGCATAAAGCCCTTCGCCCACTTCGGTGAAACTGATCTTTTTCTCGTCCATGTCGCCTTGCGACGCGAATGCCTTGCTCATGGGATCCTCCCTTCAGTCCTGTGTCCATGCGGGCTGCGGCAGGGCGGGCAGCACCTGCCCGGTGCAGGAGCCGAAGCCCACGCGATAGCCCTGCCCTTCCGCCGCGCCGTAAAGCGTCAGCCGGTCGCCATCCTGCAGGAAGCGGCGCTCCGTGCCATCCGCCAGCCGGACCGGCTCCGCCCCGCCCCAGCTCAGCTCCAGAAGCGAGCCGCGGCTGTCCGGCGTGCCGCCCGAGATCGTCCCCGACCCCAGCAGGTCGCCGGTGCGCATCGGGCAGCCGCTGGTGGTGTGATGGCAAAGCTGCTGCGCTGCCGAATAATACAGCTCGCGGGCATTGGTCCGCGCCAGAATGGTTTCCGCCCCGCCCTCGGGCGTCAGCCCCACGCTCAGCGCGATGTCATATTGCATCGGCCCCGGCTCGCGCAGATAGGGCAGCAGGGGCCGCTCCCGCGCGGGGGGGCCAACGCGAAACGGCTCCAGCGCGGCCGTGGTCACGATCCAGGGCGATACCGTCGTCGCCGTGGCCTTGGCCTGAAACGGCCCCAGCGGCTGATATTCCCAAGCCTGAATGTCGCGCGCCGACCAGTCGTTCAGCAGCACATAGCCAAAGATCATCGCATCCGCCTGCGCCACCGACACCATGCCCGCGGAGGGCAGGCCGACCACCGCCCCCAGCTCCAGCTCCAGATCGAACCGCGCCGAAGGGCCAAGATGCGGCAGATCCGCCCCGGGCGCCTTCAGCTGCCCCCATGGCCTGCGGACATCCGTGCCCGATACCACCAGCGACGAGGCCCGCCCGTTATAGCCGATGGGGATCGACAGCCAGTTCGGCGGCAGCGCGTTTTCTGGCCCGCGAAACATGGTGCCGACATTGGTGGCATGATGCCGCGAGGCGTAGAAATCGGTGAACTCGCTGACGGTGAAGGGCAGGCCCAGCGTCACCTCCTCAAGGCGCAGCAGATGCGGCGCCACCGCCGCCTGATGTGCCACATCGCCCAGCAGGACCGTCAGCCGCGCCCGCAGCGCCGCCCAGATCTGCGGCCCCGCCGCCATCACCGCGTTCCATGCCGGTTCGGCAAAAAGCCCGGCATCAAGCCCGTGATCCACCGCCGCCACATCCAGCACCCGGTCGCCGATGGCGACCCCCAGGCGCGGCCCCTGCCCGGCATCGAACACGCCATAAGGCAGGTTGTTCAGCGGAAACTCGCAGCCCGGCGCATTTGCGCTCTCGACCCAGCTTGTCCTCAGGCTCATGACCGCGCCCCGTCTTCCTTCGGCCAGAAATATCCCGGGGGGAGCCGAAGGCGGGGGGCAGCGCCCCCCTGCCCCCGCGACGTCCGCGCGGCGCTCACTCCCAGTTCCCTTCGGGCGTGCCATCGAAGCGCTTTTTCAGGCTCTCCCAGCAGTCGATGTAATCGTCCTGCAGCGGCGCCTCCGTGGCGGCAAAGCGGGTCAGATGCTGGGGAAAGCGCGTCTCGAACATGAAGGACATGGTGTGGTCGAGCTTGTGCGGCGCCAGATCGCCAAGGCTCGCCTTCTCGAAGGCCGCATTGTCCGGCCCGTGCGGCAGCATCATGTTGTGAAGGCTCATGCCCCCCGGCACAAACCCTTGGGGCTTCGCGTCATACTGGCCGTAGATGTTGCCCATCAGTTCGGACATGACGTTCTTGTGGTACCAAGGCGGGCGGAAGGTGTTTTCCGCCACCATCCAGCGCTCGCGGAACAGCACGAAATCGATGTTCGCCGTGCCTTCCACCCCGGAGGGCGCGGTCAGCACGGTAAAGATCGACGGATCCGGATGATCGAACAGCACCGCCCCCACCGGGCAGTAGGTGCGCAGGTCGTATTTCACCGGCGCGTAATTGCCGTGCCACGCCACCACATCCAGCGGCGAATGGCCGATCCGGGTGACATGGAACTGGCCCTGCCATTTGACCGTGACGGTCGAGGCGGCATCGCGATCCTCGAAGGCGGCGACGGGGGTCTTGAAATCGCGGCGGTTGGCCATGCAGTTGGCGCCGATCGGGCCCCGCCCAGGCAGGGTGAATTTCTGCCCGTAGTTTTCGCAGACAAACCCCCGCGCCGGCCCCTCCACCAGTTCGACCCGGTAGAGCAGCCCGCGCGGCAGGAGGGCGATTTCCTGCGGCGCAAGGTCGATCACGCCCAGTTCGGTACAGAACCGCAGCCGCCCCTCTTGCGGCACCACCAGCAATTCGCTGTCGGCGGAATAGAAATAGGCATCCTGCATCGACTGGGTGACCAGATAGATATGCGCGGCCATGCCCACCTGCATATGCACGTCGCCCGCCGTGGTCATGGTCCGCATCCCCGTCAGCCATGTCAGCGGGGCGTCGCTGTGCGGCACCGGATCCCAGCGATACTGGCCAAGGCTGATCACGTCCGGATCCACATTCGGCGCCGACTGCCAGTAGGGCAGCGCGATCTTTTCGTAACGGGCGGAATGTTTGACCGAAGGCCGGATGCGGTAGCACCATGTCCGTTCGTTCTGATGGCTGGGCGCGGTGAAGGCGGTGCCCGACAGCTGCTCGCCATAAAGCCCGTAGGCGCAGCGCTGCGGACTGTTCCGGCCCTCGGGCAGCGCGCCCGGCAAGGCCTCCGTCTCGAAATCATTGCCAAAGCCGGGCATGTAGCCTTCGCGCAGCGCGCTGATGCCCACGGCCCGGGTCAGCCCGGACACTCTGCTCTGATCGGTCATGCTCCGCCTCCTCTCGACTGACTGGCGCGAGGATGTTAGTTGCTTTTGTAACTAACAAGGGGCGAAATCAGAAAAGATGGATGACAGCGACAGCTTTGAACTTTCGACCTTCACGCCCTTCCTGCTGAATCAGGCGGCGGAGGCGCAAAGCGATGTTTTCTCGCCAAATTACCGCGACCGTTACGGGATGCTGCGCACTGAATGGCGGGTGCTGTTCCACCTTGGCCGCTATGGCAATCTCAGCGCCAAGGAGATCTCGGACCGCGCCTCGATCCACAAGACCAAGGTGTCGCGCGCGGTCCGGGCGCTGGAGGAGAAGCGCTTTCTTGCCCGCGCCACCAGCCCCGAGGACCGCCGCAGCGAAAGGCTGTCGCTGCGACCGCCGGGCGAAGAGGCGTTCCGCGTCCTGACCGGCGCCGCGCAGGATTACGAGGCGGCGCTGGTCCGCAAGCTGGGTCGGCGGGACACGCAGAAGCTGAAGGATTTGCTGCTGAAGCTGCAGGACTGAAGGTCAGGGCCCTGCGGATCGCCGGATCTGGTCCGGTCCTGATCCCCGCCCGCGCGGGCAGGCAGGGAGATGTGCGGTGTGGCGGGCGGCCCCGGCACCCGGTCCGGTGTCGCGCCGCCCTGCCGGGCCGCGCCGCGCAGGATCACAGGTCGTGATCACCGTCCTTGCGGGCGTAATGATCGTGGAGGAATTCGACGGCAGCAAAGACAACCACGAGGCAGGTGAGGATTTCAACATAGCCGGTCATGGGAGGCTCCTTTCAAGGTCACTCGTTAACTTCCGATAACCAAGATATACGCCTGAAGCCCTCACCGGACGAGCGGACGTCGGGATGATCGAAGGAGCCGGGGGATGGCCCCCCTGTTCCAAAGGATAGGGTCCGCGCCCGCTTGTGATGCGCCACCGCCCGGGCGGGCGGGGCGCGGGATCAGTCGTCGCCGGGCACGCCGTAAGAAGGCGCCGCGCGCGGATCAAGCGCGCGCTGCACATAGGCGCCCATCTGCGGCCTGTAGACCGCCCAGGCCTCGGTCACGGCGGCGATCGGGCAGGCTTCGGTCCAGTCGCAGCGCAGCTCGGCCAAGGGCCAGCTCAGCCGGTCCACCAGCAGCAGCCCCGCCGAATGCACCGGCCCCGCCTCGCCCCCCGCGTCAAGCCCGGCAGCCAGTGCCGCGATCAGCCGGTCGCCCAGATGGCCGGAGGTGGCCAGAAACCCGTCCAGCATCGCCTGCGGCACGCCCTCCTGCGCCAGCAGGTTGCCGCCCGCCGCCGCGTCCTGCCCCTGCGCGCTGGACCAGAGCCCAAGCGCGTTTTCGCCGGAATGCACCGCCGTCGCGCCGGTGGCGTCCACGGCCAGAATCTGGCGGTACTCCATGAAGGGGCTCGCCTCGCGCACCCGCGCCACGGCTTCGGGTGCGGCGATCCCCTGTGCCATCAGGTCCAGCACCCGGGGCCCCAGCGCGGGATCAGTGACGTTCTGCGATGCCACCACCCCCACCCCGGCGCGGGCATGGGCGCAGCGCGCCGCCACCGCCGGAGAGGAGGAGGAGATGACCATGCCGAACATGCCGGTTTCGGCGCAGCGGGCGACAAGAGAAAAGGTCATCGCCTCAGTCCGGGATCACGGCGGTGGCGTCGATCTCCACCAGCCAGTCGGGCCGCGCCAGAGCCGACACCACCAGCCCGGTGGAGACCGGATGCACGCCCCGGATATATTCGCCCATGGTGCGATAGACCGCCTCGCGGTGGCGGACATCGGTGATGTAGACCACCACCTTGACCAGATGTTCCATGCTGCCGCCCGCCTCCTCGATCAGCTGGCGGATGTTCTGCATGACCTTGTGGGTCTGTTCCACCGGATCGTGGCTGTCGATGTTGCGCGCGGTGTCCAGATCCTGCGGGCACTGGCCGCGCATCCAGACGGTGCGGCCGCCACGGGTGACCACCGCCTGACACAGGTCGTTGTCCAGCGCCTGTTCGGGATAGGTGTCGCGGGTGTTGAAGGGGCGGATGCGGGTATGGGCCAAGATGGTCTCTCCAAAGGGTGCGGGTTATTCGGCGGCCTGCGGCGCGGTCCGCGCCTGAACCTGCGCGTGATAGTCCATGTAGCTGCGGCGGGTGGCGATGTGATCGGCCACATGCCGGGCGTCGTGCCAGACGCCCCAGATGAAGCTGGACCCGCGCCGCGACTGCCACGGCAGCCCAAGGAAATAGATGCCGCTTTCGGGGGACACGCCGCGCTGGTGGCGCGGATGTCCCTGCGCGTCCAGCGCACCCTCGGGCAGCCAGCGGTAATCCGACCGGAAGCCGGTGGCCCAGAGGATGGTGGTGATCCCCGCCTTGGCCAGATCAAGCGCGCTCAGCGGATCGGTCAGGCAGGCCGGATCGGCGGGCATTTCCCGCGCTTCGGGGTCCGGCGGCAGGTCAAGCCCGTTGCGCGCCACATAGGCATCAGCCTCGTCGAGCACGGCAAGATAGTCGCGGTCACCTGCGGCGATGTTGGCGGCAAGATCGGGCGCGATGCGCAGCACGCCGTCGCCATAGCCCTCTGTGCGGCCCAGCAGGGTGATGCCCTCGGCGGCCAGACGCCGGAAATCCACGGTAGCGCCGCCATGGGCGCCGCTGACCGCGATGGTCACATGATCGGTGCCCGGCGCGGGCGCCTCCAGATCCCATTTGCCCAAGACCCCCAGCCACCAGACGAAATCCCGCCCGCGATAGCGGCGCGGCGGGCGGCCATGCGGACCCACCGACAGAAAGACCCGCCGCCCCGCCCGGTTCAGTTCATCCGCGATCTGGCTGCCGGAGGCGCCCGCCCCCACCACCAGCACCGCGCCTTCGGGCAGCGCCTGCGGGTTGCGATAGTCCGAGGAATGGATCTGCGTGACCGGCAGATCCTCTGGCACCAGCGGCGGGATCACCGGGATCTGGAACGCCCCGGTGGCGGCCACCACCGCCTGCGCCTCGATCACCCCGCCGGAGGTTTCGGCGCGGAAGCCCGGGCGCCCCTCCAGTCTGGTGACGCGGCTGACCTCTACCCCGCAGCGGATGGGGGCGTTGAACTGGCGGGCATAGGCGGCGAAATACTCCGCCACCTCGTCCTTGCCCACAAAGGCGTCGGGGTCATGCGGAAAGGTCATGCCGGGAAAGCGGTCATGCCAAGCCGGGCCATTGGCCACCAGCGAATCCCACCGCGCGCTGCGCCAGCGTTCGGCGATGCGGGCGCGTTCCAGCACCAGATGCGGGATCCCGGCGCGGGTCAGATGTTCGCTGGCGGCAACACCCGCCTGTCCGGCGCCCACCACCAGCACCTCGGTCGTTTCAATGGTCATGGCCCTGCCCTTTCCGCCGCTTGCTCCGGGATCAGACTAGCCTCATCCGGCCTTCAGCAAAATTACAGAAGTCTGAAGGCTGGATAAGGCAGAGCCTAAGCCATCAGAACCCCAGCGCCATGCCATCCTTGCGGCTGTCGCTGCCGCCATGCAGCAGGCCGGTTGCGGTATCGATGCGGATCGCCTGACTGCCGCCGATGGGGCTGTCCATCACCTTCAGCTTGTGGCCCCGCGCCGCCAGATCGGCACGCGCCGCCTCTGACACGCCCGGTTCGATCTGCAACTCGCCGCCCGTGGCGAAGCTGCGCGGCGCGTCCATGGCCGCCTGCAGATCCATCCCCAGATCCAGCACGCCCGACAGGAAGGCGGCATGGCCCGAGGCCTGATACTGCCCGCCCATCACGCCAAAAGGCATGACCGCCGCGCCATCCTTGCAGAGCATGCCGGGGATGATCGTGTGCATCGGGCGCTTGCCGGGGGCGATGGCATTGGGATGGCCGTCGATCAGCCGGAAAGACGCGCCGCGCGAATGGAACAGCACGCCGGTCTTTGGATCAAGCCGGGTGGAGCCGAAGCCGTGGAAGATGGAATTGATGAAGGACAGCGCGTTGCCCTCGGCATCCACCACGCAAAGATAGATGGTGTCCTTGTGCTCGGGCTCGTCCCAGAGCGCGGGCGGCAGCGCGCGGGTCATGTCGATCCGTGCGGCAAGCGCATCCACCACGGCGTCGGACAGCAGCGTGTCGGTCACGCCGGGACAGGATGCCGGATCGGCGATCAGCGCGTCGCGGTGGTGATAGGCAAGCTTGGTGGCTTCGGCATGCAGGTGGATGCGGTCAGCCTCGGACATCTCCGCGCCCATGTCGAACTTGGCAAGGATGCGCAGGATCAGCAGCGCCACCAGCCCCTGCCCGTTGGGCGGGCATTCCAGCACGTCATACCCAGCGTAAGAGGTAGAGATGGGATCGGTCCAGAAGGCCTGATCGCGGCCTTCGTGGAAATCCTGCGCGGTGTGCAGACCGCCCAGCGACTGCAGATGCGCTGCCATCCGGGACGCCGTCTCGCCTTCGTAGAAGGCGGCGGCGCCATGGGCCGCGATTTCGGTCAGACGGTCGGCAAGCAGCGGCTGCGCGTGGCGCTCGCCCGCGCGCGGTGCGGCGCCACCCGGCAGGAACAGGGCGGCGGCATGGGCATCGCCCCCCACAAGGGCTGCATTGGCGGCCCAGTCCTGCGCCACGCGCGGCGTCACCGGATAGCCGTCGCGGGCATAGGCGATGGCGCGGGCGAAGATCTGGTCAAGCGGCAGCGTGCCGTAATCGGCATGCAGGCGGCACCATGCGGAAATGGCCCCGGGGATGGTGACGGCATGGGGGCTGGTCTGCGGGATCTCGTCGGTCAGCCCGGCGGCGCGCAGCGCCTCCAGCGTGGCGCCGGCGGGCGCGCGGCCCGAGCCGTTGAGCGCCCGCACCGCGCCGCCCTTCGGTGCGTAAAGCGCAAAACAGTCGCCGCCGATGCCGGTCATCAGCGGATCCACCACGCATTGCACCGCCACGGCGGCCAGTGCTGCATCCACGGCCAGACCGCCCCGGCCCAGCATCTCGAGCCCGGCGGCAGTGGCCAGCGGATGCGAGGTGGCGATCATCGCGCGCGAGGCCAGCGTGTCGGGGCGGCGGGCGGAGAAAAAGTCGAACATTCGGGATCTATCCTGCAAATCTGGAAATAGGGGCCGTCAGGCGGCGCCAAGCGGGTGAAGACAGGCGACAGCGCGCCCTTCGCCATGGCGGCCCAGCTGCGGGTCGCGCGTCTGGCAGTCGGGCTGCACCATGGGACAGCGCCCAGAAAAGCGGCATCCGGGCGGCAGGTCAAGCGGGCTGGGGATCTCGCCCGGCAGCGGTTCGGGCAGCGGTTCGAAAAACCGCGGCGCAGCGGCGCGCAGGGCGGCGGCATAGGGATGCGCGGGGGCGGCGAGCACGGCATCGGTGGGACCGGTTTCCACGATGCGGCCCAGATACATGATCGCGATCTCTTCGCAAAGATAGCTCGCCACGCCCAGATCATGGGTGATGAAGACCAGCGTCAGCCCCATGTCGCGCTGCAGCCCGCGCAGCAGCGTCAGAAGCTGCGCCTGCGTGGAGACATCAAGCCCCGACACCGCCTCGTCCGCCACCAGCACAGAGGGTTCGGAGGCCAGCGCCCGGGCGATGGCCACGCGCCGCACCTGACCACCCGACAGCCCCGCCGGATACCGCTGCGCCGCATCCGCAGGCAGGCCCACCCGCGCCAGCAGCTCCGCCACCCGGCCCGCCACCTGCCCGCCGGGCACGATGCCGAAATGCCGCAAGGGTTCGGCGATCAGCGCACCGATGGTCATGCGCGGGTCCAGCGAGCCGCGCGCGTCCTGATAGACCATCGCCACATCGCGGGCAAAGCGCGGGCCTTCGGCGCGCACCTCGCGGATCGGGCGCCCGTGATACAGCGCGCGGCCCCCCGTGGGCGCATCAAGCCCCAGCAGCACCCGCAGCAGCGTGGATTTGCCAGAGCCGCTTTCGCCCACCAGCGCCAGCGAGGCGCCCTGTTCCACGCGCAGCCGCACCCCGTCCAGCGCGCGCAGGCCGACGGTATCGCGGCGCAGGCCCGCGCCGGGGCGGCGGATCTGGAACACCTTTTCCACCTCGATCAGTTCAAAGACCGGCGCGCGGGTCGGCGCGGGCGGCTGGCGGGGATCGGTCATGGCGGACATGTCTTTCATCATGCGGGCCTCATTCCGGGTTCCAGCAGGCAAAGGCGTGATCCAGCGGACCGGTGCGGGCGGGATCGGCGGGGGCCAGCGGCGGCGGCTCGGTCGCGCAATGCGGCAGGGCGCGCGGGCAGCGGGTGGCAAAGCGGCAGCCCTCGGGCATCTGGTCATGCGAGGGCACGTTGCCTTCGGGCGCCAGCAGATCCTTGCGCCCGATTTCCAGCACGCAGCCCTGCAGCTGGCGGGTATAGGGGTGGCGGTTGCGGGTCAGCACGTCATGGGCGGGGCCGGATTCCACCACCTGCCCGGCGTAAAGCACCACGATGCGGTCGCAGGCCTGACTGGCCAGCGCCAGATCATGCAGCACGAAGATGCAGCTTGCCCCCCGGTCGCGGGTCAGCGACAGGATCAGCCGCACGATCTGCGCCTGAATGGTCACGTCGAGCGCCGAGGTCGGTTCATCCGCCAGCAGCAGGTCGGGATTGCCGGCAAGGGCGATGGCCACCATGACGCGCTGCTGCATCCCGCCCGACAGCTGATGCGGAAAGGCGCCAAGCCGCGCCTCGGCATCGTTGATGCCGACCTGCGTGAACAGATCCACCGCCCGGGCGCGCGCGGCAGCCCGGTCCAGCCCCATGGTGCGGCGCAGCACCGAAATCAGCTGCCGCCCCACCGTATAGGCGGGGTTGAGCGCGGCGCCCGCATCCTGAAAAATCATCGACATCCGCCGCCCGCGCAGCCGCACCATCTGCGCCTCTGGCAGGGCCAGCAGATCGCCCGCGCCGCTCAGATCGGCCTGCCCCTCCACCTCGGCGCCGTCCAGAAGCCGCATCAGCGCGGTGGCGATGGTGGATTTTCCCGCGCCGCTTTCGCCGACCAGCGCCAGCGTCTCGCCGCGCGCCAGCGACAGGCTCACCCGGTCGAGGATCTTGGCCTGACCGCGATAGACGGTCAGGTCGGTGACGGCCAGCAGCGGGTCGGCGGCAATGGCATCCATTTTCATGCGCCCCTCCGGCTTTTGGGATCCACTTCCTCGCGGATGCCATCCCCCACGATGGACAGGGCGATCAGCAGCAGCGCCAGCGCAAAGCCGGGCATGGCCGACATCCACGGTGCGAAGCTGACAAAATCGCGGCCCTCGGCGATCATCAGCCCCCAGTCGGGCGTGGGCGGCGTGACCCCGATGCCCAGAAAGGACAGCGAGGAGGAGACAAGGATCGCCTCGGAAATCCGGATCGTCACCTGCACCGCCAGCGGAAAGATCACGTTGGGCAGCACATGGCGCCAGACCACCGCCAGCGACGGGATCGACATCAGATGCGCCGCTTCGATGAAGCCCTGCACGCGCACCTGCATCACGTCGGCGCGCACGGTGCGGGCAAAGGGGCCGATCATCGACAGACCCACCGCGATCACCACCTTGTCGACCCCCTGCCCCAGAATGGCGATGAAGGCCACGGCAAGGATCAGCGAGGGCAGCGCAAGGATGCTGTCGATAAGCCGCATCAGCGCCCATTCCACCCAGCCCCCCGCCAGCCCGGCGGCAAGCCCGATCACCAGCCCGCCCGCTGCCCCGATCAGCACGGAGCAGAGGCCGATGACCAGCGCGTAGCGCGCGCCGAAGATGACGCGCGACAGGATGTCCTGTCCGTAGCTGTCGGTGCCCAGCAGATGCGCGCCAGAGGGCGGCATCATCATCGCGTTGATGTCCTGCAGCACCGGGTCATAGGGCGCGACCCATGGCGCGAAGATGGCGGCCAGCAGATAGCCCGCCGCCACGATCAGCGCCACGGTGAAGAACGGACGCCGCAGGAAGATGGAGCGCCGCCCGCGGCGCCTGCGCGCGGCGGGCGCAGAAAGAAGAGGAGCCTGCACGGTCATCTGCGGTCTCTCAGTCTGGGGTCAAGGATGGGATAGGACAGGTCCACCAGCAGGTTGACCCCGATGAACAGGAAGGCGGTCATCATCACCCCCGCCTGCACCACCATGTATTCGCGGCCCAGCACGGCGCTGGTCAGCATCTGGCCGATGCCGGGCAGGTTGAACACCGTCTCGGTCAGCACCGTGCCCTGCAGCAGCGTGCCCAGCTGAAGGCCCAGAATGGTGACCAGCGGCATGGCAATGTTGCGCACGCCATGCACCCAGATCACCCGCCAGCCCGGTTCGCCCCGCGCCCGGGCGGCGGCGATATAGGGCTGTTCCAGCACCTCGATCAGCGTGGCGCGGGTCAGCCGGGTGATCATGGCGATGAAATAGGTCGACAGCGTCAGCCCGGGCAGGATCATGTGATAGAGCCCGCCCCAGAAATCCTGCCATGGCGAGACATAGCCCATGACCGGGAACCAGCCCAGCTTGACCCCGAAGAACCAGATCAGCAGGATCCCCAGCAGGAAGGACGGAAAGGCCGTGCCGGTCAGCGCCAGCACCGCCGAGCCCGCGTCGAAGGCCGTGTCCTTCTTCACCGCCGACAGCACCCCCAGCGGCACGCCGATCAGGATGGCGAAGGCCAGCGAGAAGGAGGCCAGCGTCAGCGTGACGGGCAGCGCCTCCATGAAACCATAGGTGAAGATGTCGGTGCGGGCGACAAAAGAGGTGCCCCAGTCGCCCGTCACGAAATTTGTAGCCCAATCAATGTATTGGGTGAGAAAGGGCCGGTCCAGCCCCATCTCGATTGTCAGCTGCTCGTAGGCCTCTGGCGAGTATTCCGAGCCAAGCATGATCTGGACCGGGTCGCCCGGTGCCAGCTTCAGCAAGCCGAAGGTGGCAACCGAGACGATGAACAGCACGACCAGCGTCTGCCCGATCTTTCCAAGGGCCTGCCGCAGCATCAGGCGAGGCTGACCGTGTGCAGGTTGACCAGATCCGCGGGGATATACTGGAAGCCCTGAACCTTGTTGGAAAACACCTTGTAGATGGGCATATGCGTCATGATCCCGATGGGCGCCTCGTCCATCAGCAGATCCTCGGCGGCGTGATAGAGCTTGGCCCGTTCCGCCGTATCCAGCAGCACCTGCGCGCGCTTGCACAGATCGTCGAATTCGGTGTTGACCCAGCCGCAGAAGTTCCACGCGCCGTCCGACTTGAATTCGGGATAGATCGCCTCGTCGGGATCAAGGTCCGCCACCCATTCAAAATCGTAAAGGTCGAAATCGCCCTCGTTGCGGCGTTTGACCCAGGCTGCGGGTTCGATCAGTTCCAGATTGGCCTTGATGCCGACCTGCGCCAGCATGGGCGCGATGGTCTGGGCGACGCGGGTGCCCACCGGGCCACGTTCGGCCATCATGTAGGTGACTTCGACCTCGCCCTGCTCGGCGGCCTGCGCGCGGAAGGATTTGGCCTTTTCCAGATCGAACCACTGGCCGCGTCCGGAGGTGGCGATGTCGGGATCAAAAAAGCCGGTCATGGGCGGCGAGATCGGGGTGAAGGCCGCCTGCGCCCGCCCGAAATAGGCCTGTTTCACCAGCGTGTCGCGGTCCAGCGCCCAAGCAGCGGCGCGGCGCAGGTTGATGTCGGTGAAGGGGCCCCTTTTGCAGTTCATGCCAAGGAAGGTGTAGTTGCCCTCGATCTCGCCATAAAGCGTGGCGCGGGGGAATTTGGCGACCTGATCCACCAGCTGCATCGGGCAGTCGGTCATGCCGTCGATCTGGCCCGACATCAGCGCGGCCAGCGCCGTGGAGGCCTCGTTCATCAGCACGAAGGTCACGCGTTCCAGCTTGGGCATGCCGGGTTCGAAATAGTCGGGATTCGCCTCCAGTTCGATGGCGTCATTCTCGCGCCACGACACGAATTTGAACGGCCCCGTCCCCACCGGGTTGCGGCCATAATCGGCGCCGTATTTCTGCACGGCGGCGGGGCTGACGATGGTGCCCGCGCGGCCCGTGGAGCCGTTCAGCGCCACCGGCAGGAAGGCATAGGGTTCGGAGAAATGCAGCTTGACGGTCAGCGGGTCGACCACCTCGACCTCGCTCAGCAGTTCCAGCTTCCAGGCATGCGGCGAGGCGGGCGTGCCTTCCTTGACGCGCAGCAGCGAGAATTTCACCGCTTCGGCATCGCAGGGCGTGCCGTCATGGAACATCACCCCCTCGCGCAGCTTGAACACATGGGTCTTGTCGTCTTCCAGATCCCATGTCTCGGCCAGATCGGGTTCGAATTTCACCTCCGTGCCGTCATAGGTGATCTTCAGCAGGCCGTTATGGATGTTGTTGATGACCTGAATGGCGGACAGGAATCCGGTGAAATGCGGGTCCAGCGTGTCGATCACCTTGATCGAGGCGATCTTCAGATGGCCGCTCTGCTGGGCGCGGGCGATGGCGGGAAAGCTGCCTGCGGTGCTGGCGGCAACGATGCCCGCACCCAGACCCTTCAGCACGGCCCGGCGGCCAAGCCGCGCCGACAGCCGTTCGGCCAGCAGCTTCTTGTGGTCGACTTGCGTCATGTCGTGTCTCTCCTGTTGGCATGGTCTCCTCCCTTTTCCGTGCAGCGGGCAGCGGCCCTGTCCGGTTGTTCCGGCTCTGATGGGGTCGCCCGATTGACCGGCATTTGATGTGTTTCCTCCGCTCCGATCCGTCCGCAGGGTGGAATCAGGCTGGGAGGTTATGTATACATATACAAGGTTAAAGTGTTCATTTCGGCGAAGGCGGATCGCAGGTGATTATTCGAACAGCAGAAAGCATCTTCGACACGCTGGTGGGACGCATCGTGGCGGGCGGCATGTTGCCCGGAGAGCCCTTGGCCGAACAGGCGCTGGCGGAACAGTTCGGCGTGTCCCGCACCCCGGTGCGCGAGGCGCTGCACCGTCTGGAACAGGCAAGCCTTGCCGAACGCGGCGCGCGGCGCGCCTTTGTCGTGCGCCGGATGAAGGCCGCCGATCTGGCCGATCTGTTCGAAGCGGTGGGAGAGGTGGAAAGCGTGCTGGCGGCACTGGCGGCAAGCCGCATGACCGAAATCGAGCGGCAGCAGATGCTGGCCCTGCTCGACGAGGGGAAATCCTGCGGCGAGGATGCGCTGCGCTATGGCGCGATCAACGCGCGCTTTCATGCCAGCCTGAAGACAGGCGCGCGCAACGCGGCGCTGGCCACCACGCTGGACGAGATGAACCTGCGCACCCAGGCCTGGCGGGCCGCGAATTTTCAGGCCGACACGCGGCGGCTTTCAACCTCGCGCGCCGAACATGACGCCATCGCGCAGGCGATCCTTGCCCGCGATGCCGAAACGACGCGCCGCCTGATGCGCAGCCACATCGCCAGTTCCTATCTGGTGGTGGTCGACATTCTGGCCCGACGCGAGCCATAGCGCGCCGGACCAGAGCGGCAGACATGCAAAAGCCGGGCCCGAAGGCCCGGCCTGACGTTCCGCAAGGCGCCAGAGGGGCGGCGCCGGTCGGCGGATCAGTCGTTATATTCGGGCATCGACTCGAGCTCTTCCTCGGTCATCGGCACCGACACGATCACCGCGCCGCCATTGGACTGGCGCAGGATCTGGATGTCCGACAGGTTCAGTTCCACCGGCTTGGCACCGATGCCCAGAAAGCCGCCCACATCCACGATCACCGCATCGACGCTGCCATCATCGGACAGCAGGATCTCGGCCACGTCGCCAAGGCTCTCGTCGCCCGGTCCATAGACCGTGGCGCCGGTCAGCATCTCGGCGGTCAGATCCTCGGTGGGCGCTTCGGCATAGCCTTCGGGCGTCGCGCGCATGTCCTGCGCGGTGGCGCCGGTGCCGGGGGTGACGCCGGTCTGCGGGTTATACTGCGACGTGCCTTCGGTATCGTCCGTGGCCGTCTGGTCATCGCCGGTCGCGGGCATGTCCTGCGTCGGCGTTGTGGTCTCGACCGGGCGCTCGGTGTCGGATGTGGTCGGCTCGTTGCCCACCTGCTCGGCCTCGTTCTCCTGCAGGTTGGCAGCGTTGCCGCTGTCGCCCCCGGTGGTGGCCGCGGGCATGCCCGACGTGCCGGTGGCCGCGCCGGTCTGGTCGCCCTGATCATAGGCGGGGGCGTCCTGCATCGACGCGTTGTCGGCAGTCACGACCACGAAGAAATCACCCGGATCCTCGGTGGACTCGTCAGAGGCGAAGCTCAGCGCGTCCATGCTCATGGCGACCCGATGTTCGCCCATGCCCAGAAAGCCGCCCATGTCGATCAGCACCGCCTCGACACGACCATCGCGGGAGATGACCACATCGTGAATCTCGCCCACGTCTTCCCACGAGTCCTGCATGCCGTCGATGCCGGTGTCCTGCACCGCCTCGTCGCTGCGATAGACGTTCATGCCGTTCAGATCAGAGGCCATCAGGCTGGTTTCCGAAGGCCCGCTCATGAACATCTGGCCCCCCTGCATCTGGGTGCCCTGCATCTGGGTGCCCTGCATCTGGGTGCCCTGCGTCTGGGTGTCCTGTGCGAAGGCGGGCAGCGCCGCGGTGACCAGAACGGCTGTGGTGCTCAGCAGAAATTTCATTGTGATCTTCTCCTCGCGTTTGATTGCGCCGCTGTCGTGGCGCACTGACCCTCCAAACAGCGAAGACGGAGATGTGTTCCTGAAACCGGACGGAATTCCGCAGGCTCACCAGACCGGCGGCGTGGTCACCCAAAGCACCCGCGTCTCGTCGGCGCCCGCATTGCGGAACCGGTGCGGGCGGCGGCTTTCGAAATGGAAGGCATCGCCCTCGGCCAGCAGGTGCCGGATGTCATCCACCCAAAGCTCCAGGCGTCCGGCCAGCACCAGCCCGCATTCCTCGCCCTCGTGGGTATAGGGGTCGTCGCCGGACCCGCCGCCGGGCGACAGCACCAGTTCCATGACCTGCAGCGCGCCCTCGTCATGGGCGCTGACAAAGGATTTCACCATGCCGCGATCGCCAAAATCCACGGTGCGGCGGTGGCCCGCGCGCACGATCATGCCCGCCTCGCGGCTGGTCGCGTCATCGCTGGCGAACAGCGACAGGAACGGAATGCCGATCACGTCGCAGATGGCGCGCAGGTTGCGGATCGACGGCGAGGAGATGCCGCGTTCGATCTGGCTCAGCAGCCCGGTGGAAATGCCCACGCCATCGGCCACCACCTGCAGCGACAGACCGCGCGACTTGCGGGCACGGCGCACCGCCTCTCCCAGCGACACGTCGTCCATATCCCCCGAGGGATCACTCTGCAGCCGCGCTTCGGTATCAAGTAGGGACATGGGCGTTTTCATCTGTGTGAAGGCAAGGGGCCGACAGGCCGTGGTTCTTTCTAGCGTCACCCCGTGGAGAAATGAAGCAAAACACGCAAGGCCTGCGGGAATTTCACTGGGATGAACAAAATGAAGCTTTGCGCTTGCATCGGGACATTTCTTCAATATCGTGAAGATACCACATCACAAAGCGCGCCGCGCCCGACGGGCCGCAGAGACGCGCCAGACACAGGGAGCCTTGCATGAACCTTTTTCCGCTTGCCCTTGCCGGGGCGCTTGCCTTTGGCGCGATGACCGCCCAAGCGCAGGAGGTGACCGTGGGCGTCACCACCACCGGCGTGCCCTTCACCTTTGTGGACACCGCCAGCCAGCAGCCCACCGGGGCCATGGTGGATCTGGCCGCCGCCATCGCCGAGGATATGGGCGCCACCCCGGAATTTGCGCTGACGCAGTTTTCCGCGCTGATCCCGGCGCTGCAGACCGGCAAGATCGACCTGATCTCGGCGGGCATGTTCGCCACCGACACCCGGCGCGAGGTCGTGGATTTTTCCGATCCGGTCTACAGCTATGGTGATGCTCTGTTCGTGGCCGCCGAGGATGCGGGCGAATATCAGATTGACGATCTGGCGGGCGAGGTCGTGGGCGCGCAGATCGGCACCACCTTTGCCGACCAGCTGCAGGCCAAGGGCATCTTCAGCGAGGTGAAGCTTTACGACAGCCTTGTGGACATCATGCGCGACGTGAAGCTGGGGCGGATCAAGGCGGGTTTTGGCGACAAGCCGATCATCGCCTATCAGGTCGCGCAAAATCCGGCCCTTGGCGTGCGGCTGGTGGAGGATTACGAGCCGATGAGCGTGGGCAACGTGGCCTTGGCCGTGTCGAAGGACAAGCCCGAGCTTCTGTCCGAGGTCAATGCCGCCATCGCCGCCATGAAAGACAGCGGCGAGCTGGCAGAGATTTTCGCGAAATACGGGCTCTGACCCTTTCGGGGTGTCCGGCGCGCCGTCGCGGGACACCCTGCTGCCGAACAGGAGGGCCTCATGCCGCCTCTTTCCGAGCGGATGCTCGATTACCTGCCGCTGCTGGCCACCGGGCTGTGGCGCACCGTGGCCGTTACCGTGCTGGCGCTGATCCTTGCCTCGGCGCTGGGGCTGGTCTGGGCGATGCTGCGCAGCTCGGGCCGCCGGGCGCTGGAACTGCCCGCGCGTTACATCGTGGAATTCCTGCGCGGGATCCCGATCCTTGTGGTGCTCTTCTACATCTATTTCGTCATGCCGGAACTGGGGCTTGACCTGACCGCCTTTCAGGCCGGGGTGCTGGGTCTGGCGCTGATCTATTCCTGCTATATCGGCGAAACCTTCCGGGGCGGCATCGCCGCCGTGGACAAGGGCCAGATCGAGGCCGCCAAATCCATCGGCATGAAACATGGCCGGATGATGCGCCGCATCGTGCTGCCGCAGGCCTTCCGCATCGCGCTGCCGCCCTATGGCAACAACATGGTCATGCTGCTGAAGGACAGCAGTCAGGTCTCGGTGATCTCGGTCGCCGAACTGACCATGCAGGGCAAGATGCTGGCCTCCTCGACCTTTGACAACATGACGGTCTTCACCATGGTGGCGCTGCTTTACCTGTGCCTGACGATCCCGCTCAACATGCTGATGCGGCGGGTGGAAAAACGCATGGGGGCGGCGCTGTGATCCGGTTCCTGAACCTGCACAAATCCTTTGGCCGCCACGAGGTGCTGACCGGCATCGATGCCGAGGTCGAAAAGGGACAGGTGGTCTGCCTGATCGGCGCCTCCGGTTCTGGCAAATCCACCATGCTGCGCTGCGTCAACGGGCTGGAGGATTACCAGAAGGGCGACATCCTTGTGGATGGCGAAAGGGTCGATGCCCATGCGCCCAGCATCCACCGCATCCGCACACGCGTCGCCATGGTGTTCCAGCGCTTCAACCTGTTCCCGCACATGACGGCGCTGGAAAACGTCATGGAAGGACCGGTGCAGGTGCTGCGGGAGCCGCGCGAGGAGGTCCGTGCCCGCGCCGAGGAGCATCTGCGCCGCGTCGGCCTGTCGGACAAGCGCGATTTCTACCCCTCGGCGCTGTCGGGGGGCCAGCAGCAGCGGGTGGCCATCGCCCGGGCACTGGCCATGCGGCCCGAGGCGATCCTGCTCGACGAGCCCACCTCGGCGCTGGATCCGGAGATGGTGGGCGAGGTGCTGTCGGTGCTGCGCGATCTTGCTCAGGAGCATATGACCATGCTCATTGTCACCCACGAGATCCAGTTCGCCCGCGAGGTGGCAAGCAACGTGTTCTTCCTCGACAAGGGGCGCATCGCCGAACAGGGGCTGGCCGAACAGGTGCTGGTCCATCCGCAGAACCCGCGCACGCAGGATTTCCTGCGCCGCGTCCGCCACGTGATGTAAAGGGCGTGCCATGCCACTGACCTCGATCTGGGCCGCCACCGCGCCCGCCCCGGCTGACCTGCCGCCGCTGCACGACAGCCTGCGCGCCGACGTGCTGGTGATCGGCGCCGGGTTTCAGGGCCTGTCCACCGCGTTGCATCTGGCCGAGGCAGGCGTGGACGTGGTGCTGCTGGAGGCGCGGCAGCCCGGTCACGGCGCCTCGGGGCGCAATGGCGGGCAGGTGATCCCGGGGCTGAAGGATGATCCCGACGCGCTGGACCAGCTCTGGGGGGCGCAGGCGACAGACTTCGCCGGATCCACCGCCGCGCGGCTTTTTGCGCTGGTGGACCGGCTGGGGATCGACTGCGACGCGCAGCAGGCGGGCTGGATTCAGGCGGGCATGGCGCAGGTCCATCTGCCCGGACTGCGCGCGCGGATGACGCAATGGGCCGCGCGCGGCGCACCGGTGGACTGGCTGGATGCCGCCGCCATGGAACGCGCCACTGGCAGCCGCAGCTTCTGCGGTGGCTGGATCGACCGCCGCGCGGGCAAGATCCATCCGCTGAAATTCGCGCGCGGTCTAGCGCAGGCCGCCCTCGCCGCCGGAGCCCGGCTTTATGGCGACACGCCCGTGGTGTCGCTGGTGCGCGACGGCGGCGTCTGGCAGGCGCGCACAGGCAGCGGTGCCACGGTCAGCGCCGATCAGGTGGTGCTGGCCAGCAATGTCTACACGCCCGCAGGGTTCGATCCCGACCTGCGCCGCGCCACCCTGCCCGCCCACAGCTTTCAGGTGGCGACGGCGCCGCTTGATCCCGCCGATCTGGCCCGCATCCTGCCCCAGGGCGCCGTGGTGTCAGAGGCGCGGCGCGTCGGCACCTATTTCCGCATCGGGCCGCAGAACCGCCTGATGCTGGGCGGGCGGGGCAGCTTTGCCGAACCGCAGGGCCCCGCCGCCTTTCACCGGATCGCGGCGGAACTGACCCGGATCTTCGGGCGCAGCTTTGCCATGGATCACCACTGGTTCGGGCGGGTCGGCATGACCCCCGACCACCGGCTGCGGCTGCTGGCGCCCGCGCCCGGTCTGCTGGCCGCCACCGGCTTCAACGGGCGCGGCGTGGCGCTGGCCACGGCGCTGGGTCAGGTGATGGCGGCGCATCTGGCCCATGGCACCCCCCTGCCCCTGCCGGTAGAGGACCGTCTGCGCCCCCTGCCCTTCCACGGGCTGCATCCGGTCTATGGCAGCCTTGCCATCGAATATTACCGCCTGCGCGACCGCATGGACCGCTGACGCGGAGACGATTTCCATTGCCCGCGCGGGGCGCTAGGATCGGGGCATGAGCGATCTTTTCGACGACCACGCCCCCCCTTCCCGCAGCCCCGAACCCGAGGCGCGCGACCGTCCGCTGGCCGACCGGCTGCGGCCCGGTGATCTGTCGCAGGTCATCGGTCAGGCGCATCTGCTGGATCCCGAGGCGCCGCTGGGGCGGATGCTGGCGGCGGGGCAGCTCAGCTCGCTGATCCTGTGGGGGCCGCCGGGGGTGGGCAAGACCACCATCGCGCGGCTTCTGGCCGATGCCTCTGACCGGGCCTTCGTGCAGATCAGCGCGATCTTTTCCGGCACGCCGGAACTGCGCAAGGTGTTCGACGCCGCCAAGCAGCGCCGCCGCGCCGGTCAGGGCACGCTGCTGTTTGTCGACGAGATCCACCGCTTCAACAAGGCGCAGCAGGACGGCTTCCTGCCGCATATGGAGGATGGCACCATCGTGCTGGTGGGCGCCACCACCGAAAACCCGTCTTTCGAGCTGAACCGCGCGCTCCTGTCGCGCGCGCAGGTGCTGGTGCTGAACCGGCTCGATCCCACCGCGCTGGAAGAACTGCTGGACCGCGCCGAGGCCACTTTGGGGCGCAAGCTGCCGCTGACCGAAGACGCGCGCCTGTCGCTGGTGGAGATGGCCGATGGCGACGGGCGGGCCATGCTGAACCTCGTGGA
This sequence comes from Salipiger marinus, assembly GCF_035481585.1. NCBI lineage: Bacteria > Pseudomonadati > Pseudomonadota > Alphaproteobacteria > Rhodobacterales > Roseobacteraceae > Salipiger > Salipiger marinus. Next base: position 231,745 of record NZ_JAYKSL010000002.1, on the reverse strand, counting down.
GCAGGTCGCCTTCATGAAGGTGCGGGCGCCGCTTGCCCCCAAGGATCTGGCGTCGCGGCTGCAGCGGCGGGCCGCGCAATACGACAAATCGGGCGACGAGCATTACAACCTGATCTCGGCCCTGCACAAATCCATCCGCGGATCCGATCCCGATGCCGCGCTTTACTGGTTCGCCCGGATGCTGGAGGGTGGCGAGGATCCGCGCTACCTTGCCCGCCGTCTGGTGCGCATGGCGGTGGAGGATATCGGCCTTGGCGATCCGCAGGCGCAAAGCCACGCGCTGCACGCATGGGAAACCTATGAACGGCTGGGCTCGCCCGAGGGGGAACTGGCGCTGGCGCAGTCGGTGATCTATCTCGCCCTCGCGCCCAAATCCAACGCGGGCTATGTCGGGTATAAGCAGGCCCGCGCCATGGCGCGCAAGACCGGGTCCGAACCGCCGCCCAAGCATATCCTGAACGCCCCCACCGGCCTGATGAAGGATCAGGGCTATGGCGCGGGCTATGCCTATGACCACGACGCAGAGGACGGGTTTTCCGGGCAGGACTATTTCCCCGAAACCATGGAACGGACGCGGTTCTACGATCCGCCCGACCGGGGATTCGAGCGCGAGATGCGCAAGCGGCTCGACTGGTTCGACCGCCTGCGCGAGAAGCGGCGCGGCTCAGACGGGGGCTAGGCCGTAGAACCGCGCGGCGTTGGTGGTGAAGATCTTGTGCAGGTCTTCGGGGCCGTAGATCTCGCCCAGCAGGCTGCGGGCCAGATCGACCACCTGCGCGTGGCTGGCGGCCAGCGTGCAGACCGGCCAGTCGGTGCCGAAGATCAGCCGGTCCGGGCCGAAATGCTCGGCCACATGGCGGACAAAGGGCCGGATGCGCTCTGCCGACCAGTCCGCGCCCGCCTCGGTCACCATGCCGGAGATCTTGCACATGAGCCTTGGATGGGCGGCAAGCTGAGCCATATCCTGCCCCCACTGCCCCAGCCCGGCTGCGGTCATGTCGGGTTTGGACAGGTGATCCACCACGCCCCGCAGGCCGGGGGCGGCGTTCAGCGCGGCGCTCATCGCGGGCAGGTGGCGCGGGAAGGTCAGGATGTCGAAGGGCACGTCGCGCCGCGCCACCTCGGCCAGGGCCGAGTGGAAGGCGGGGGTTTCGATCAGCGCGGGCTCGTGATCCTGCAGCATCGGGCGCAGGCCCAGCCATTTCGGCTGAGCGGCGTAATGATCCAGCCGCGCGGCAAAATCCGGCGCCGTCATGTCGAGCCAGCCGACCACGCCCGCGACAAACCCGTTCCGCGCGGCGAGATCGAGCAGGAAGTCGGTCTCGGCCTCGGTTTCGGCGGCCTGCACCAGAATGGTCCGCGTGATGCCGGAGGCGGCGTTCAGCGGCGCCAGATCCTCGGGGGTGAAATCGCGGTAAAGGTCGCCGAGATCGGGGGTCAGCCAGCCGTAATCGCCGCGCTCCACCCGCCAGAAATGCTGATGCGCGTCGATCATGTGCGGATCACGCCTTTTTTCAGGATCAGGTTGGCGTAAAGCCGACGCTCGCCGGTGGCCACCACGGCATAGGCGGTGCGGGCGCGGTCGTAAAAGGCGAAGCGGTCGATCTCCTGCAGCGACACCGGCGCGCCATGGGCCGCCGCCAGCACCCGGTCGAAATCGTCATAGATCTCGGGGCGGCCCTCGGGGCTGGCCATGGCGGCGGCGGGCTGGTCGACAAAATCATCGAGCGGCAGCAGCGACAGGATCGCCTCGGCGGCGCGGTCGGCAGCGATGCCGGGCAGGCGCACAAGACGCTGCGCCACAGAGGCTGCGGGGAAATTGCCATCCACCACGACGATCTCGTCGCCATGGCCCATGTCACGCAGGATGGCGAGCAGATCGCCGGTCAGCAGGGGGTCTACAGATTTCAGCATCGCGGCTCTCCTCAGGCAGCGGGGGCATTGGCCAGCGCTGCGTCCAGATCGGACCACAGGCTGTCGGGCAGGTCGGTGCCGAACCAGTCGACATTCTGGTGCAGCTGGTCGGGGGATTTGGCGCCGATCACCACGCTGGTGACCGCCGGATGCCGCAGCGGGAAGCGCAGCGCGGCAGCCCCCAGCGGCACGCCGTGATCGTCGCAGACCGCCCGCAGCGCATCGGCGCGGGCCACGATGGCCGCGGGCGCCTCGGCATAGTTGAACATCTGCGGCGCCCCTTTCGGGGCGGCAAGGATGCCGGAATTGAACACGCCGCCCAGCATCAGCGCGACGCCGCGCGCCTGCGCCAGCGGCAGGAAGGTGTCTTCCGCGTCGCGGTCGAGCAGGGAATAGCGCCCGGCCAGCATGCAGCAGTCCAGATCGGTCTCCTCGAGCGCGTCGCGGATGACCTGCCATTCGTTGACGCCAAGGCCAAACCCCTTGATGTCGCCCGCCGCTTTCAGCTCCTGCAGGGCGCGGAAACCGCCACCCTTGGTCAGCGCCTCCCAGTGGCGGGGCTGCGCCTCGCCATGGGTGAGGCTGCCGATGTCATGCACGAAAAGCAGGTCGAGCCGGGTCAGCCCCAGCCGCTGCTGGCTGTCATCATAGCTGCGCATGATGGCGTCATAGCTGTAATCGAACACCTCGCGGAAGGGCAGCGCATTGGCGAAGCCGGGATCAAGGCGGTTCTTCTTGGGCGGCGGCGGCAGGTCGCGCCCGGCCCGCGCAGTGGTCATCAGGCGGCCCACCTTGGTGGACAGCGTGAAGCCTTCGGATTTTTCGCGCAGCACATGGCCCATCAGATGTTCTGACCGGGTCAGGCCATACATGGGCGCGGTGTCGAAATAGCGCAGGCCCCGGTCCCATGCCGCCTCGATCACGGCCAGCGCCTCGGTGCGGGGCACATCGCCGTAAAGCCCGCCAAGCGGCGCGCTGCCCAGCCCCAGCGCGGTCACCTCAAGCCCGGTATCCGACACGGGGCGAAGCGTGGTTGCGGTGATGCTCATGGCGGCAGTCCTTTGATCCGGGGCGGTTTTCTCCGGTGCAAGGGATGCCCCCGGGTCCGGCCCGCGTCAACCCGAAGGCGGCGCGCTGCGCGGACCCGCATCGGGCGGGTTACTGTGCGGCCAGCGTGTCCACGCCATTCGGCACATAGTTCAGGATCGGCCCCAGCCAGCGCTCCACCTCGGCCAGCGTCATGCCCTTGCGCACGGCGTAATCCTCGACCTGATCGCGTTCCACCCGCGCCACGCCGAAGTAATAGCTGCCCGGATGCGCGATATAGAGCCCCGAGACCGACGAGCCCGGCCACATCGCGAAGCTTTCCGTCAGTTCCACCCCGGTGGTGGCGGTGGCGTCCAGCAGCGAGAACAGCGTGGTCTTTTCGGTATGGTCGGGCTGGGCGGGATAGCCCGGCGCCGGGCGGATGCCGTCATAACGTTCCGCGATCAGATCCTCGGGCGCGCAGGATTCCTCCCGCGCGTAGCCCCACAGGTCGGTGCGCACAATCTCGTGCATCCGTTCGGCAAAGGCTTCGGCGAAGCGGTCAGCCAGCGCCTTGACCAGAATGGCCGAATAATCGTCATTGCCCGCCTCGAACTCCTTGGCGATGCGCTCTTCCTCGATGCCCGCCGTCACCACGAACCCGCCGACATAATCCGGCGCCACCCCTTCGGGGGCGACAAAATCCGACAGCGCCACATTGGGCCGGTCGCCGCGCTTGGTGGTCTGCTGGCGCAGGGTGTGGAAGGTGGCCAGCGGCGTGGTCCGGCTGTCATCGGTGTAAAGCCGGATGTCATCCCCCACCGCATTGGCGGGCCAGAAGCCCACCACGGCGCGCGGGTTGAACCATTTCTCCGCGATGATCCGCGCCAGCATCTCCTGCGCGTCGGCAAACAGCGCCCGCGCCGCCTCGCCCTGCGCGGGATCGTCAAGGATGCGCGGATAGACGCCCTTCAGCTCCCATGTCTGGAAGAACGGCGTCCAGTCGATGTAGCGCGCCAGATCCGCCAGATCCCAGTCCTGATAGACCTTGGTGCCCAGAAACCCGGGCGCGGGCGTGCCGGGGAAGTCGAGCCGCAGCGCGTTGGCGCGGGCATCCTCCAGCGGCAGGCGTTTCTTGGCCAGTTCGGCCCGGGCGTGCTTTTCCGCCAGATCGGCATATTCGCCCTGCACATTGGCCACATATTGCGGCTTCTGCACCGGCGACAGCAGCGAGGACACCACCCCCACCGCGCGGCTGGCATCGGTCACATAGACCGTCTGCCCCTTGCTGTAGCGCGGATGGATCTTCACCGCCGTATGCACGCGGCTGGTGGTGGCGCCGCCGATCAGCAGCGGAATGTCGAAACCCTGCCGCTCCATCTCGGAGGCCACATGCACCATCTCGTCAAGCGACGGCGTGATGAGCCCCGAAAGCCCGATCACGTCCACGCCTTCGGCCTTGGCGGTGGCGAGGATCTTTTCCGCCGGAACCATCACGCCCAGATCGAGGATCTCGTAATTGTTGCAGGCCAGCACGACGCCGACGATGTTCTTGCCGATGTCATGCACATCGCCCTTCACCGTGGCCATCAGCACCTTGCCGGCGCTTTCGCGGCCCTCGCCGCCCGACAGGCGCTTTTCCTCTTCCATGTAGGGCAGCAGCACCGCGACGGCCTGTTTCATCACGCGGGCGGATTTCACCACCTGCGGCAAGAACATCTTGCCCGCGCCAAAAAGATCGCCCACCACGTTCATGCCCGCCATCAGCGGGCCTTCGATCACATGCAGCGGACGTTCGGCGACCAGCCGCGCCTCTTCGGTATCGGCGTCGATGAATTCGGTGATGCCGTTGACCAGCGCGTGTTCCAGCCGCTTTTCCACGGTCCACTCACGCCAGCTCATGTCTTTTTCGCGGGCCTTGGCCCCGCCCTGCCCGCGATATTTCTCGGCCAGATCCAGCAGGTTTTCGGTGGCGGTGCCGCCGTTTGCGGGCGTGCGGTTCAGCACCACATCCTCGCAGGCCTCGCGAAGGTCGGGGTCGATCTGGTCATAGACCGCCAGTTGCCCCGCATTGACGATGCCCATGTCCATGCCGTTCTGGATGGCGTGATACAGGAACACCGCGTGCATCGCCTCGCGAACCGGCTCGTTGCCGCGGAAGCTGAAGGACAGGTTCGACACCCCACCCGAGATATGCACATGCGGGCAGGTGTCGGTGATGCGCCGGGTGGCCTGAATGAAGTCCACGCCGTAATTGTCGTGCTCCTCGATCCCGGTCGCCACGGCAAAGACATTGGGGTCGAAGATGATGTCTTCGGGCGGGAAGCCCACGTCCTTGGTCAGCAGCTGATAGGCGCGGGTGCAGATTTCGACCTTGCGCGCCTCGGTATCGGCCTGCCCCTGCTCGTCAAAGGCCATGACCACCACGGCGGCGCCATAGGCCCGGCACAGCCGCGCCTGCTGCAGGAACGCCTCCTCGCCCTCCTTCATGGAGATGGAGTTGACGATGGACTTGCCCTGCACACATTTCAGCCCGGCCTCGATCACCTCCCATTTGGAGCTGTCGATCATCAGCGGCACGCGGGCGATGTCCGGCTCGGCGGCGATCAGGTTCAGGAACTCGATCATCGCCTGCTTGCTGTCGATCAGGCCCTCATCCATGTTCACGTCGATGATCTGCGCGCCGTTTTCCACCTGCTGGCGCGCCACGTCGAGGGCGGCGGCATAGTCGCCATTGGTGATCAGCTTGCGGAACCGGGCGGAGCCGGTGACGTTGGTGCGCTCGCCCACGTTGACGAAGGGGATCTCGGGCGTCAGCACGAAGGGTTCCAGCCCCGACAGCCGCATCAGCGGCGCGGGCGTCGGCAGCGCGCGCGGGGCAAAGCCCTCCACCGCCTTGGCGATGGCGCGGATGTGGTCATAGGTCGACCCGCAGCAGCCGCCGACGATGTTCACCAGACCGTCGCGGGCAAATTCCGCCACCTGTGCGGCCATCTGTTCCGGCGTCTCGTCATATTCGCCCATCTCGTTGGGCAGGCCCGCATTGGGATAGGCGCAGATCAGCGTCTCGGCCACGCCCGACAGTTCGGCCAGATGCGGACGCATGGCGCTGGCCCCCAGCGCGCAGTTCAGCCCCACGGTCAGCGGCTGCGCATGGCGCACCGAATACCAGAAGGCCGAGGGCGTCTGCCCCGACAGCGTGCGCCCCGACAGGTCCGTGATGGTGCCCGAGATCATCACCGGCAGCCGTTCGCCGCGTTCGGCGAATACCTCTTCACAGGCAAAGATCGCGGCCTTGGCGTTCAGCGTGTCGAAGATGGTCTCGATCAGCAGGATGTCGGCGCCGCCCTCGATCAGCGCGCGCGCCTGTTCGGCATAGGCCACGCGCAGCTGGTCGAAACTGACGGCGCGGAAGCCGGGATTGTTCACGTCCGGGCTGATCGACGCGGTGCGGTTGGTCGGCCCAAGCGCGCCCGCGACAAAGCGGTGGCGGCCATCCTCGGCCTCGGCCCGGTCCATCGCCTGCCGCGCCAGCCGCGCGCCGTGGAAGTTCAGGTCATGGACCGCCGCCTCCAGCGCGTAATCCGCCTGCGCGATGGTGGTGGAGGAAAAGGTGTTGGTCTCGACGATATCCGCCCCGGCCATGGCGTAGCGGTAATGGATGTCTTCGATCGCCTCGGGCTTGGTGAGGTTCAGCAGGTCATTGTTGCCCTGCTGCGGGCGGTCTGTGGCATGGGGCAGATGGCAGGAACAGGCGCCGCCGCCGCAGCCCTGAAAATCGCCCTCGGACAGACCCAGCTGCTGGATCTGCGTGCCCATGGCACCGTCAAGGATCAGGATGCGGTCGCGCGCGGCGGCCTCAAGCTGGGCGAATACCGGGGAGCGGCGAAGAGCGGTGCGGGACACGGGCGGATGTTCCTTCTGGTCTGGAAGGGCACTGTCTAAGGGATCGGGCTGCATTATGCCAATTCATAATCGGCATGTCGATCATGAGCCCGGCTCACATTACCCCTGACTCAGGCAGAGCCGCGCCGCAGGATGCGAAATCCAAGGTCAATCGCGGCGGGGCCATCGCGCCGCCCTTCGATGCCCGACAGCAGCGCCTCGGCGGCAGCGCGGCCAAAGGCCTCGCGGTCGACATGCACGGTGCTGATCGGGGGATTGGTGGCGTCCGAAAACTCCTGATCGCCGAAGCCCACCACGGCGATGTCCTGCGGCACGCGCAGCCCGCGCGCCTGCGCCTCGATCAGCACGCCATGGGCGAGGATGTCGGAACTGCAGAAGACCAGCCCGCGGTCAAAGCCCATCTCGTCCAGTAGCCGCGCCAGCGCCGCGCGCCCGCGCGCAAGGCTCGCCTGATCGTCATAGCCCAGCTCCAGCACCGCCTGCCCGCCGCGCCGCGTGAACTGCGTGGCGAATCCCGCCATGCGCCGCTTCGCGCGTTCGTCACCGGCGCAGACCGTCGCCGCCTGCACATGGCCCAGATCGGCGGCCAGATCGCCCACCGCCCGGCCCGTTGCCGCATGGTCGAAGCCCACGCAGGCGTCGATGGGGGTTTCGGTGAAATCCCAGACCTCGACCACCGGAATGCCGGAGGCCAGCAGCATCCGTCGCGTGCGCGCCGTATGATGGATGCCGGTCAGCAGCACCGCATCGGGACGGCGCGACAGGTGACGGGCCAGCGTCTCTTCCTCGGCCTCCAGCGTCAGGCCGGTTTCCGACAGCAGGATCTGATAGCCCGCGTCGCGCATCCGCAGCCCGAAGGCCTGCACCATGGAGGCATAGATGATGTTGGTGATCGACGGCACCAGCGCCGTGACCAGCCCGCTGCGGCGCGAGGCCAGCGCGCCTGCCAGCGCATTGGGCACAAATCCCGTCGCCTCGATGGCCTGAGTGATGCGGCGCAGCGTGTCGGGCGATACCTTGGCGGGATCGCTGAGCGCGCGCGACACGGTGACCTGCGACACGCCCGCCATGCGGCCCACATCCTGCATGGTCACCCCCCGGCCCCGCCGGGATTTCGGCTCGCCGCCGTCCGGGATGTGCATGCGCCCGCCTTTCGCCGCGATCAGTCTTGCCTGAGCTTGTATGCGGATACATGGGCTGTCTCAACCCAAAAGCGGCACATAGATGGCGCAGACTCCGGGATTGACCATGTATGATGAATGCGCATACATGAGGCCCAAAGCAGAGGAGGCCCCCATGGCACAGGATCCGACCAAAGGCAGCACCAAGCTGCGCAGCGACCGCTGGTTCGCCCCCGATGACCTGCGCAGCTTCGGTCACCGCTCGCGCATGATGCAGCTTGGCTATTCCGAGGAAGATTTCCGCGGCAAACCGATCATCGGCATCCTGAACACATGGTCCGAGATGAATTCCTGCCACGGCCATTTCCGCGAACGCGCGCAGGACGTAAAGCGCGGCGTGGCGCAGGCGGGCGGGTTTGCGGTGGAAATGCCGTCGCTGTCGGTGGACGAGTCCTTCACCAAGCCGACCTCGATGCTCTATCGCAACATGCTGGCCATGGAGACGGAGGAGATGATCCGCTCTCACCCGTTTGACGGCGTGGTGCTGATGGGCGGCTGCGACAAGACCACGCCGGGGCTGGTGATGGGCGCCATCACCGCCGGGATCCCGATGATCTACCTGCCCGCCGGGCCGATGCTGCGCGGCCATTATGCCGGGCGGATCCTCGGGTCGGGCTCGGATGCGTGGAAATACTGGGACGAACGCCGCGCGGGCAACATTTCCGACGAGGAATGGCTGGGGATTCAGGGCGGCATCGCGCGTTCGGTCGGCACCTGCATGACCATGGGCACCGCCTCGACCATGACGGCGATCACGGATGCGATGGGGCTGACCCTGCCCGGCGCCTCGTCGATCCCGGCTGCCGATGCCGGACACCAGCGCATGTCCTCCGCCTGTGGCCGCCGCATCGTCGAGATGGTGCATGAAGAGCTGACCCCCGACCGCATCATCACCGATGCCGCCGTGCGCAATGCCGCCGTGACCGCCATGGCCACGGGCTGTTCCACCAATGCCGTGGTGCATCTGATCGCCATGGCCCGCCGCGCGGGCGTCGAGTTCACGCTGGATGATCTGGACGCGCTGGGGCGCACCACGCCGCTGATCGCCAATGTCCGCCCCTCCGGCAAGGATTACCTGATGGAGGATTTCTTCTATGCGGGCGGGCTGCGCGCGCTGATGAAGCAGCTTGAGGAACGGCTGGATCTGTCCTGCCTGACCGTCACCGGCAAGAGCTTGGGCGAAAACCTTGAAGGCGCCGTGGTCTATAATGACGACGTGATCCGCCCGCTGTCGAACCCGGTCTATCACGAAGGCTCGCTGGCGCTGCTGCGCGGCAACCTCTGCCCCGATGGCGCGGTCATCAAGCCCGCCGCCTGCGATCCGAAATACTATGTCCATGAAGGCCCCGCGCTGGTCTTCGACAGCTACCCCGAGATGAAGGCCGCCATCGACGACGAGACGCTGGAGGTGACGCCCGATCACGTGCTGGTGCTGCGCAATGCCGGGCCGCAGGGCGGACCGGGCATGCCGGAATGGGGCATGCTGCCGATCCCCAAGGCGCTGATCAAGCAGGGCCATCGCGACATGCTGCGGATTTCCGACGCGCGGATGTCGGGCACCTCTTATGGCGCCTGCGTGCTGCATGTGGCGCCGGAAAGCTATGTCGGCGGGCCGCTGGCGCTGCTGAAAACCGGCGACATCGTGCGGCTGGACGTGCCCGCGCGGCGGCTTGACATGCTGGTCTCCGAAGAGGAGCTGGAGGCGCGCCGCGCCGCATGGACCCCGCCCGAGCCGAGGTTCCAGCGCGGCTATGGCTGGATGTTCTCTAAACACGTGCTGCAGGCCGACAAGGGCTGCGATTTCGACTTCCTCGAACGCGGCTTCGGTCCTGCCGCGGGCGAACCCGACATTTTCTGATGCAGACCCAGCCCGAAGGAGCGCCGCCAATGAATCCCGAAACCCGCGACAAGCTGATGGGTGTGTCCGTCGCCACGCTGGCCACCGCGCTGTACAAGCGCGGCCTACGCAGTCAGGTCATCCAGGGCGTACACCCGGTCAAGGCCAAGGGGGTCAACATGGTCGGCCCCGCCTTCACCCTGCGCTACATGCCCGCGCGCGAGGACCGCAACCAGCTGGTCGAATTCCGCAACCCCGAGCATCCGCAGCGGCAGGCCATCGAACAGTGCCCCAAGGGGCATGTCATGGTGATCGACAGCCGCAAGGACGCGCGCGCCGCCAGCGCGGGTGATATCCTTGTGACCCGGCTGATGGTGCGCGGCGGCGCGGGCATCGTCACCGATGGCGGCTTCCGCGACGCGTCCTCCATCGGCGATCTAGACATGCCCGCCTATCATCACCGCCCCTCCAGCCCCACCAACCTGACGCTGCACGAAGCGATCGAGATCAACGGCCCGATCGGCTGCGGCGACACGCCAGTGTTTCCGGGGGACATCGTGGTGGGCGATGCCGACTGCGTCATCGTCATTCCCGCCGCCATCGCGGACGAGGTGGCAAGCGAGGCGGTGGAGATGACCGCCTACGAGGATTTTGTGGTGGAGCAGGTGAAGGCGGGCCAGTCGATCATCGGGCTTTACCCCTGCACCAAGGACGAACACCGCGAGGCGTTCGAGGCATGGCGCAAGGACCACGGGCGCTAGACCGACCAAGCAGGGGCTTGCGCTGTGCCGAAACGCGCGGCAGGCTCCTGCCACAGGATAAAGGAAGATCATGGCCCATCCCCTGCAGACCCCCGCCTCCCCTGCCGCGGTCGCGCGGCGTTCGAACCGGCCCGACCTTGCCAGCGACGCGATCCGCACCGCGCGCGAGGATCTGGCCGCCTGTTTCCGCATGGCCGCCCGCAACGGCTTCGAGGAGGGGATCTGCAACCACTTCTCTGCGGTGGTGCCGGGCCATGACGACCTGTTTCTGGTCAATCCCTATGGCCGCGCCTTCCGCGAGATCACCGCATCGCAGCTGCTGATCTGCGATTTCGGCGGCAACGTGCTGGACGGCGACGGCGAGCCGGAGGCCACGGCGTTTTTCATCCATGCCGAGGTGCATCGCCGCGTGCCGCGCGCCCGCGTCGCCCTTCACACCCACATGCCCTATGCCACCGCCCTGTCGATGACCGAAGGCCCCCCGCTGGTCTGGGCGGGGCAGACCGCGCTGAAATTCTATGGCCGCACCGCAGTGGACGAGGATTACAACGGGCTCGCGCTGGATGCGACCGAGGGCGCGCGCATCGCAGGCGCCGTGGGCGATGCCGACATCATCTTCATGAAGCATCATGGCGTCATGGTGCTGGCCCCCACCATCGCCGAGGCGTGGGATGATCTTTACTATCTCGAACGCGCGGCAGAGGTGCAGGTGCTGGCCATGTCCACCGGGCGGGCGGTGCTGCCGGTCGATCCAGCGATCGCGCAGGCGGCCTATGACCAGATGCGCGAGGGCGACGCGGAGTCGGCCCGGCTGCATCTGGCGGCGCTGCGCCGTCAGCTTGATGCCGAAGAACCGCAATACCGGCATTGAGCATAAGACCCCCGGCAAGGCCCCGCTTAGCCCATAAAAACCAGCGGCACGCGATGGACCCCAGCCCGGCAAGGCACTAGGGAGGAAGATCAGGCGGTGCGCAGTCGAATCCGCGCCCGCATCCGAGCAGGAGCGCAGGACAAGGCGTGCCCACGCAAGACCAGACATCCCGTGACGGACCCGTCACCACCATCCGCCCCTTCCAGATCCGGGGACGGTTCCTGACCGCCGTGGCCCTGCGTCCCGAGGATGCGCCCGTGGACGCGGCGTTTTTCGAGGCGCTGGATCTGCAGCTGCGCCAGACGCCGCAGTTCTATACCGACGCGCCCATGGTGCTGGATCTGGATCTGGCCACCAACCTGTCGGATCCGGACGCGCTGCGCGCGCTGATCGACGCGCTGCGGGCGCGCAAGCTTGCGGTGTTCGGGTTCCAGAATGCCGGGCCCGAACAGGTGCGCATCGCGACCGAAGCCGGGCTGATCCCGGTCTCCGGCGGGCGCGACACGCCCGTGCGCGAAGAAACCCGGTCCCGCCGCCGCGCCGATGCCGCCGCCCGGCTGCACGATCCGGCCAACAAGCTGGTGACGGTGCCGGTGCGCTCCGGCCAGCTGATCTATGCCGAACGCGGCGATCTGATCGTGGTGGGATCCGTGGCCTCGGGCGCCGAACTGATCGCCAGCGGCAACATCCATGTCTATGGCCGGATGCGCGGCCGCGCCATGGCGGGTGTCGATGGCAACGAAAATGCGCGTATCTTCTGCCAGAACCTCGATGCCGAGCTTCTGGCCATTGCCGGGCTCTACCGGACCAACGAACATCTGGAGGAGCATCTGCGGCGGAAAGCCGTGCAGGTCTTCCTTCGGGATCAGAACCTTTGTGTGGAGGCGCTCGGATGACACCGGATTCCAATGAGGACCAGAGAGTGAGCAAGATCATCGTCGTCACGTCCGGCAAGGGGGGCGTCGGCAAGACCACCTCTGCCGCAGCCATCAGCGCCGCGCTTGCCAAGCGCGGGCACAAGACCGTCGTCATCGACTTTGACGTGGGCCTGCGCAACCTCGACATGATCATGGGCTGCGAACGCCGCGTGGTCTTTGACTTCATCAACGTGATTCAGGGCGAGGCCCGGCTGAAACAGGCGCTGATCAAGGACAAGCGGCTGGACACGCTGTCGGTGCTGCCCACCTCGCAGACCCGCGACAAGGACGCGCTGACCACCGAAGGCGTGGAAAAGGTGCTGGCCGAACTGCGCGAGGAATTCGACTACATCATCTGCGACAGCCCGGCGGGCATCGAACGCGGCGCGCAGCTGGCGATGTATTTCGCCGACGAGGCCATCGTGGTGACCAACCCCGAAGTGTCCTCGGTCCGTGACAGCGACCGGGTGCTGGGGCTTCTGGCCAGCAAGACCAAGCGCGCCGAAGAAGGTGGCGAGCCGATCAAGGCGCAGGTGCTGCTGACCCGCTACGACAGCGCCCGCATCAAGAAGGGCGAGATGATGTCGCTCGAGGACGTGCTGGAAATCCTTGCCGTGCCGCTTCTGGGGATCATCCCCGAAAGCACGGCGGTGCTGCGTGCCTCCAACGTCGGCGTGCCGGTGGTGCTGGACGAGCCCTCCAATGCCAGCGCCGCCTATGAGGACGCGGTGGCGCGGCTTCTGGGCGACAAGGTCGACATGCGGATCGAAGACGAGAAACGGCCCGGCTTCTTCAACCGGCTGTTCGGGCGGTCGGCATGAAGAAATTCGGATTCGGCCTGTGGCCCCGCAAACAGTCCTCGGGGCAGACCGCCAAGGAGCGGCTGCAGATCCTTCTCGCGCATGAGCGCGGCAGCAGTGCGGAGGCCCCGGACTTCCTGCCGCAGCTGCAGCGCGACATTCTGGAGGTGGTGCGCCGCCACATGCAGATCGACAATGACGCGGTCGACGTGCGCATGGAACGCGGCGACGACTTCTCCAGTCTCGAGATCAACATCGAACTGCCGGCAAAGCGCGTGCCGCCGCAGGGCGTGCCCCGGCGGCGCTGAAGCGCCGCCCCTGCTCCACCGATTCTGCAGGCGCGCCGCGCCCTGCCCTGCGGGCCCGCCCAAGACCGCATTTCGCGGCGTTTGGCCCGACTTATCCACAAGCGATTATTTCACAGTCATTTCATGAGCTTGATGGCGGATCTTCAGATCCCGTCAAAGCCTGCCCCGGCACAGTTTCTTGCCGCCCGCTGAAAAAGCTGTTGTTTGCTGCCAAGTTGCGTGCCAGAAGTTTCATTGTCGCCTGATTGCGCCATAGGCGCGTTTGTGCGACGACAGACAAGAGGTCCAACAAAAGACCCGAGGGCAGCATGAACCAGACGACCGAACTTCCCCTGCCGGGGTCGATCGCCGAGACGATCAGCAGCAACGCCGCCCGCCTGTCGGACGCGCTCAACGATCATATGCGCAACAGCTTCCAGCCGGACAGCCGCAAATCGCTGCGCAAGTTTCATCCTGCCGAAGTCTCGGAACTGACCGGCATCAGCATGTCGAACCTGCGCACCCGCCATCAGGAGGGGGATTTCCCCGAGGTGGAGACCGACGCGCGTGGTCGCAGGCTCTATTCCGCCGCCGAGATCGACACGATCCGCGAGGTCATGGCCCGCACCGGACGCAATGGCGACGCCTATCTGCCCGGTCGCCGCGACGGAGACGGGCTGCAGATCATCTCCATCGTCAATTTCAAGGGCGGCTCCAGCAAGACCACCACCGCGATCCATCTCGCGCAGCGCTATGCCCTGCGCGGCTATCGCGTGCTGGCCATCGACATGGATCCGCAGGCCAGCCTGACCACCATGTTCGGCTACCGCCCCGAGATCGAATTCGCCGCCGGGGGCACGGTCTATGACGCGCTGCGTTACGAAGATCCGGTGCCGCTGAGTCAGGTCATCCGCAAGACCTATTTCCACAAGCTGGATCTGGCCCCCGCCGGGCTGATGCTGTCGGAATACGAGACCGAGACCGCCTATGCGCTGCAGCATCGGCTGGATCCGCCCTTCACCCAGCGGCTGGCCATTGCGCTGGACGAGGTGGAGGCCGATTATGATCTGGTGATCATCGACTGTCCGCCGCAGCTTGGCTTCACCACCATGACGGCGCTTCTGGCCTCCACGGGGCTGCTGATCACCGTCGTACCCTCGATGCTGGACGTGGCGTCCATGGCGCAATTCCTTGAAATGGCTGGAGAAACCGTCAGAACTCTGGAAGAGGCGACAGGCCCCACCGACTGGAAATTCCTGAAATTCCTCGTGGCCCGCTACGAACCCACCGACGTGCCGCAGTCGCAGATGGCGGGGTTCCTGCGGTCGATCCTGCTGGATCAGGTGCTGACCACGCCGATGCTGAAATCCACCGCCATCTCTGACGCGGGCATGACCCAGCAGACGATCTACGAACTCGATCCCGGGCAGGTGGTGCGCAAGACGCTGGACCGCATTCTGGAAAGCGTGAACGGGGTTGCCGACGAATTCGAACAGGCCATCCAGCAGGCCTGGGGCAGAAAGGCAGGCTGATGGCACGGCGCAACATCTTTACCCCTCCGCCCCCGCCTGCCGCTGCCGATCCGGCAGAGCAGCGCACCCGCTTTCCGGCCACCGGCGCCATGACCGGCATGAAATCGACGCTGCGCGATCTGTCCAGCAATGCGGTGCGCGAGATTGACCCCGCGCTGATCGACGCGGGCGGCCCCAAGGACCGGCTGGAATTCAGCGATGCCGATGTGGCCGATCTGGCCGAAAGCATCCGCGCGCATGGCCAGCAGGTGCCCATCATGGTGCGCCCCCTGCCCGACCAGCCCGGGCGGTTCCGCATCGTCTATGGCCGCCGCCGCCTGCGGGCGCTGCGGCTTCTGGGCCAGCCCGCCAAGGCGCTGGTGCGGTCGCTGGACGATGCGCAGGCGATTCTGGCGCAGGGGCAGGAAAACAGCCTGAGGCTGGATCCCAGCTTCATCGAAAAGGCGCTGTTTGCCGCCGAACTGGCCGATACCGGCTATGAGCAGGCGGTGATCCTTGACGCGCTGGCGGTGGACAAGCCCATGCTGTCGCGCATGAACAAGGTGGCGCGCGCCCTGCCCGCCCCGGTGGTGCACTGGATCGGCCCCGCCCATGGCGTGGGCCGCAGACGGTGGGAGGATCTGGCCAATGTGGTGCTGGACCGCGCCCCCGATCTTGACGCGCTGGTGACCGAGCTTGCCGACAGCGCCGAAGGCCTGGGATCGGATGACCGGTTTTCCCGTCTGGCTGACCGCGTGGCGCGCGCGGCCAAGGTCGACCGTGTCGCCGCCGGCAGCCCCCCTGCCCTGCCGGTAAGCACCGAGGACGGCGTCCAGATCGCCGAGATCCGCGATACGCCGCGTGCCCTGACCCTGAAATTCTCCGCCAGTGACCAGCCGGAGTTCACCCGCTGGATGCGCGAGAATGCCGCCCCGGAACTGCTGCGCCTCTATGCGGCGTGGAAAGCCGGAGCGGACTGAGCCCACCCTTTCGAGCAGCAACAACAAGGAGCACAAAGCGCCGCCGCACCAAAAAGAAAGAGCCCCCCAAGGTCACCCCCGGAGAGCCCAATCTGTTGCTTAGCACCCTCAGATTTACCAGCTTCTCCGCCACAGTCAAGAACAGCCGATTCGGCTGACCCAGAGTTTTTGCCTTTTTCAGGGAAAAACCCTGCTGTGACCTTGCGCGCCCGGCTCCCGGGGTCCGGCCCGCCGTGACATCATCATGGGTTTTACACAGATTTCCGCCCCCACCGGGGAGCGGCCGGGCGCAGCTTTGCCCGCAGACGACGCCCGGCCCGACCGGTTCGCCGTCATCGACACCCTGCGGCTTGCGGCGCCAAGCCTTGGGCTGAAACCTGCCGTGGTGGCAACCTTGGAGGTGCTGCTGTCCTGCCTGCCACCACGGCGGCGGCACGACGTGGTCTTCGCCTCCAACGCCACGCTGACTTTCCGGCGCAGCGGGCTCAGCGAACGCAGCCTGCGCCGCCATGTGGTGAAGCTGGAAGAGGCTGGCCTGCTGATCCGCCATGACAGCCCCAATGGCAAACGCTACACCTGCCATGATCCCGATGGTCAAGGCGTGCTGCGCTTTGGCTTCGACCTTGCGCCGCTCTTTGCCCGGATTGACGAGCTGCAGCATCTGGCCGAGACGCAGCGCCAGCAGGACCGTCGCCGCAGCTTTCTGCGCCAGCGCCTGCGCGTAGCCCTGTCCCGCGTGCTGGATCTGGAGCCGCAGCATCCCGAGGCACTGGAAGCCCGGCGGATGCTGCGCCGCAATCTCGATCTGGCGACGCTGGAGCTGATGCTGCAGGACTGGCCGGAGCAGCCGCTACAGGCTACGGACACCCCCCCGCCAGCCAGCATTCTGTCCGGCGATGACGGCCAGATTGTCCGGCACCATCCTAAGTCAAATACCGAAGAAAAAGATTCAAAAGACCAAAGCCTCGCCATCCCTGCCCTGCTGCACGCCTGTCCCGAAGCGGCAAGCTATCTGCAGGGAAAGCCGCGATCGGTGGCGGAGGTCGTCGCCCATGCCCGGATGCTGGCGCCGATGATGGGCATAGATGCCAGCACTTATGGCTTGGCCGAAGACCGGCTTGGCCAGACCGGCACAGCGCTGACCATCTGGGCGGTGCTGCAATTGCAGGGAAAGGTGCGCCAGCTTGGTGCCTATTTCCGCGCGCTGACCAGCGGCAAGCGGGCGCAGGGGTTCGATCCTTGGGCGCTGATCGACCGGCTGTCCCGACAACAGGCGCGGGCGGCCTGACGGGCCCGCTTTGTCCGCGGACAATGACCAGCACCTTTTTGTCCGCGGACAAGCCATGCTTGACCCCTGCCCTCCCAGCCGCAGAATGATCCTGCACCTCGGATTGGAGAACGCCATGCAGCAGCAGATCGCCGTCATCACCCTCGGCAGCGCAGATCTTGCGCGGTCCCAGAAATTCTTCGCGGAAGGGTTCGGCTGGCAGCCGGTGTTCCAGAACGAACATATCCTGTTCTATCAGATGAACGGCTTCGTGCTGGGCATTTTCCAGCGCGAGGCGATGGCAGAGGATATGGGCCAGACCCCGCAGGCCGGTCCCGCCGCCATGGCCTTGGCACATAACGTCGCCACAGAGGCGGAGGTGGCGCCGTTGATGGAACGGCTGGTCCGCGCCGGGGCACGGGTGCTGCGCCCAGCCGATGCGCCCCCGCATGGCGGCTTTCGCGGCTATGTCGCCGACCCGGACGGTCATGCCTGGGAAATCGCGTGGAACCCGGCTTGGCAGATTGATGCCGAAGGGCATGTCACCTTCGGCTTGTAACCGCGCCGCTTTCCGGACCCGGCTGCGGCTGCTAGCTCTGGCCCCGTCCTCACATCCTTCAGAAAGGCCCCGCCATGACCAAGACCGATTTCCCCGATCTTGCCTCCCTCTTTGATCTGACCGGACGCCGCGCGCTGGTCACCGGCGCGCGCAGCGGCATCGGGCAGGCCGCCTGTGCCGCGCTGGCCGCCGCTGGCGCCGATATCGTCGGGCTGGGATCAAGCCCCATGCCGGAGACTGCCGCGCGCATCACCGCCATGGGCCGCAGCTTCGACGCGCTGGAGGTGGATTTGTCCGCGGCACAAGATTTTGACGCGGTGCTGGACCGCGCCGGTCCGGTCGACATTCTGGTGAACAACGCGGGCCAGATCCGCCGTCATGACCTGCTGGAGTTTCCGCAAAGCGACTGGGACGCGATCCTGCAGATCAACCTGACCGCCGCCTTCGGGCTGGCGCAGGCGGCGGCGCGGCAGATGGTGGCGCGCGGTGTGCCGGGGCGGATCGTCAACATCGCCTCGCTGCTGTCGTTTCAGGGCGGCATCCGGGTTGCGTCTTATACGGCGGCCAAGCACGGGCTGCTGGGGCTGACGCGGGCCATGTCGAACGAACTGGCGGGGCAGGGGGTCACGGTCAATGCCATCGCCCCGGGCTACATCGCCACGGACAACACCGCCGCCCTGCGCGCCGACGATGACCGGTCCCAAGCCATTCTGGAGCGTATCCCCGCCGGGCGCTGGGGTGCGCCGGAGGATCTGATGAGCGCGGTGCTGTTTCTCTGCGCGCCGGGATCGGGCTATGTCACCGGCAGCTGCGTGACGGTGGATGGCGGCTGGATGGCACGCTAGGTCCCGGGGCCGTAAGCGGCCAGAAACACCCGCACGGCGGCCTCGGCGGTGCGGGTGATCTCCGCCTCATCCGGCGGGGCAAGGCGGCGCCCGAACACCCGCTGCCGCCAGAGACCGGCGGTGGACAGTTCCAGAAACTGCTGCGCGGCCAGTTCGGGATCGTCGATCCGCAGCCGCCCGGCCGTGGCCTCGGCAGCCAGCCAGTCCGACAGCGCGCTCAGCACATGCCGAGCCCCTGCATCGTAGAAGCGCTGGCCCAGATGTGGCATCCGTTCCACCACCGCGACCACGATGCGCTGCGCCCGCACCACCTCTTCCGAGGTCAGCTGCCGCGCAAGGCCGGTGGCATAGCTGCGCAGCCGGTCCTCGGTGCAGCCCGGCCCGGCCAGAGGTTCGCTGATGCCGCGAAAGAACCGCGCGCGCATGTCCTCGACCAAGGCAAAGAACAGATCCTCCTTGTGCTCGAAATAGACATAGATCGTGCCCTTCGACACGCCCGCCGCCTTGCACACGGCGTTCATGCTGGCCGCGTCAAACCCCTGTTCCAGAAACACCTGCCATGCGCCGCGCAGGATCTGGCGGCGTTTGTCCGGGTCGGCACCCGCAGCATGGCGGCGTTTTGGCGAGGGCGGGGCAGGGGCATCGGTCTGGGTCATGCGCCCTGTATAATCGAACTGACCGGTTCGATGAAGTCTTGATCTTTGCCTGCCAGCGTCCTATCTGGCTGTCGAACCACCCGGTTCGATGGGCCGGGCCAATGTCACCGAAAGTCACGCTTATGTCCCGCCACGATCCGATCGACCCCGCCACCGCCACCCCTTCGGCCATGGACACGCCGCCACCCCGCCGCCGCAAGGGGCCCGTGCTGGCCGGGCTCGCGCTGGTGGCGCTGCTGGGGGGCGGCTGGCAGGGTTGGTCGTGGTGGAGCGAGGGGCGGTTCCTGATCGAGACCGACGATGCCTATGTTCAGGCGGATCTGTCGCTGGTCTCCTCCAAACTCGAAGGCTATGTCGCCGAAATCCCGGTGGAGGCGAACCAGCATGTCCGGCAGGGCGAGGTGCTGGTGCGCATCGACGATGGCGATTACCGCATCGCGCTGCAGCAGGCGCAGGCCAAGCTGCCGACGCTGGACCGCACGCTGGCCCGGATCGACGCGCAGGTCAGCGCCGCCGAGGCTGCCGTGACACAGGCAGAGGCGCAGCGCGCTGCGGCGCAGGCGAGCCTGCGCACCGCCAGCACGGCGGCGGAGCGCGCCCGCGATCTGGCCGCGCGCCGCGTCACCTCTCAGGCTGATCTTGACCAAGCCACCGGCGCGCTGGACACCGCCCGCGCCAATCTTGCCGCTGCCGAAGCCGCGATCACCGGTGCGCGCGCCGAGGTGGAGGTGCTGCAGGCACAGCGCGCCGAGACGGAGTCGAGCCGCGCCGACCTGCAGCTTGCCGTTGCTCAGGCGCAGCGCGATCTGGACATGACCGTGCTGCGCGCGCCGTTTGATGGCACCGTGGCCAATGTCGCCATTGAACAGGGCGAACTGGTCAGCCCCGGCGCCCGGCTGGCGGCGGTGGTGCCCGATCATGGCCTGTATGTGGAGGCGAATTTCAAGGAAACCCAGCTGGCCGAGATCGTGGCGGGCGAAACCGCGCGGATCCGCATCGACGCGATGGAGGGGCACGAGATCGAGGGCCGTGTGGTGTCGCTGGCGCCCGCCACCGGCTCGGTCTTCTCGCTCTTGCCCGCGGACAATGCCACCGGCAACTTCACCAAGATCGTGCAGCGCGTGCCGGTGCGGATCGATCTGCCCGACGGCACCCAAGGCCTGCGCGCGGGCCTGTCGGTGGTGGTGGAGATCGACCGCCGCACCGCGCCTGAAGGCACCGCCGTGGCGGAGGTGCGGCAATGAGCACCGCGACACAGGACAGCGAACCAGACCTTACGCCGCGCCGGGTCGCGGCGTTTCTCGTCATGGTGTTTGGCATGTTCATGGCCATTCTCGACATCCAGATCGTGTCGGCCTCTCTGCCCGAGATTCAGGCGGGGCTGGGGGCCTCGTCTGACGAGATCTCGTGGGTGCAGACATCCTATCTCATCGCCGAGGTGGTGATGATCCCGCTATCGGGGCTGCTGGCGCGGATGATGTCCACGCGGTATCTGTTCGCGCTGTCGGCGGCAGGCTTCACCGCCGCCTCCTTTCTCTGCGCGACCTCGGGCAGCATCTCGGAAATGATCCTGTGGCGCGGGGTGCAGGGCTTTCTGGGCGGGGGCATGATCCCCTCGGTCTTTGCCGCCGCCTTCACCATCTTTCCGGCCAGCAAGCGCAACATCGTCTCGCCGATGATCGGGCTGATCGCGACGCTGGCGCCCACCGTGGGGCCGACCGTGGGCGGCTATCTCAGCCACACCTTCAGCTGGCACTGGCTGTTTCTGGTCAACGTGCCTGCGGGGATACTGGTGAGCCTTGGCGCGCTGGCGCTGATCGATTTCGACGGCCCCGACTGGTCGCTTTTCAACCGGTTCGACTGGCTGGGGCTGGGCGCGCTGGCCTGCTTTCTGGGCGGCATGGAATTCGTGCTGGAAGAAGGCCCCGGCAATGACTGGTTTCAGGACGAGGCCGTGGCGATCCTGTTCGCCGTCATGGTGGTGGGCGGCATCCTGACCTTCTGGCGGGCCGTCACGCGGCGCGATCCGGTGGTGGATCTGTCGGCCTTTGCCAATACCAACTTCGCGGTCGGTTCGGTGTTCAGCTTCGTGATGGGCATCGGCCTTTACGGCATGACCTATCTTTACCCGCTCTATCTGTCTTCGGTCCGGGGCTATGACAGCCTGATGACCGGGCAGACCGTGTTCGTGTCGGGGCTCGCCATGTTCTGCACCGCGCCGCTGGCGGGGATGCTGGCCTCGCGCGTGGATCTGCGGGCCATGCTGCTGGTGGGCTTTCTGGGCTTTGGCCTGTCGTCATGGATGCTGACCGGGATGACGGCGGAATGGGATTTTCAGGAACTGCTGCTGCCGCAGATCCTGCGCGGCATGTCGCTGATGATCTGCATGGTGCCGATCAACAACCTCGCGCTTGGCACGCTGCCGCCCGACAAGATGAAGGGCGCCTCGGGGCTTTACAACCTGATGCGCAACCTTGGCGGCGCGGTGGGGCTGGCGCTGATCAACACGCTGCTCAGCGACCGGCGCGCGCTGCACACCGCCCGGCTGGACGAGGCACTGACATGGTCCAACCCCGAGGCGCTGCGGCAGCTTGACCTGATGGCCGCCAATCTGTCGGCGCAGGGGCTGGACGGCGCGCAGGGGGCGCTGGCGCAGCTGGCACAGCGTGTGGCGGGGCAGGCGGTGGTGATGTCCTTCATCGATGTCTTCCTGCTGCTGACCCTGCTGTTTGTGGGGCTTGCCGTCATGGCGCTGGCGATGAAGCCGCCCGCCCGCGGCGCCAAACCGCCCGCGCATTGACGGCGGGCAGGGCAGGGCAGGGGGCGCTGCCAGCACGGCGGCGCCCCGATCACGCGCGGATCGCGGAAAAGTCAGAAACGTAGTTGACTAAAAAACTCAACCTCTGCTAAGCCCCTCCCGTCGCCGGCAGACGGGCTGGCGCCGACAGGCCAGGTTTTTCCCAGCAATCGGATCATAAAGTTGCGGGTGCTGTCTTGGGCGGCGCTCCGCTGTGAATATGGCGTCGGGGCGTGTCCCCGGCGGAAAGCGGGACAGGACCATGACACACAGGATCACCTTCGCCGGGCGGTTGCGTTCGGGCTGCGCGGCGCTGCCGCTGATGCTTGCCTCCACTCCGGTGCTGGCGCAGGATCTCAGCCTTGATGACGCCTATCTGGGCGAAATCGTCATCTCGGCCACCGGGTTCGAACAGCAGATCGCCGATGCGCCCGCCACGATCACCGTCATTTCCTCGGAAGAGATCGAGGGCCGTTCTTATAGCGGCATCACCGACATTCTGGACACCATCCCCGGCATTTCCATCGAATCCAGCGGCTCGGGCAAGCTGCCCGGATCAAGCTCGATCAACATCCGCGGCTTTGGCGAGGATTACATCCTGTTCCTTGTCGATGGCAAACCCGTCGGCGACAGTCAGGATGCCTATTACAACGGCTGGGGCAGCGGCCAGCGCACCCAGCTTCTGCCGCCGCCCGCCATCATCGACCGGATCGAGGTGATCCGTGGCCCGATGTCGTCGCTTTATGGATCCGCTGCCTCGGGCGGGGTCATCAACATCATCACCAAACCCACGGCGGATGTCTGGACCGGCACGCTGTCGGTGGGCCAGACCCTGCAGGAAGACGGCAAATCCTCGGATTCGCTGCAGACCAACTATTACCTGACCGGGCCGCTGGTGAAGGACCGTCTGGGGCTGAGCTTTTACGGTTCCACCTTCGACCGCGCCTCCGACAAATACGAGGGCGGGTTTTCCGGCATCGAACGCCGCACCAATGGCGTGCGGCTGACCTGGCAGATGACCGAAGCGCAGGATCTGGAGCTGGATTACAGCAAGTCGCGGCAGACCACGACGCGCGATCTGGACAATGGCACCACCGAAACCGATGTGAACACCACCCGGCACGATGTGGCGCTGAGCCACCAGCTGCGCTGGCAGAACGGGTTCGAGACCACCTCCTTTCTCAAGAAAGAGCGGGTGGAGATCGACGAGGGCAGCAACCTGTCCTCCTTCGAGCAGCTGAATTTCAACAGCAAGACGCTGATGATCTTCGGCGCCCACAAGATGACCGCAGGCCTTGATTACAAGCTGGAAAAGACCTTCCACGACGCTGACCGCTTTCCGGGATCGATCAACACCGATCTGGAACGCTGGCATGCCTCGCTGTTTGTCGAGGACGAGATCAGCCTGACCGACGATTTCACCCTGACGCTGGGCGGGCGCTATGACGAGAACGAGAAGTTTGGCGACAACTTCACGCCGCGCATCTATGGCGTCTGGCATCTGCGCGACACGCTGACCCTCAAGGGCGGCGTCAGCGGCGGCTATACCGTGCCCGCGCTGAAACGCACCGATGACGGCATCGTGGAACAGGCGGGCCGGGGCCGGGGCTGGGACAAGGGCAACAGCAGCCTGCAGCCCGAGGAAAGCACCAATTACGAGCTTGGCATGGTCTGGACGCCGCGCAGCGACCTGCAGCTGGGGCTGACCGCCTATCACACCAAGTTCACCGACAAGATCGACAAGGAACGCATCTGCGACAGCCCCGACACCAATGGCGACGGCACCGTGGACGAGGCCGAATGGAGCTGCGTCTATAACGGCGAGACCCGGCAGTGGATCAACCAGTATGTGAACCTTGACGAGGCCGAGATTCAGGGGGTCGAGGCGACGCTGGACTATCGCTGGCGCGATCTTGACGTGACCGCGAATTACACATGGTCCGACAGCGAGATCACCTCGGGCGTCAACAAGGGTGAACGGCTGAACGCGCTGCCGCAGCACATGGTCAATCTCGGGCTCGACTGGCAGGCCAATGACCGGCTGTCGCTGTGGAGCAAGGTCAAATTCAAAAGCGAGACCAACGAGGAAGCCAGCAGCGACCGGGTGCCCGGCTACACCATCGTGGATCTGGGCGCGGCCTATGATTTCAACGACTCGCTGCAGGGCAATTTCGGCATCTACAACGCCTTCGACAAGCAGATCACCAGCGAGGATTACGGCTCGCTGCTGGACGGACGGCGCTATTTTGTCGGCCTGACGGCCCGGTTCTGAGACAGGGGGCAGGCGTGGCGTTTCCCTCCGCCGCCCTCTCTCCACGAAGCGCCGTCACCCTCCGGGTGGCGGCGGCTTTGGTCGGGGGGTACGGGCTGGCCAATCTGACCGTGCTGGCCTGCCGCCTGCTGCCGCTTGCGGGGCAGGACGGCGCGCGGCTTGGCGCGATGCTGGCCTTCATGGTCTTTGCGCTGGTCCCGGTCTGGGTCTTTTCCATCCGCAGCCCGGCCCGCATGGCGGCGGGGCTGGTCCTGCCTGCGGCGGCGCTTGGGCTGCTGCTCTGGTCTTTTGGGGGGCTGTCGTGAAACAGGGCTTTCGCCAGAACATGGCCTGGCTGCACACATGGACGGGGCTGGTGCTGGGCTGGCTGCTGTTCGCGGTCTTCCTGACCGGGACGCTCGCCTATTTCCGCAGCGAGATCACGCTGTGGATGACGCCGGAACTGCACGCCGCGCGGCCCGGGGCGGCGCCCGCACAGCTGGCACTGGACCGGCTGGCGGAACTGGCGCCGGAGGCCGACAGCTGGTCGGTGACGCTGCCCTCGGAACGCAGCCCGGTGCTGGGGCTGTCATGGCGCGATCCGGGCCAGCCGCAGCAGCGCGGCGCGGGGCAGGTGATGGATCCCGCCACCGGCGCCCTGCTGACCCCGCGCGACACGGCGGGGGGCAATTTCCTCTACCGCTTCCATTTCGAACTGCACGGGCTGCCGCGCGAGGCTGCGCGCTGGATCGTCGGCGTCGCCACCATGGCGATGTTCGTGGCGATCCTGAGCGGGGTCATCACCCACAAGAAGATCTTCAAGGACTTCTTCACCTTCCGCCCCAGAAAGGGCCAGCGGTCTTGGCTTGATCTGCACAACATGACCGCCGTGCTGGCGCTGCCCTATCACCTGATGATCACCTATTCGGGGCTGCTGCTGTTCACCGCGACGCTGCTGCCCTTCGTGGTCGAAGGCCGCACCCGTCAGGCCGCGCCGCGGACCGACCCGCCGCCCGCCCTGACCGCGCCCGCGCCGCTGGTCCCCATCGCCCCGCTGCTGGCCAAGGCGCAGGCCCGCTGGGACATGCCCGCTGGCCGCATCAGCGTCGAGGGGCGCCTGAGCGCGCGGCCAGAGATCACCCTGTCGCCCGCGCGCAATGACAGTCTTGCCACGCAGGCCGGCGGCGGGGGAGGGGGCGCGCGCCTGCGCTTTGACGGCACCACCGGCGCGCTGCTGGAGGAAACCCTGCCGCCCCGGGTCAGCGCGATCACCGCGACCCATAACGTGCTGGGTGCGCTGCATCGCGGGCGTTTCGCCGAGACCGACCTGCGCTGGCTGTTCTTCCTGTCGGGCCTTGCGGGCACGGTCATGGTGGGCACCGGGCTGCTGCTCTGGACCGCGAAGCGCGGCATGAAACACGCCAAATCCGGTGTCACGCCTCTGGGCTTCCGGCTGGTGGAGCGGCTGAATGTCGGTGGCATCGCCGGGCTGTCGCTGGCCACGGCGGGGTATTTCTGGGCCAACCGTCTGCTGCCCGCCCGCCTTGACCAGCGGGCGGAGGCCGAGATTGCCGTATTTTTCGCGCTTTGGGCTGCGGCGGCGCTGCACCCGTTCCTGCGCGGTCCCGCGCGGGCATGGCCCGAACAGCTGGGGCTGACCGCGCTGCTGCTGCTGGGGCTGCCGCTGCTCAACCCGGCCACGGGGGGTGCGGGCCTGCCGCAGGCGGTGGCACAGGGCAGCTGGATCCTTGCCAGCTTCGATCTGGCGGCGCTGATCTGCGGCGCGGCCTATGCGCTGGCGTGGTGGTATGCCGGTCCGCGCAAACGCCGCCTGCCCAGCCCGGCGCCGCGCCTGCGCGCGCCACGCATCGCGGGGGAATGACCATGGCGGGATGGCTGTCGCTGCTCTTGTGCTACGCGGGCTTTGCTGCGCTCGCCTGCGCCATGCCCCGGCATTTTGCCCAGATCACCGGGCGGCGGGGGGCGCCGCTGCGGCCCCGGCTCTGGCAGGGGGCGGGGGCGCTGCTGCTGGCGCTGTCGCTTTGGGCGGCGCTCGATCAGTGGGGGCGGGGGCTGGGCCTGACCGCATGGGCGGGGATCCTGACGCTGGCCGCCCTTGCGCTTGGGCTGCTGCTGACCGGGATCGAGGAGCGGGCGCCGCGGCTGCTGCTGGTGCTGCCCGCCCTGCTGGTGGCGGGGCTTATGCTGGCGGCGGCGTAAACCGGGGCGCCACATCGCGCATCCAGTCCTGCCCGCCCGCCGTCACGGCGGCATAGACGGCGGCGCCGATCGCCTCGCCGATGTCGGTATGCAGGCCCGCGTAATCCTGCCCGCCTTCGGGGGCGGCCACGGCGATGCAGTCCGTGCCGGTGCCGGTGGCGATGCCCCCCGGCAAACGCAGCCCCAGATCCATCACGGCGGCGGTGCGCGCCTCTGTGGCGATGCTCAGCGCCTCCAGCAGGCCGGTGTCGCTGAGCGGCGCATCCAGCTGCAGGGCAAGGTTGATGGTGCCCCAGCGGCTTGGGTCGCGGGGCACGCGATGCCCCACCCGTTCGGCATTGGACAGGCCCACCGTGGCAAGGCAGAACGCCCCCGGCACCGCAGCGCTGCGATGGCTGGTCACATCGCGCGAGGTCAGCAGCACCACCGCATCCGCCGCACCAAGCGCGTCAAGTTCGGCGGCGAGCCATGCGCGCACGTCCAGATCGGGCGGCAGATCGGCATTGCGCACCTCGCGCCACAGGATGCGCCGCGCCCGGACATAGCCGGGACGGTTCAGCGCCCAGCTCAGCACCCGCAGCTCCGCCCCCAGATCAAGGCTCAGCCATGGCGCATTCAGGGTGACGGCGGGCAGGGCAGCACCTCCAGCGGTTGAAAGACCGGGCCCTGCGGCGTGTCGGCGAAATGCGCGCTGACCCGGAACACCCGGGCGACCAGATCGGGGGTCAGCACCTCGCGGGGCGGGCCATCGGCCACCAGCCGCCCATGGTCCAGCACCAGAAGCCGGGTGCAGTGCCGCACCGCCAGCCCCAGATCATGCAGCGACACGATCACGCCGCGCCCTTCGGCGGCCAGCGTCGCAAAGACGGTCATCGTGGCGATCTGGTGTTCCGGATCCAGCCCCGCGATGGGTTCATCGGCCAGCAGCAGCGGCGTGTCCTGCGCCAGCGCACGCGCGATCAACACCCGCGCCTGTTCGCCGCCCGAAAGCCGCGTGGCGGTGCGCGGCCGCAGCGGTTCCAGACCCAGTGCCGCCAGCGCATGATCGACGGCGGCACGGTCCGCAGCCGCCATGCGTCGCCCCGGTCCCAGATGCGGCAGGCGGCCGAGCCCCACCAGCGTTTCCACGCTGACCGGCCATGCGATCTCGCGCGTCTGCGGCAGCCATGCGGCGGCACGGGCGCGGGCGGGCTCGGGCAGGGCCGCGAGCGAGGAATGTCCCTCATGCGCCACCAGCCCCAGCGCCGTGCGCAGCAGCGTGGTCTTGCCCGCGCCATTGGGGCCGATCACCCCCACCAGTTCGCCCGCGCCCACCGACAGCGTGATGTCGCGCAGCACGGCGCGGTCCCGGCGGGTGACAGAGATCCGGTCCAGTGTCAGCAGGGTCATGCGCGCTCTCCCCGGCTGCGCCAGATCAGGTGCAGGAACAGCGGCGCGCCCACCAGTGCCGTCAGCACCCCCAGCTTCAGGTCGCGGTCGGGCAGCACCAGCCGCACCGCGATGTCGGCGGCGGTCAGCATCGCCGCCCCGCCAAGCGCCGAGGCCCAGAGCAGCGGCGCGGGCCGCCCGCCGGTGGCGCGGCGCAGCAGATGCGGCACCACCAGCCCGACAAAGCCGATGGATCCCGCCACCGCCGTGGCCGCCCCCACCACCAGCGCCGTGCCGATCACCAGCCCCAGCCGCAGCCGGGCGGGGCGCACCCCCATGGCCGCCGCCGCATCCTCGCCCAGCGTCAGCGCGTCCAGCCCGCGCCCGAGGCTCAGCAGCAGCGCCATGCCGACCGCCAGCAGCGGCAGCGCCAGCCAGAGATGGGTCATCGACCGGTCTGCCAGCGATCCCATGGTCCAGAACACGATTTCATTGGCGGCATAGGGGTTGGGCGACAGGTTCAGCACCAGCGAGGTCAGCGCCCCGGCCAGCGCCGAGATGGCGATGCCCGCAAGGATCAGCGTCAGCGCGCCGCCCCCCGGTCCCGCCAGCACCAGCACCAGCGCCACCCCCACCAGCGCGCCCGCCAGCGCCGACAGCGGCAGGCCCAGCGTCAGGCTGCCCGCGATCCCGGTCTGGATCGCCAGCACCGCGCCAAGTGCGGCTGATCCCGACACGCCGATCAGACCGGGATCGGCCAGCGGATTGCGCAGATAGCCCTGCATCGCCGCCCCGGCCAGCCCCAGCCCGGCGCCGATCAGCGGCGCCAGCAGCGCGCGCGGCAGGCGGATTTCGCGCATGACCATGCCAAGCGGCCCGTCGCTGCCAAAGACCAGCGCGCGCAGGCTTTCGCCCACGCCGACCTCGGCGGGGCCGGTCAGCAGCGACAGCGTGACCAGCGCCAGAACGGTCAGGGACAGACCCAGCGCCAGTTTCATTCCGTATCCTCCAGGGCGCGGCGCAGGCGCGCCGTGTCTTCCATGGCGCGCAGCACATGCGGGGTGCCGCAGACCCAGTCGGCATCGGTCACCGCCGCCATGGGCATCTGCGCGCGCAGCGCCGTCACCACGGGATGCGCCATGATGTCTTCGGACCGCGATCCGCCGGGATAGGGCTGGCTGGTCAGCACCGCATCGGGGGCGGCCAGCGCCAGCAGTTCCAGCGGGATCACCCCGCCGCGGGTCAGCCCCAGCTCCGCGGCCACATTGGCAAAGCCCGCCGCCTCCAGAATTTCGCCGCCCAGGGTGTTGCCGCCCAGCGTATAGCCATTGGGGAAATAGAGCGCTGCGCGCGGCGGGGTGGCGGCAGGATCGTGCAGCGTGGCAAGCCCCGCCTCGAATTCGGCCAGCAGTGCTGTCGCCTGCTCTTCGCGGCCCAGCACCTCGCCCATGCGGGCCAGATGCGCGCGCATGTCGTCAAGCCCGGTCACCGGGGCGAACTGCGCGACCGGGATCCCCAGCCGTTCCAGCATCGAGACGGTGGCACCTGCGGTATAGCTGCCCGCCAGCACCAGATCGGGGCGCAGCAGATAGACCTCTTCGGCGCCGCCATGGTTAAGGGGCCAGTGCTCGGCCTGCTGCGCCATGGCGGAGCTGCGCGGATCGCGCGCCAGATGCGACACCGACAGCAGCTGCCCCGGCGCGGCAAGCAGCATCGCCATCTGGTCGGTGCACAGGTTGATGGAGACGACGCGCAATGGCGCCGCCTCGCTGGCGGGCGGCAGGGCGCAAAGCCCCGCCGCCAGCATCAGGGCCTCAAAACTCCGACGAAAGCCCGACATAGACCGCACGTCCCCGGTTGGCATAGCCCCAGACCTCCACCGCATCCTTGTCGAACAGGTTCGTCACCCGCCCCGTCAGGGTCAGCCGGTCGTTCAACGCATAACGCGCCGCCACGTCCACCGTGGTGAAGGCGGGCAGTTCCTCGACCCCTTGATCGCCCCAACTGGTTTTGCCGTAATTCCCCGCGACATGACGCAGGTCGGCGGTGAAGGTGCCGCGCCCGTCAAAGGCGGCCAGCGTGGCGCCCAGCGTCAGCTCGTGTTCGGGGCTCCGCACCTCGACGCTGCCATCGGGATTTTCCGCGTTCAGCCAAGTATAGCCAAGCCGCAGCCCCAGCGCATCGGTCGCCTGCACCTGACCCGACAGTTCCACGCCCTTGCGGGAGCTTTCGCCGGGCTGGTTGAAGAAGCTGATGCCGCCACCCGGCAGCGAAACCTCGGTGATCTCGTCGGCCAGGTCTTCGCGGAAATAGGTCAGATCGACCGTGCCGCGCCCGGACAGCACCGGAAGCTCCACGCCCAGATCCCAGCCCGTGTTGATTTCCGGCGTCAGATCGGGGTTGCCGACATACCCCCAGTTGTCGGCGTAAAGGTCGAAATAGGACGGGTTGACGACCCCCTTGCCGCCGGAGGCATGCAGCCGCATCCCGTTCTCCAGCTGCCATGACAGGCCCAGCGTCCATGTGGTGATGTCGTCGAAGCGGGTGTTGTCGTCATGCCGCAGGCCGGCCTGAAGGTCGAAACCCTCGAACAGGCGGCCGCGATACTCCAAGGCCAGCGAGGACGTCTCGCGTTCGTAATCGGGATTGCTGGAGCTGTCGTCGCGTTCCCATTCCAGCAGCGTGTTCAGCAGATGATCGGTCTGCGCCACATCCCGCCCGTCGAGCGCGAAGCTCAGCCGGTATTTGGCCGCATCGGTGCGGGTGTTGGTCAGATTGTCGCCGACATGGCTCTGGGCATTGCGCGTGGTCTCTAAGCTCAGACGCTGCGCCAGCGCGCTGCCGGGGGTGGCGTATTCGCCAAAAAGGCCCGCCGTGGTTTCCCAGCGGTTGCTGTAGGGTTTTTTGTCGTCCACGACGTAATCATCCGGCCCGGTCGCGGGCCTGTTGTTGGAATCATACTCATAGTCTTCCCGCGACCGGCGCAGGGTGAAACCCAGCTTCAGCGCGTCGCCGATCATGTGATCGCCCGACAGGATCGCGGTGCCGCGGTTGATGCCATCCTTTTCGCCGCCGTCCCCGGAAGTGTCGAAGCCCTCGTCCTCGGCATAGGCCAGCGACAGCGACACGCCGCCGCGTGCGCTGCGGTTGGCGGCAAAGGCGCTGGCGCTCCAGCCCTGACCGACGCCGATTTCCAGCGTGCTGCGCAGGGTGCGGCCCTCGGTGCCCTTGCGGGTGATGATGTTGATGACCCCCGCCGAGGCATCCGAGCCGTAGAACACCGACTGCGGCCCGCGCAGCACCTCGATCCGTTCGATATTCGCGGTCTCAAGCCCGCTCAGCGCGTAGTTGCCATCGCCTGCCGCCGCTTCGATGCCGTCGATCAGGATCAGCGTATGGGCGGCCTCGGCGCCCCGGATGCGCACGGCGGTCAGGCTGCTGCCGGAGCTTGTGACCGACAGGCCGGGCATGGCGCGCAGCGCGTCCTGCACGGTGGCGATGCCCCGCTCCTCGATCTCGGCGCGGGTCAATACGGTGGAGGCGCGGCCATAGCGGTCGGCGGCGATCTCGCTCAGCCCGCCGGACAGCACGATTTCGCCCAGATCATAGGCGTCCTGTGCCAGCAGGGGCAGGGGGGTCAGCAGGGTGGAGGCGGCCAGCGCCGCCAGCAGATGGGTCCGGGTCATTGTCTTGTCCCTCAGACGCGGCCCGTTCCGGGTCCGCGCGATTCCGGTCTGACCTGCGGGGGACAGAGTCTTCCCGCAGATGGCGAAGACACCGCGGCGGAAGACGTTCCGCAGCCCGACATGCGCCCCGCAGTCGGACAGGGTGTTGCTTCGGCAGGTCTCCTGACTTGCGGGTCATCGCTCGACCGGACCTTCCCACCCTTGCGGGCAGTGGCATGTCCCGGCGTCGCTCGCCGCTTACAGTTGCGGGGGCAGTCGCGGATTTGGCGCTTATGGCGCCGCACCACGTTCCCTTTTACCCGGACAGTCGCCTGCCCGGACCGAAGCTGCCCCAGATAGACCCCCGATCACCCGGCTGTAAAGGTGGATTCTGCGGCTGCAAAAACAGCCATGCCATTCGCGCAAACCCGCTTCCACGCAGATGCTCACGCCAGATATTGACGTCAGCACCCGCATGCTATCAATATGCAGTTGTCTTGGTGCCCGTGACTCGCGGGTGAAAATGGGAAGCCGGTGCGAGCAATCCAGTCCGGCACTGCCCCCGCAACTGTGAGCAGCGAACCGCGGCCGAACACGTCACTGGCCCATGGGCCGGGAAGGCTGGCCCGGTGTCCGAGCTGCAAGTCAGGAGACCTGCCAAGACGCTGAAATCACTCCGGACGGCGGGTCCGGAACGTGCGGCAAAAGCGTGGCCTCCAAAAGCCGCGCCTGCCTGCGTCTCCGCCGTTCGGGCCCAGACCGACCTGACACCTGACCCTGCGGAGACCGCCATGACCATCATCGTCTATTCCAAGCCCGCCTGCGTGCAATGCACCGCCACCACCCGGGCGCTGGCCGCCCGCGGGCTGGAGTTCGAACTGGTCGACCTGACCGAGGATGCGCAGGCGCTGGCCCGCGTCACCGAACTGGGCTACCGGCAGGCCCCCGTGGTCATGGCCGGAGACGACCATTGGGCGGGCTTCCGTCCCGACAAGATCGGCGCGCTCAGCTGAGCGCATGGGCGGGCTGGTCTATTACTCCTCGCGGTCGGGCAACACCCACCGCTTCGTGACCCGGCTGGGGATCGCCGCCGCGCGGATCCCCATTTCGCCCGGCGACCCCATGCCCGCCCCCTCGCAGCCCTTCGTGCTGGTCCTGCCCACCTATGCCGATGGCGAAGGGCGGGGCGCGGTGCCAAAACAGGTGATCCGGTTCCTGAACGACCCGGACCGCCGCCAGAAGCTGCGCGGCGTTATCGCCGCGGGCAACCGCAATTTCGGGACAACCTTCGCCCTTGCGGGTGATGTGGTGGCGCAGAAATGCGCCGTCCCCGTGCTTTATCGTTTCGAACTGGCGGGATCAGAGACCGACCTCGCCCGCGTCACAGAAGGATTGGACAGGTTTTGGAAAGCGCAACTCTCGACCGTGATCTGACGACAGCCGCGCCCGCCAAGGCTGTGCCCGCCGAATGGCAGGGCATGGACCACCACGCGCTGAACGCCATGCTCAACCTCTATGACGAGCACGGCAAGATCCGCTTTGACGCCGACCGGATGGCGGCGCGTCAGTACTTCCTGACGCATGTCAACCAGAACACCGTCTTCTTCCATTCGCTGGAGGAAAAGCTGCGCTATCTGGTGGAGGAGGGCTATTACGAGCCCGCCGTGCTGGAGCAGTATGACGAGGCCTTCATCGCCGAGATCTGGCGCGCGGCCTTCGCGCAGAAATTCCGCTTCCCGACCTTCCTTGGCGCATTCAAGTATTACACCAGCTACACGCTGAAAACGCGCGACGGCAAACGCTATCTGGAGCGGTTCGAGGACCGCGTGGTGATGGTGGCGCTGGCGCTGGCGCGGGGCGACCGCGCGCTTGCCATGCAGCTGATGACCGAAATGCTGGCAGGCCGTTTCCAGCCCGCCACGCCCACCTTCCTCAATGCCGGCAAGGCGCAGCGCGGCGAGCTGATCTCCTGCTTCCTGCTGCGGCTTGAGGACAACATGGAATCCATCGGGCGCGGCATCAACTCCGCCCTGCAGCTGTCGAAGCGCGGCGGCGGCGTGGCCCTGATGCTGACCAACATCCGCGAACATGGCGCCCCGATCAAGGGCATCGAAAACCAGTCCTCCGGCGTCATTCCCATCATGAAGCTGCTGGAGGATTCCTTCAGCTATGCCAACCAGCTGGGCGCGCGGCAGGGGGCGGGGGCGGTCTATCTGAACGCCCACCATCCCGATATCCTGCGTTTTCTGGACACCAAGCGCGAAAATGCCGACGAGAAAATCCGCATCAAGACGCTGAGCCTTGGCGTGGTCATCCCCGACATCACCTTCGAACTGGCCAAGAAAAACGAGGACATGTATCTGTTCTCGCCGCATGACGTGGCGCGGGTCTATGGCAAGCCGCTGTCGGAAATCTCGGTGACCGAGCAGTATCACGCGATGGTCGACAACCCGAAGATCCGCAAGAAAAAGATCAATGCCCGCGCCTTCTTCCAGACGCTGGCCGAGATCCAGTTCGAAAGCGGCTATCCCTACATCATGTTCGAGGACACGGTGAACCGCGCCAATCCGGTGGCCGGGCGCATCAGCATGTCCAACCTGTGTTCCGAGATCCTGCAGGTGAACGAGGCATCGGAATTCAACGACGATCTCAGCTACAGCCATATGGGCACCGACATTTCCTGCAACCTTGGTTCGCTCAACATCGCCAAGGCCATGGATGGCGGCGATCTGGGGGCCACGGTCGAGGCGGCGGTGCGCGCGCTCAACGCCGTGTCGGAAATGTCGGCGATCGATTCCGTGCCCTCGATCCGGCGCGGCAATGACGAAAGCCATGCCATCGGGCTGGGGCAGATGAACCTGCACGGCTTTCTGGCGCGCGAGCGCATCCAGTATGGCAGCGCCGAAGGCATCGACTTCACCAGCATCTACTTTGCCACCGTGCTGTTCCACTGCCTGCGCGCGTCGAACGCGCTGGCCCGCGAACGCGGCGCCAGCTTCAAGGGCTTTGCCGCCTCGCGCTATGCCGATGGCAGCTTCTTCGACAAATACACCACGCGCGACTGGCTGCCCGAGACCGAGGCCGTCAAAGCCGTGTTCGACCGTTTCGGCGTGCATGTGCCCACCCGTCAGGACTGGGCCGCGCTGAAAGAGGACGTGATGCGCGACGGGCTGTGGAACCGCAACCTGCAGGCGGTGCCGCCCACCGGGTCGATCAGCTACATCAACTATGCCACCGCCTCGATCCACCCGATCACCTCCAAGATCGAGATCCGCAAGGAAGGCAAGATCGGCCGGGTCTATTACCCCGCGCCCTACATGACCAACGACAATCTTGAATATTACCGCGACGCCTACGAGATCGGCCCCGAACCGATCATCGACACCTATGCGGCGGCGACCGAGCATGTGGATCAGGGCCTGTCGCTGACGCTGTTCTTCAAGGACACCGCCAGCACCCGCGACATCAACCGCGCGCAGATCCATGCGTGGAAGAAGGGCGTCAAGACCATCTACTACATCCGCCTGCGCCAGATGGCCCTTGAAGGCACCGAGGTACAGGGCTGCGTGTCCTGTTCGCTGTAATCCCGTGACCCCTGTTTTGCGCCCCATCGGAGGCCCCGCATGAAAGATCTTGCCCCGCACCGCGCCGTGCCCCGCGCCATCAACTGGAACCGCCTGCAGGACGACAAGGATCTGGAGATCTGGAACCGCCTGACGGTGAATTTCTGGCTGCCGGAAAAGATGCCGCTGTCGAACGACATCCAGAGCTGGTCGCATCTGACCGAACAGGAGCAGACGCTGACCATCCGCGTCTTCACCGGGCTGACGCTGCTCGACACCATCCAGAACAGCGTCGGCGCGCC
Organism: Salipiger marinus; assembly: GCF_035481585.1. Classification (NCBI taxonomy): domain Bacteria; kingdom Pseudomonadati; phylum Pseudomonadota; class Alphaproteobacteria; order Rhodobacterales; family Roseobacteraceae; genus Salipiger; species Salipiger marinus. The sequence goes on along the minus strand of NZ_JAYKSL010000002.1, from coordinate 196,261 downwards.
CGCGCTGATGGCCGATGCCGTCACCCCGCATGAAGAGGCGGTGCTGACCAACATCGCCTTCATGGAGGCGGTGCATGCGCGCAGCTATTCGTCGATCTTCTCCACGCTCTGCTCCACCCGCGAGGTGGACGAGGCCTTCCGCTGGTCCGAGGAGAACCCGCATCTGCAGCGCAAGTCGCGGCTGATCCTTGACGAATACGACGCCACCGCCAACCCGCTGCGCCGCAAGGTGGCCAGCGTGTTTCTGGAAAGCTTCCTGTTCTATTCGGGCTTCTACCTGCCGATGCACTGGTCAAGCCGCGCCCGGCTGACCAACACCGCCGACCTGATCCGGCTCATCATCCGCGACGAGGCGGTGCATGGCTATTACATCGGCTACAAGTTCCAGCGCGCCATGGAGCGTCTGACCGAGGCCGAGCGCGCCGAGATCAAGGATTTCGCCTTTGCGCTGCTGTTCGATCTTTACGAGATCGAAAGCCGCTACACCGAAAGCCTGTATGATCCGCTGGGCCTGACCGAGGACGTGAAGAACTTCCTGCATTACAACGCCAACAAGGCGCTGCAGAATCTGGGCTTCGAGGGGCTGTTCCCGGACGAGCTGTGCCGGGTGAACCCCGCGATCATGGCCGCGCTCAGCCCCAATGCCGACGAGAACCACGATTTCTTCTCGGGCAGCGGGTCGTCCTATGTCATCGGCAAGGCGGTGGCCACCGAAGACGAAGACTGGGATTTCTGATCCCTCGAAACAGAAAGGCGGGGGAAAATCCCCCGCCGCTTGCAGTTGATCGTGCAGCATGGAAATGTCAGCTGAGAGCCCTTACCCGTCACTCGGGGCAAGCGCCTGTCGGCTTCCACATGGCGGTCCGGGTTGTCATGTCCAGGAACGTTGCATGGCGATCGAGGATGGCCTGTAGGTTCGGCCCGATCCGCCCTTCAGGCATTTCGGCATATCCGAGTTTCCTATACCAAGGGGCATTCCACCTCGGGACACGAAAGGTAGCCAGACAAGTCCCTGAAGCTCCAGTGGCAGAAGCATATTCCTCTGCCCACATAAGTAATCTTTGCCCGATGCCTTTCCCTGACATCCCGTCATCGACCATAAGGCTTGCGATATACAGCATGTCATCAAGCGGCTGCACGATGATGTAGCCTGCTCGGTGTCCGGCATACTCCGCCACCCTTGTCATCCCAGTCCTGAAACGTTCGGGATTGATTGCAGGGGTAGTGGCAAATTTTTCGTATTCTTTCAGTGACAGGTAGCGCCGATGCGCTGCGCGCTCCAGTTGGCGCAGGTCTTCAATTTCGGCCTCATTATAGGGGCGAAGGAGGGTGTGGGTGTTGTTCATGGTCCATCATCGTTGCATGGCCAGCGCCTTTGGCGTGGTCTTATTCGGACCTGATCCACGCACATGCAAAAGCATGCTGCGAGGCATGATGGTGAAACAGGCGCGGATATTCATGATGGTGGCCGTCGCAGTCCACACCTCGCGACGCCGGGCGGCGACTGGTTTACCCGGCGCCGTTCATACCGAGGCCGTTTTTATGGCCTGAAACAATTGTGTTGTCGCGATCCATCATAACCATCACCTACCCGGCAGCCGGAATCTGAACAAGTGAAGCTTCTGTAACGAGCGGCAGCAAAGTCCGCTTAACTGACGTTCGACCCAGAAAGCTCCCGAAGACCTCTTCGGGAGTTTCTGTTCAATATGGCGTCGTGCCGCTAAGCTTGGGCGCTTCAGGCTGCGCCCTTTTCTGAAAGGGCGGGGGAAAATCCCCCGCCTTTCTGGGTCAGGCCTCGACCTCGACCCGGCCCATGGGCTGGGAACAGCAGGCAAGGATATAGCCGTCCTCGATGTCCTCGTCGGTGATGCCGCCGTTATGGACCATGTGAACCTGCCCCGACAGCTTGCGGATGCGGCAGGTGCCGCAGACGCCGAAGGTGCAGCCCGAGGGGATGTTCAGCCCCGCCGCGCGGGCGGTGGCAAGGATGGTGTCGCCTTCGGTGCAGCTTTGCGTGACGCCGGACAGGCTGAATTCCACCTCTGCCTTTGCGGCGTCATCGGGCACCACGTCATCGGCGGTGGGTTCGGCCTGCTCTTCCGCCAGCGAGGGGTGGAAGCTTTCCTGATGGTAGCGGGCCATGTCATAGCCAAGCCCGGTCAGCGCGTCGCGCACCGCCTGCATGAACGGCTCCGGCCCGCAGCAGAACACCTCGCGCTCCAGATAGTCGGGCGCCATGAGACCCAGCATCAGCTGGTTCAGAAAGCCCTGATAGCCGGTCCATGGCTGGTAACGGTCGGAATCCTCCACCACCCAGCGCAGCTTGATGCCGTCGACCCGGCTGGCGATATGTTCCAGCCGTTCGCGGAACACGATGTCCGACGGGCGGCGGGCGCAGTTGATGAAGACCACATCCGGGATCCGGCCCAGATCATACATGTAGGTCGTCATCGACATCATCGGCGTGATGCCCGACCCCGCCGAGATGAACAGGTATTTCTCTGCCGGATGGTGATGCGAGGTGAAGCTGCCCAAGGGCCCGGTGGCGCGGATGCGCATTCCCGGGCGCAGGGTGTCCAGCATCCAGCGCGTGCCGATGGATCCCTTCTGCGCTTTCACCGTCACCGTGATCGACAGCGGCCGCGAGGGCGAGGAGGAGATGGTATAGGTCCGGTAGAGCGGACCGCCCGGCACTGGCAGTTCCAGCGTCACGAACTGTCCGGGCAGATAGGCAAAGAGCGCGCCCGAAGGCGCCACGAAGCAGAAGGTGGCCACGTCCGGCGCTTCGGGGATGACCGAGACGCATTCCAGCATCTCGGTCGCATCCCAGTAGCGCACCGCGGCCCCGGGCAGGGGCAGGGGAACGGTCATTCCGCCGCCATCCGCGCCGGTGTCAGGCGGTGCTGCAGCGTGGTGCAATACCAGTCGACGAACTGCAGCACGCCGTCTTCGTGGATCGCCGAATAGGGTCCGGGTTCGTAGGCGGGCGAATTGATGCCCATCTGGTTGTCTTCGACCACGCGGCGGTCCTCGTCATTGGTGGCGATCCAGACCTCGGTCAGGCGCTGCAGGTCGTAATCCACGCCCTCGACCGCGTCCTTGTGCACGAGCCATGTGGTCTGCACCTCGGTTTCGGTGGGCGACAGCGGCGTGACGCGGAAGGTGATGGAATGATCGGACAGGAAGTGGTTCCACGTGGTGGGGTAGTGGAACTTCATCAGCGATCCGGCATCCAGATAGGGCACCCGGCCCAGACGTTTGGTCGCGGCGATCTTGCCGTCCATGGTGTAGCTCTGCACCCCGTCCAGCAGCGGCATCCGCGCCAGCCGGTATTGCCCGTCCGCCGAGATGCGGAAGCGCGACGGCGCCCCCACCGCTTCCAGCCGCGAAAAATGCTCCTCGACCTTGGGAGGGAAGCTGCCATCGGCCTTCACGCCGGTGATGGTCGGATCCTCGGGATAGGTGCGGCAGAGCGAGGGGTGGTTGCCCGCGCAGTGATAACATTCGCGGTTGTTTTCCCAGACCAGCTTCCAGTTGCCCTTTTCCACGATGGTGGACTGATAGGCGACCTTGGCATCGTTCAGGTCATGCGGGGCCAGATAGGGGGCGGCCATGGCCGCGAAGGCGTCAAAATCCGGCGCATGGTCGGCAAGGCAGATATAGACGAGCCCCGCGACTTCGCGGCAGTGCACGGTCTTCAGCCCATGGGCGGAGGGGTCGAATTCCGGCCCCATGTCGCGGGCCCAGAGCAGCTTGCCGTCCAGTTCATAGGTCCACTGGTGATAGGGGCAGACCAGCTTGGCCACATGGCCCGCAGCGCCCTTGCACAGGATCGAGCCGCGATGGCGGCAGCTGTTGTGAAAGGCGCGGATTTGCTGATCGCGTCCCCGCACGAGGATCAGCCCGTAACCGCCGACGCGGTGGGTGATGTAGGATCCGGGCTTTGGCATGGTGCAGGCGGGCGCGACGAACAGCCAGTCCGTCTGGAAAATGCGCGCCATATCCAGCGCAAAGATGTCGGGATCGCAGTAGAACGCCTGATCGAGCGCATGACCGGGCTTGCGCCGGTGCAACAGGGACAGGGCTTTGGCGTCAGCTTCCATGGCCGAACTCCGATGCCGGGAGGGTTTCCCGGGTGAGGCTGAAGCCCCGGACAGAAGCGGCCCCGTCAGGAATCCTGCCGACGCCGTCCCGCCCGTGGCGGTGGGACAGGCGGTCGGGACACGGTGGCCGATGGCCAGCCTTTTGCCGCGCCCGATCTTGCCGTCACCATACCGTCATGGGGTCGATTCCGCGTGCCGATTGCGACACTGCACCAAACGAAACAGACCTCTGCCCTGTCGGGATCAGACCTGCGGCAGGATCAGCAGTTCGGCAGTGATGCAGATGCGGTTGCGCCCCTCGGCCAGCCGCCCGGCATGGGGATGCCCGTCAAAGCCGGTGGCCACGGCCTCAAGCGTGGCGCGGCCCTGATCCAGCGCGCCTTTGGTCAGCAGCAGTTCTGTGGCGTAATCGGCGATCCGGCCTTCGGTGAAGCTGACGCCGACCAGACTGCCAAGGCCCTCGATCCTTGCGGCGGAAACCCCGTGCTGTGCTGCGATCTGCGGCAGCAGCGCGTGGGGGTCGCTGTTGGGCCGCAGCGTGCACAGCAGGGCAGGGGCGCCCCCGGGGTCGGCCAAACCTTCCGCGCGGGGGCTGAACAGGGAAAAGCCGGTTTCGGGGTCGGGCGACACCTCCAGCCGGGCGCCGGAAAGCCCCCAGCCCGTTACCTCCGCCGCTGTCGCAAGCGTGCTTTCGGGGTTCAGCAGATGGCCCATGCGCGGCACACCCTCCGGCCCGGACCAGACGCCGTGGCAATGCAAGAACGGCGCGCCGTCGCGCTGGCCCAGATGCAGGCCGCCCTGATGCAGCACCGCGTCCTGAAACACCTCGGTTGCGGAATACCACGCGGCGCGGCCATCGCCGGGGGCAGGCGCGGGCATGACCCAGGCGAGCCGGGCAAAGCGCAGATCGCAAAGCCGCAGATAGCCCGCCGCAAATCCCGCCGCCGCAAAGGCCCGCGTCACCGCCTGATCGAAGGGCAGGCCCGGGTCCAGCCGCAGCGTCACCGGATGGGCGTGGCAGGGCAGGGCGGCATGGCGGATCGCGGCCTGCGGGCCGGGATGGCGCAGCACGCGCGGCGCCGTCATTGCGCGGGCACCGCCGGATCCAGATCGCCGCGCGTGGTCAGTTCCTCGCGGATCAGCTTCTTGGTGATCTTGCCATAGGCGGATTTCGGCATTTCCGGCCAGAACACCACATGTTTCGGCATCTTGTAGCGGGCCAGCCGGGATTCGAGCCATGCCAGCAGCAGTTCGGGCTGCATCATGGCGCCGGGGCGCGCGACGCAGACCGCCACGCCGATTTCCCCCCAGACCGGATCGGGCACGCCCAGCACCGCCACTTCGGAAATGTCGGGATGGGCGAGGATTTTCTCCTCGATCTCGCGCGGATAGATGTTGGAGCCGCCCGAGATATACATGTCAGAGGCGCGCCCGGTCAGATAGACGAAGCCTTCCGCATCCATATGGCCCAGATCGCCGGTCAGGAACCAGCCGTCGCGGAAGCTTTTGGCATTGGCCTCGGGATTGTCGAAATAGCCCGCAAAGACGGCGGGGCCGATCACCGCAATCTCGCCGGTCTCGAACGCGGGCAGGGCGCGGCCCTGCGGATCCTGAATCTGCACCATCATGCCGGTGCGGGCAAAGCCGCAGCTGCCGATGCGCATGGACGCATCCTCCACCGAGTGATGCACGGGCGGCAGCACGGTGATGTTTCCGGTCACCTCGCCCAGACCGAAATACTGCACCAGCTTCGGCCCCAGCACCTGCAGCGCGCGGATCTGGTCGGCGCGATACATCGGCGCCCCGGCATAGATCATGTAGCGCAGGCTGGAATGATCGTGTTCGGTGACAGAGGGGTGTTCCACCAGCAGCTTGACGATGGTGGGCACGGTAAAGAGGTTGGTGACCCGCCATTTTTCCACCAGCCCCCAGATCTCGGCGGGATCGAAGCGGGCTCCGGCGGGCAGGATGGTCTTGACCCCATGCGCCACCTGCGCAAGCTGGTGGATCCCCGCGCCATGGCTCAGCGGCGCCACCACGACCGAGGCATCCTCGGGCCCGGTGCCGGGCATCAGGTCGCACAGATGGTTGGTCACGACAAAGGCCATCTGGCCATGGGTCAGCACCGCCGCCTTGGGCTTGCCGGTGGTGCCGGAGGTGAAGAAGAACCAGCAGGGATCGTCGCGCCAGACCGCCACCGGCTCGCAGCTTTGTCCCAGATGCGCCTCCACCAGCGCGTCATAGCTGGCCTCGTCCGAGCCGCCGATCAGGATGGTGAAGCCCACGCCGTCGCAGGCCCGCGCGTGGTCGGGGAATTCCGCCCCGCAGAGCAGCCCCTTGGCGCCGGAACTGCGCGCCAGATACGCGATCTCTTCGGGGGACTGGCGGTAATTGGCGGGCACCCAGACCGCGCCGATCCGCCAGCAGGCGAACATCGCCTCAAACATCTGGTTGTTGTTGGCCGACTGCACCAGCAGCCGGTCGCCCTTGCGCAGGCCGTAACGGTCGCGCAGCACCACCGCAAAAGCCGCCGAACGCGCCTCCATCTCGGCCCAGGACCACGTCCTGTCGCCCCAGACAAAGCCCACCTGCTGCGGATGCCGCCGCGCGCTGTCGGTCAGGAACTGCGACAGGTTCATCACCCGGGTCGAGACCGGGAGAATGCCTTGGCTCAGGTCGATGGTCATTTCACCCGCTCCAGAATGGAGACGTAATTGGCCACCGCCGCCCCGCCCATGTTGAACACGCCTGCGAGCCGCGCGCCGGGGATCTGCATGCCCCCCGCCTCGCCGGTCAGCTGCATCGCGGCCATGACATGCATGGACACACCCGTGGCGCCAATCGGGTGGCCCTTGGATTTCAGCCCGCCCGAGGCATTGACCGGCAGCCGCCCGTCCTTGGCGGTGATGCCCTCGCGGATCACGCGCCCGCCCTGACCGGGGTCTGCAAGCCCCATCGCCTCGTATTCCAGCAGTTCGGCGATGGTGAAGCAGTCATGGGTTTCCACCAGCGACAGATCGTCCAGCGTCAGCCCGGCATGGTCCAGCGCCTGCGCCCATGCCCGCCGCGCGCCCGCAAATTCCAGCACGTCGCGGCGCGACAGGGCCATGATCTCGTTGGCCTGTGTGCGGGCGCGAAAGGCGATGGCGCGGCGCATTTCTGCCGCCGTGTCGGGATCGGCCAGCACCAGCGCCGCAGCCCCGTCAGAGACCAGCGAACAGTCGGTGCGGCGCAGCGGCCCGGCGACCAGCGGATTCTTTTCGGACACGGTGTTGCAGAAGGCCGCGCCAAAATCCTTGCGCATATGCGCAAGCGGGTTTTCCATGCCGTTGGAATGGTTCTTGGCGGCGATCATCGCCAGCTCTTCGGAGCGGTCGCCATAGCGCTGGAAATAGCTGCCCGCGATCTGCCCGAAAAGCCCGGCAAAGCCGCCGTCGATCTCTGCCTCTTCCTTGCGGTAGCTGGCGCCCAGCAGGATGTCGCCCACCTCTGGCGTGGGGGTGGCGGTCATCTTCTCGGCGCCCACCACCAGCGCGATGCGGCCCCGGCCCGCCGCGATGAAATCCAGCGCACCATGCAGCGCCGCCGACCCGGTGGCGCAGGCGTTTTCATAGCGCGTGGCGGGGGTATGGGCGAAGCGGTCGTCGCCCATGGCCACCAGCCCTGCCTGAAAATCCTGCCGGGAAAAGCCGTTGTTGAACACGCCCACGAACAGGCCATCCACATCCTCGGGGGTGATGCCGGCATGGTCCAGCGCCTCCGCCACGGCGGCGGCCATCAGCGATTCGGTGTCGGGCAGGTCGGATTTGCCAAAGGCGGTGTGCCCCCAGCCGACGATCTGTGCTTCGGTCATCATGTCCTCCTCAGATGCGGGTGCGCGCGGCGTAAAGCTGCGCCAGCGGTGTTTCGACAGCCTGCGCCGCGGCGCGCAGTTTCGCCACCAGATCGCTGCGTCGCGGCTCTGCCATGCGGCTTTCGATGGCGGCAATGGACAGCGCGCCCGCCAGCGTGCCATCGGGGCGGCGCAGCGCGATGCCCAGGCCCCAGCTGTCGGGATAGATCAGCCCGGGATTAAGCGCATGGCCCGCCGCGCGGGTGGTGGCGACATGGCCGCGGATCAGATCCGGGCTCAGGTCGGGAAAATCGGTGGCAAGTTCCGGGGCATTGGCAGCCAGCGCCGCGTCAACCTCGGCATCGGGCAGGGCGGCGAGCATGGCCAGCGATCCCGCCCCCACCCCCAGCGGATGCAGCCGCCCGGTCATCAGCGCAAAGGTGCGGATCGGGTAGCTGCCTTCCTCGCGATGCAGGCAGAGCGACGACCAGCCGCGCCGCACCGACAGGAAGGCCGCGTCGCCGGTGTCGCGCGCCAGCCGGGTCAGGGTTTCGGCGGCAATTTCCAGCAGGCCATGGCGGTGCGCGGCGAAGGTGCCAAGGATATAGGCCTCCTCCCCCAGAAAATAGCGCCGAGTGGTGGCGTTCTGTTCGACCATGCCGCCCCGCATCAGCGCCAGCAGCAGGCGGCGCACGGTGGGTTTGTTCAGCCCGCTTTCGGCCACCAGCGCGCCAAGGCTCGCGCCGTCGGCGGAGTGCCGACCGACCAGCCCCAGAAGCGCCAGCGCCCGGTCCACCGTCTGCGCGCCCTCTGGCGCCTCCGGTTTGCTATGTTCCATATGCTGGACCAGCGCCACGTTCCCTTTTCCACACGTTCCCGTTTGTTGCTGCCTATTTTTTGTTTCTTGCGGAATATTGCAAGTTCTTCTTGTCCGTGAAAATAAAACTGTTCCATTATGTGGATCACAGCGCGCCGCGGGAGGTGGCGCCATGTCGGCCGGACGGGGCCGGAGATCAGGGAGGAAGACATGACCTTTGCAAGATTTGGCATGACGGCGCTGGCGACGGTGCTGGCAAGCGCGGTTCTGGTGGGGGGCGCTGCGGCAGAAACCCTGCGCCTGTCGCACAATACCGGCGACACCACCACATGGCAGAAGGGCGCCGACAAGTTCGCCGAACTGCTGTCCGAGGCGACCGGCGGCGAGACCACCGTGCGCGTCTTCCCGAATGCCCAGCTTGCAGGCGGCGACCAGATGCGTCAGGCGGAAATGGTGGGCCGGGGCGCGCTGGATCTGGTGGTGACCTCTGCGATCAACGTGACGCCGCTGGTGCCTGAAATGGCGGTGTTCTCGCTGCCCTACCTTTATTCCGATTATGAGCAGGTCGATGCCACCACGCAGGGCGCCCCCGGCGAGATGCTGGCGGAGATCCTGAAGGGCAAGGGCATCGTGGTGCTGGCATGGGGCGAAAACGGCTTCCGTGAAGTGACCAACAACGTCCGCCCGGTGCAGAGCCCCGAAGACATGAAGGGCCTGAACATGCGGGTGGCGGGCCCCATGTATATCGACGTGATGAACGCGCTTGGCGCCAACCCGCAGCAGATGCAGTGGACCGAAACCATGACCGCGCTGCAGCAGGGCGTGGTCGACGGGCAGGAAAACCCCATCGGCGCGGTGATCATCCCGCAGCAGGTCTATGAGGTGCAGAAATACCTCACGACATGGCATTATTCCTATGATCCCATCTTCATCGGCATCAGCCAGCAGAAATGGGACAGCTACGATGCCGAGATGCAGGACAAGCTGAAGACCGCCGCGGTCGAGGCGATGAAATACCAGCGCGACATCTCGCGCGAGGCGACCGCCTCGGGGATCGAATTCCTGCGCGAGAAGGGCATGGAAGTCTATGAACCCAGCGCCGAGGAACTGGCCGTGTTCAAGGAAGCCACCCAGCCCGCCTTCGACACTTGGGCGGAAAAGGTCGGCCCCGAACTGGTGCAGGCCTTCCAGAGCGCCATCGACAGCGCGAACTGAACCACGCGACAGCCGGGTGCCCTGCGGGTGCCCGGCCCTGCCGCTGTCCTGATTCTGGCCTGACCCGCGAGGGGATCCATGTCCTTCATCCTGCGCGAGGCCGAAAAGATCATCTGTGCGGTGCTCTTTCTGGCCATGACGTTCCTTGGCTTTGCCAATGTGGTGGTGCGCTACGGCACGCATTATTCGCTGGCCGCGTCAGAGGAACTGCTGACCAACGGCTTTCTGCTGCTGACCGTGTTCGGGGCGGCCATCGCGGCGCGGCGCGGCGAGCATCTGGCGGTGACGCTGGTGCATGACCTGCTGCCGCGCCCGCTGCAGCGGGTGGTCTTCGGCCTGTCGCTGCTGCTGACCGCGCTGCTGCTGGGCCTGTCGGCGTGGTATTCGTGGCAGGCGGTGACCAATCTCATGGACAATGGCATGCGGTCCTATGCGCTGGGGATTCCGGCGTGGTATTATCAGGCGGCGGTGCCTTTCGGCTTTGCGCTGGTGCTGGTGCGCTACCTGCAGCATGCGGTCGAAATGCTGCGTGGCACGGCCTCCGAGGGGATCCCCGATGTATGACCTGATCCCCGGCCTGCCTGCGGGCACCGAAATGGTGATCCTGTTCTTCGTGCTGATCGCCCTGCGGGTGCCGGTCGCCTTTTCGCTGGGCCTGTCGGCGCTTTACGCCATGTGGCAGATCGGCTTCGGGCTGGAACTGGCGGGCGACCTGATCGCCACCGGCATCACCAAATTCTCGCTTCTGGCCATCCCCTTCTTCATCCTTGCCGGCGCGCTGATGGGCTCGCTTGGCATTGCCGAACGCATGATCCGGTTCTTCCGGGTGCTGATCGGCGCCACCCCCGGCGGCATGGGCGTGGTGGGCACCGTGGTCTGCCTGTTCTGGGGCGCGGTCAGCGGATCGGGCCCGGCCTCTGTCGCGGCCATCGGCCCCATGATCATCAAGGGCATGGAGGAGGACGGCTATTCCCGCGCCTATGCGGCGGGTCTGGTCTGCACCGGGGCGGCGCTGTCCATCGTCATCCCGCCCTCGATCGGGCTGGTGATCTATGGCGTGATCGCGGAAACCTCGATTTCGCAGCTGTTTCTGGCGGCGATCCTGCCGGGCCTGTTCATGGGCCTGATGATGCTGCTGACGCTGCCCTTCGCCAAACCCCGCCGCAGCCCGGCGCTGGAGGCGCTGAGCCCGATGCCCTATGCCGACCGGCCCTACGGGGCGCGGCTGTGGCTGTCGTTCCGCGACAGTTTCTGGGGGCTGATGACGCCGGTGGTCATTCTGGGCGGCATCTATTCCGGCGTCTTCACCCCGACCGAGGCGGCGCTGGTCGCCACCGTCTATGCGCTGCTGGTGGGCGGGCTTGCCTATCGCACCCTGACGCTGCGCGGGCTTTATGACAGCCTGTCGGATGCCGCCGCGTCTTCGGCCACGGTGATGCTGGTGGTGGCCTATGCCAGCCTCTTCGGCTGGGTCGTCACGGTCGAGGATCTGATCGGCAGCTATTCCAGCGCGCTGCTGGGGCTCAGCGAAAATCAGGGGGTGATCCTGCTGGTCATCATGCTGATCCTGCTGGTGGCGGGCATGTTCATGGATGCGGTGACGGTGATGTTCATCTCGCTGCCGATCTTCATGCCGGTGGTGCATGAACTGGGCTGGAACCCGGTGTGGTTCGGCGTGCTGGTCATGGTCAACCTTGCCATCGGGCTCATCACCCCGCCCGTGGGCATCAACCTTTACGTCGCGGCCAATGTCACCCGCCTGCCCATCGAACGGGTGGCGCGGGGGGCTCTGCCGTTCCTTGTCGTCTCGCTCATCGGGCTGGCGGTGATCGGGCTTTTCCCGCAGCTGTCGCTTGGTGTGCTGGGCGCGCCGCAGTGATCCCTTGCTGAAAGACCCTGACATGACCCAGAAAACCGCCATCGTCACCGGCGCCGCACGCGGCATCGGCCTTGCCACCGCCCGCCAGTTTCTTGCCGAAGGCCGCCGCGTCGCGATGGTCGACCGCGACGCCGAGGCGCTGGCCGAGGCGGCAGAGGGGCTGCAAGGCGCGGTCCCCGTGCCCTGCGACGTGTCGCAGCCCGATCAGGTCGCGCAGATGATGGAGCATTGCGCCCGCGAGCTGGGCCGCATCGACGCGCTGGTCAACAATGCCGGCGTCGCGGATTTCGGCCCGATCGAGGACACCACCTTTGCCCGCTGGCGCCGGGTGATGGACACCAATCTGGACGGCGTGTTCCTGTGCACGCAGGCCGCGATCCCGCATCTGCGCGCCACGCGCGGCGCCATCGTCAACATCGCCTCGATCTCCGGCCTGCGCGCCTCGACGCTGCGGGTGGCCTATGGCACCTCCAAGGCGGCGGTGATCCATCTGACCATGCAGCAGGCGGCGGAACTGGGCGAATACGGCATCCGCGCCAATTGCGTGGCGCCGGGGCCGGTGAACACCAAGCTGGCGCTGGCGGTGCACACGCCCGAAATCCGCGCCGCCTATCACGATGCCATCCCGCTCAACCGGTATGGGTCCGAAGACGAGATCGCGTCGGTCATCGTCTTCCTGTGCTCGGACAAGGCCAGCTACGTGACGGGGCAGACCATCGCCTCGGACGGGGGGTTCCAGTCCACCGGCGTCGGCCTGCCCGCGCTGCGGACGGGGCAGTAACCCGCCCCCCGCAAGGCTTAGTGCGACAGCCCGCTGCCGCCCACCACGGTCAGGTTATAGGGCAGGCCCTCCAGCGCGATGGTGCCGGACTCCTGAAGCGTGGCGGCAGAGATGCGGCGCAGCAGCCCGGCCTGAGGGTCGGTCAGCAGCACCTCGTCCCCCGCCAGCGCCAGCCGCGGGCGCGGGTCGTTCCAGTGCCCGTCCATGGAATAGGGGCCGGTGACCTTGGCGCTGCCGGTGATCTTGGCGGCGAGCAGGTCGATGCGGTGCAGGCTGCCATCCTCGGTCAGCACCCAGCCGGTGGTCGGAAGCTTCGGGTCCAGCGCAAAATCCACCCGGCGGAAGGGCAGGGCGATGCGGCGCAGATGCGGCTCTGACGCGGGGTCGATCACCACCAGCCCGTCGGCGCCGTGGTTGCCCAGAAACAGCTGCAGCACCCGCCCGCCCAGCAGGGTGCCGGTGGTGCCTTCGGGGAAATCGGCGGGGTAATCCAGCATGTCATAGGCGACGCTGCCGCCCTCCGCCCGCGCGGTCAGCACGCCCTCCTTGCAGCCCGCCGCCAGATAGGCGCCGGAAAACGCCTCGCCATGGATGCCGGTGCAGGGGGCAAGATCGCCCGCAGGTGTGCCATCGGCGCTGAAAGCCTGCAGCCCCAGACGCGGCGCGTCCTCCGCCTCGGCGGCGACGGTGCTGACCAGCACCTCCCCAAGGGCTGCGACAAAGCCGTGATGGGCGCGGGCCTGCTGGAACTGGACGGGGTCGATCCGGCCTTCGCTCAGCTCGGCCTCGTCAAGGATCGCGGCATAGCCGCCCCGGTCAAAGTTGATGAAGCTCTGCCCGTCATGGCTGACCACGTGAAAGGGCCGCGGCCCGGTCAGGGGTGCGCCCAAGGGCGCGGGCTCGCCGATCTCCAGATCGGAATGATCGCCGTGGTTTTCCAGCGTGATGCCGCTGTGCAGGAACTGCACCGCGTCGTCATCGGACTGCACGGCGGCAACCACGGCGCCCCCGGCCAGCGGGTAAAGCTTGGCCTGTCCGGTGATGTCGAACTGCCAGCGGATGTCTGGCGCCGCCAGATCAAAGGCGGTGACGCGCGGCGCGGCATGATCCCCGACAAAGACGCGGAAAACGCTGTGATCCTCGTCGGCTGCGGCGGTGCTGGCCAGCGCCAGCAGCAGCAGGACGGCGGGAAGGGGGCGCTTGGGCATGGAGGTCTCCGTGATTCGTTATGATATAACGTATCAACCATGCACCCGCCGAGCGGTCAAGCCATGCCCGGCCCGGGGTCGCCCCCGGGCCGGGCAAATCGCGGTCAGGCCGCGCGGCGGTTGAAGCGGATCGAGGAGACCAGCGACAGCACGATGATCGTGGCCCCCAGCAGCCCGGTCACCACCTCGGGCACATGCACCACGCTTTGCGCGAACATGATGACCGCCAGCGCAAGGATCGAATAAAACGCGCCATGTTCCAGAAAGCGGAACTCCGACAGGGTGCGGCGGTCGACCAGCATGATGGTCATGGAGCGCACATACATCGCCCCGATGCCCAGCCCGATGGCGATCAGGAACAGGTTCTGCGTCAGCGCGAAGGCTCCGATCACCCCGTCAAAGCTGAAAGAGGCATCCAGCACCTCCAGATACAGAAACGCGCCCAAGCCGCCCGCGCGCGCCGCACTCTGCACCTCGGGCTCCGCGTCCAAGATGTGGCTCAGCGTGTCGACGCCCATGAACACCACCAGCCCAAGGATCGCGGCGGTGTAGAAGGTCGCCTGATCCGGCACGCTGAGCTGGCTGCCGAAGGCCAGCACGATCAGCAGCACCAGACCATAGGTCACGCCCTTGATGGTGCCCATGGACCGCATCCGGCGTTCGATCCGCGCGATCCAGTCCACCTCCTTGCCCTCGTCCACAAAGAACGACAGCGCCACCATCATCAGGAAGGCACCGCCAAAGGCCGCGATGGACAGATGGCTTTCATTCATCAGCCGGGCATATTCCTGCGGTTCGGTCGCAGCCAGCCGCAGCGCCTGCAGCGGCCCGACCTGTGCGGCCACCGCCACCACCGCCAGCGGAAAGACGATGCGCATGCCGAACACCGCGATCAGGATGCCCCATGTCAGAAAGCGCTGCTGCCAGACCGGCGTCATGGTCTTGAGCTTGTTGGCGTTGACGATGGCATTGTCGAAGCTCAGCGAGATCTCCAGCACCGCCAGCACCGTGCCGATCAGCAGGAAGGACAGCGCCGATCCCAGCGTGCCGCCAAAGGACCAGCCCAGCCAGAAGCTGCCCGCCAGCCCGGCCAGCGTGACCAGAAAGGCCCATTTGAAATAATGCAGTGCGGTGCTCATGCGTATGTCCCTGATGATCCGGCGCAGCCGATCGGCCCGCCCGTGCTGCCTATAGGCCCCGGGCGGGGAAGCGAAGATGCCATCAGGCGCGCTGCCCGTGCCGGGCGCGGATTTGTGCCGCCGGGGACGGGGGCTTATCCCCGGCTGACTTCAGCCGCCGCGCTGGTCGCGATGTCGTGCAGCAGGCCGGGTCCGCCAAAGCCGCCCGATTTGGTCACCAGCAGCACCGGCCCCCAGGGTGCCACGATCCGGCAAAGCGGCAGGCCGGGCCGCAGTTCGGCCAGCACCTCCAGACAGTCGATGCCAAGCGCGTCCAGCAGCGCCTGCGCGGTCTCGCCGCCGCAGACCAGCAGGCTTCTGGGGCGCAGCGTCGCGCAGGCCGCCAGCAGGCCCTGCGCATAGCGCCGCGCCGCCTCCGCCCCAGTCAGTGCGCCCGCCCCGTCGCTGATGCTCAGCGCCACGCGGGGCGCTTCGGGCAGCGGCGGCACCGCTCCGTCGGGGGCCAGATGCACGGTCATCGCCTCGCGCAGCGCGTCCATCTGCGCCAGCGTCACCGGATCGCGCGATCCGCTGGCGATCAGCAGCGGCGCCTCCAGCGGCGGCACCTCGGCGGGCGGGTGCGGCTGCTGCCGGGCCAGCGCCCGCGCCAGACCCCGCGCCCCGATCCAGAGCGGGCGCCCCTGCGCCGCGCTGACCACCGCGTCCAGATCGGCCTCGGTCAGGGTGTCGGGCACCTCCACCTTCAGGTCGAACCGCGCCGCCACGTCGATGGGTGCGGCCACGCCCATGCCGGTCAGCGCGCCGCCGCTCACCACGCGGTCCATGTCGGGAATGGCGGGGCAGGCGATGCAGGCCCCGGGTGCCATCGCCGTGGCAAGCACGGCGGATTCCACGGCGGTATTGCCCTTCAGGCGGCTGTCGACCTTTTTCATCACCACCGGGATCCGGGCCAGATCAAGCCCCGTCAGCGCGGCTTCGGTCCGGGCGCGGGCGGCATCGGCGGCGATCTCGCGGCTGGCGGTGGTCAGCACCAGCACCTGCGCGTTCCGGGCCAGAGCGGCGGGCAGCGCGTCGGGGCGCAGCGACACCACCACGCGGCGGCCCGGCGCGGCAAAGGCCACGGAACTGTCCAGTGCGCCGGTCAGATCGTCGGCAACGATAAGAACATGCGGCATCCGGCCCCCCGATCCAGCTTTGCGATCCTCCGTAGCACGTCCGGCTTTGTCGCATAAAGTGCAAAGTCACAGGGGGTTAGCGGGCAGAGCCGAAGGCCTTGGCACAAGTTGCGCCCGGAGGGGCCATAGGCTACGGTCCGCGCGACATCGCCGCAGGGAGGCTGCCATGAGCACACCAATCGTCATCACCATGGGGGATCCTTCCGGGGTCGGCGCCGAAGTCACCGTCAAGGCGCTGGCAGAGCGGGACGCGGCCACCCGCGCGGCAACGCTGGTGATCGGCGACCGCGACACGCTGGCCCGCGCGGCAGAGGTGAGCGGCGTCAGCCTGCCGCTGCTGGATCCCGACGCCTCCGGCGACGGCATCCGGGTGGAGCATGTGGCGGTGGCGGGGCTGCCCGGACGGTTCGGCGTGCTGGATCCGGCCTGCGGCGAGGCCTCGTTCCGGTTCATCGAACGCGCCGTGCAGAAAAGCCTCGACGGGCAGGCGGCCTGCATCGTCACCGCCCCCATCAACAAGGAAGCGCTGAACGCCGCCGGTCATCACTATGACGGCCATACCGGGATGCTGGCGCATCTGACCGGGTCGCGGTCGTCGTGGATGCTGCTCGCCTCGGAACGGCTGAGCGTGGTGCATGTGTCCACTCACGTGTCGCTGCGCGACGCCATCGCCCGGGCCACGCCCGAGCGCGTGCTGGAGACGATCCGCACCGGCCACCGCCATCTGCTGCGCATGGGGCTGGAGGCGCCGCGCCTTGCCGTGGCGGGGATCAACCCGCATTGCGGCGAAAACGGTCTTTTCGGCACCGAGGATGACGAGGCGCTGGTGCCCGCCGTGAAGGCCGCGCAGGCCGAAGGCATCGACGTGGTGGGGCCGATCTCTGCCGATACCGTCTATCACCGCGCCTATCAGGGGGCGTTCGATCTGGTGATCGCGCAATATCACGATCAGGGCCATATCCCCATCAAGCTGGTGGCGTTTGATACGGCGGTCAACGTGTCGCTGGGCCTGCCCATCGACCGCTGTTCGGTGGATCACGGCACCGCCTTTGACATCGCGGGCACGGGCCGGGCCAATCACGGCAACATGCTTTCTGCGCTGGATTACGCCACGCGCATGACCCGCGCCGCCCGCTGAACCGGGGCCCGTGCGCCTGACGGCTTCCCGCGACGCGGCAGAGGCCCTATCTTTGCGGCGTGGCAGAAGGAGCCGGGCAGGTGCGTGATCAGACCGGGGAAGACCGCAGCCGTCTTGTCGCCGCACGGCAGGCCGTGGTGCGCGATTTCGTGCGCCGTCACTTCGGCCTGCGCGGCACGCTGCGGCTGCACCGCGCCGCGCTCGGTGCCGATCTGCTGCGCGCGCCCGCCAATGTGGTGCTGGCGCCGGTCTTCCTGATGACCCGGCTTCTGGCGATGCTGGCCATGGCGCTGCGGCTGCACCGGCTGGCCGATTTTCTGCTGGCGCGGCAGGTGCTGCTGGAAACGCAGGTGGCACGCCGCGTCGCCGCCGAGGTGCAGGGGCTGCTGGACGATCTGCAGGCGCGGGGGCTGGGGGTGGCCGCCTCGCCGCAGGCGGTGAGCCGCGCGGTGCAGGATTATGCCGGGGTGCGCAGCGCCGTGTCGGAGATGACCACCACCCTGCTGGTGCTGGTGTCGGGCTATGCGGTCTTCCATTCGGCCACGCCGGGGATCCTGTCGCTGGCGGGCCCCATCGCCACCCTGCGCGCCGAGGCGGAGGCGATCGCGGGCTTTCCGCTGGGGCAGGGGCTGGGGCGGATGTATTACGCCGCCTTCCCGGTGACGCTGCCGCCATGGCAGGTGGTGCTGACCGGGGTGGCGCTGGCGATGCTGGCCTCGCTGGTGACCACCTTTGCAGGCGTGCTGGCCGATCCGGTGCAGCGCGCCACCGGCACCCATCGCCGCCGCCTGATGCGGCTGCTGGACCGGCTCGACCGGACCGAAGGCGCGGGGCAGGGGCTGGCGCGGGAACATCTGGCGGCACGGCTTGGCGATGTGTCGGATCTGGCGCTGAGCCTGTGGCGGGCGCTGCGCGGCTGAGCCTGCCACCGGAACATTCGCCCGGCCCGCTGGTTCTGTCCGGACATGTTCCAGAAGGAGAGCGCCATGCGCCCGCAGATCCTGCCTTCCCTCAGCGCGCAGGGGCCGACCCCGCCCCCGGAGATGCCGCCAGAGACGCCGCCCGCCGAGGTGCCCCCGGCAACGCCCCCCGAGGAAACACCGCCGCCGCCCCCGGAACTGCCGCCCGACCGGCTGCCGCAGGCGCAAGGGGGCCGGGCATGACCGAGGCGGAAATCGAAGGACGGCTGCTGGCGCATCGCCGCCTGCTGGCGCGGCTGGTGGCGGCGCTGGATCCTCAGGCGCGGGATGATCTGACGCTGTGGCTGGCCGAACGCTCCGTGCTGCAGGACGGGCAGGAGGATCCGGGCGTGCTGCCCGACGACAGCGCCGCCCTGTCGCTGAGCCTTGCCGACGAACTGGCCGAGATCCGGCATCTGACCGAGGCGCGGCGCCGCGACTGACGCCGGTGCGGTGGCGGATGGGAACATCGCGCCGCCGGACGGGTTTTCCTTGGGAGGCGCCGCGATGGCGCAGCAACCAAGGAGGACATCATGAAAATCCTGACCACCGCCGCCACAGCGCTGAGCCTTGCGCTGCTTGCCCCCGCCGTTCACGCCGCCGAAGCCACGGCTCAGGTGCAGGACCGCGAGGGCAACGATCTGGGCGCCGTGCGCGTGGCCGACACGCCCTCTGGCATGGCGCTGGCGACGCTGACGCTTGTCAACCTGCCCGAAGGCGTGCTGGCCGTGCACCTGCACGAAACCGGCGACTGTTCGGCAGAGGATTTCAGCTCTGCCGGGGGTCATATCGCGGGCGAGCACAGCCATGGCGTGCTGTCCGAAGACGGGCCGCATCCGGGCGACATGCCCAACCTGACGGTGAAGGCGGACGGATCCGGCGAGGCCGAGGTCTTCCTGTCGCGGCTGGAGGTGGAGCGTGATCTGCTGGACGAAGATGGCGCCGCCTTTGTCATCCACGGCGGTGTCGATGATTACGAAAGCCAGCCTGCGGGCGATGCGGGCGACCGGATCGGCTGCGGCGTTTTCGAAGAACGCGAGTGACATAAGAAAGGGCGGAGGCAGATGCCTCCGCCCTTTTTGCGGCGCCCGGTGGTTCCGACAGTCAGTAGGTGCCCGGCGGATCGCTGGCGGGAAAGGATTCGTCCGACCGTTCGTCCTGCTGGTCCCAGGTCTGCGGCGGGTTGCGCATCTGGCTGGTGCCCGCATCGCGCACATCCGGCGTGGCATCGCGGCGCTCTGCCCTGCGGCTAAGCGCCCATCCCCCCGCGAAGGCGGCGGCGACAAGGAAAAGTCTCGGCAGCATGTCTTGTCCTTTCAGGAGTGACCGGGACAGACGGGCCGTAGCCTCAGCCCTCGCGCAGGGCGGGGTCGTCGCGTCCGGTCTGGTTTCGGTAAAACTTGGCCATCCAGTGATCGGCGAAGATGTCAAAGAAGGCGTCCCAGTCGAGCGGTTCCGGCTCTGGTTTCGGCAGGTTGACCGCGCAGGGCAGCGGGCCGCCCGCGCGGCTGTCCAGTACCTTCGCGCGGGCGTCGGCCCAGCTGCGGATCGCGTCGGGATCGATGGGGCGCGCCGCCTCGCACATCTGTGTCTCCTGTCGTGGATGGGGGAAGGTGTTGGAAAGACAACCAGCCTCCGCGCCATAAGTTCCCGGCGGCAGGGCGCCGCCTGGAGAAAGGCGCCTAGGGCAGCGCATAGGCGATCAGATAATCGCCGATGGGCGTTTCCATGAAGTGATGCCCGGTGGCCGCGATCATCACATACTGCTTGCCATCCACCTCATAGGCGATGGGGTTGGCCTGCCCGCCCGCGGGCAGCACGTCGCTCCAGACGGTTTCGCCGGTCTCGATGTCGATGGCGCGGAACAGGTTGTCCGTGGCCGCCGCGATGAAGATCAGACCGCCCGCCGTGACCACCGACCCGCCATTGTTCGGCGTGCCGATCTTGAAGGGCAGCATCGACGGGATTCCGAACGGCCCGTTGCGCCGCGCGGTACCGATGGGCGTGTCCCACAGCGTTTCGCCGGTGGCCATGTCGATGGCCCGGATCCCGCCATAGGGCGGCTCCACGCAGGGCATGTCGGTCAGCTCGCTGCGCCAGCCTGCGTTCACCTCGATGGCATAGGGGGAGCCGACCTGCGGATCGCCCGCCCCTTCGGCATTGTCGCCGCTGCCTTCGCTTTGCTCTTCGGCATAGATGGGCTGCAGCCCGCGCTCGTCCGCTTCTTCGCGCGGAATCAGGCGGTTGTAGTTCGGCACGTCGTTGTAATTGGCGATCAGCACGCCGCGTTCGGGATCAAGCGCCACCGATCCCCAGTCCGATCCGCCGTTATAGCCGGGATACTGGATCCACGGACGTTCGCTGGAGGGCGGGGTATAGAAGCCCTCGTAATTGGCGCGGCGGAACTGGATCCGGCACCAGAGCTGGTCCAGCGGGGTGAAGCCCCACGCGTCCTTTTCCTCCAAGGGCGGCTGCAGCAGCGTGTGCCATTCCGAGGTGGGCTGCGTGTCGGAGATGTAATCCGGCTCCACCTCGCCTTTCGGCAGTCCGCTCAGCTCGCCCACCGGGGTCAGCGGCTCGCCGGTCTCGCGGTCAAGGATGTAGATGTCGCCCTGTTTCGACGGCAGCAGGATGGCGGGGGTGCCGTCGTAGTCCAGAAGCGTGGGCTGGCTGCCCAGATCGTAATCCCACACGTCATTGCGCACCGTCTGGAAATGCCAGACCGCCTCGCCGGTGGTGGCATCCAGCGCCACCAGCGCCGTGGCATAGTCGTTTTCCGCCTCGGACCGGTTGGAGCCGTAATAATCGACCGAGGAATTGCCCATCGGCAGATAGACGTACCCCAGATCCTCGTCGGTCGCGGCGGTGGTCCACATGTTGGGCGTGCCGCGCGTATAGACCTCGCCTTCGGGCGGGCCGTCGCGCATCTCTTCGGGGGCGGCCAGAT
Organism: Salipiger marinus; assembly: GCF_035481585.1. NCBI lineage: Bacteria > Pseudomonadati > Pseudomonadota > Alphaproteobacteria > Rhodobacterales > Roseobacteraceae > Salipiger > Salipiger marinus. Next base: position 175,068 of record NZ_JAYKSL010000002.1, on the reverse strand, counting down.
CCCAGGCCCAGGCCAGCTCGCCGGTCACGGCGTCATAGCCCCGGATCACGCCGGACGGCGCATCCTCGGCCTGACCGTCCTTGACCTGCGCGCCGGTGACGATGATGCCGCGCACGATGGCGGGCGGGGCGGTGACGGCATACCAGCCGGGCACCCGTTCGCCGAGATCCTGCCACAGATCGACGGTGCCGTTTTCGCCGAATTCCACGCAGGGATCGCCGGTTGCCGCATCCACCGCCACCAGCTTGGCGTCGAGCGTGCCCTGAACCACCTTGGTGGCGCAGGCATCACCTTCCGCCGCCTCGGGATCGGTCCAGATCGCCACCCCGCGGCAGGTGGCACCATACGGGATGGCCTCGTTCGGCACGCCGGGATCAAAGCGCCAGTTTTCCTCGCCGCTCGCCGCATCGACAGAGATCAGCACGTTCATCGCCGAACACATCAGCAGATCATTGCCCACCTTCAGCGGCGTGGTTTCCGGGGAATATTTCCCCATCGCCGTGCCCTCCGGCATGTCGCCGGTGCGGTAGACAAAGGCCCGTTCCAGATCGCCGACATTGTCGCGGGTGATCTGGTCCAGCGGCGAATAGCGGGTGGCATCGGCGCCACCCCCCCAGAACGGCCAGTCTTCCGAGGCCTGACGCGGCAGGTCGGCGGCAGCGCGGGCACGCGATGTGCCCTGCGGCGGCTCGACCGGCTCCAGAAAGCTATCGGGCAGCGGCTGCGCCTGCGTCTGCGCTTCGGACGCATCCGGCGACAGCTGGGCGGGCGGCTCCTCGGCGGGCTGGGCCTGCGTTTCCTGTGTTGCGGGCGGGGCTGTCGGGGCGCGCTCTGCCGGGGTCTCTTCCGCTGCCGGAGGCGCGGGGTCCGGCGCGTCTTCTGCGGGGGGCTCCTGCACCAGATCGGCGGGCGCCTGATCCTGCGGGCTCTGCTCCGGCGACTCGGCAGTGCCGGTCTCCGGGGTCGGGGCCTCTTGCCCTGACACCGGCGCTGCGGTCATCCCCAGCACCACAAGCCCCGTCGACAGCCAGAGCATGGCGGGACGCGGGGCGGGGTTGCGCAATATCATCTGATCTTTCCTTTCATGCGGGTCGGACCGGGCGGAACGCGCGCCGCCCCGGATCGGGGATGCGGGACCGGTCCGGACGTCCGGCGCATGCCGGATCCGTCCTGCCGGTCCCGCGCCGCCGCCGTGCTGAGGGGTGTCATCGGCGAAACACGACGGCGGGTCGCGTGGCGGCCTGCCCGGAGAGCGGAGCAGACCGCTGCTGCCCCCGAATGCTGCGGCTGAGGTCGACCGCAGCCTTCGGGGAAGTCGGGGCGCACCGGGGGCTTGCCGCGCGGTGCGCGGGCGGCGTCAGGCCGCCTTGTTGAGCCGGGCTTCCGCCAGATCGCTCAGCTTTTCATCCGCCGCGTGTTCCTCGCTCAGCGTCTGCTTCAGCAGCGTGGCGCAGTCGCCGCGGCCCAGTTCCTGCGACCATGCGATCAGGGTGCCGTAGCGGGTGATCTCGTAATGCTCCACCGCCTGCGCCGCAGCGGCCAGCGCCGCGTCAAGCACGTTCTGATCCGCGATCTCGCCCGAGACTTCCTCGGTTTCCTTGATGATGCCGTCGATGGCGGGGCAGGTGGTGCCCTTCACCTTTTCGCCGATCATGTCAAAGACCTGTTCCAGCCGTTCGACATGACCACGGGTTTCCTGCAGATGCGACTGGAAGGCGTCCCGCAGCGAGCCTTCGGACGCCTTGTCGATCATCTTGGGCAGGGTTTTTTCGATCTGGATCTCGGCATAGTAGATGTCCTGCAGCATATGCAGGTAAAGATCTTCCATCGTCTTGATGTCTTTGGAAAACAGAGCCATGAACCTGATCCCTTTCCTTGGGGGCGGGCCGTCGACCGGTGTCCGCTTCATGGCCTCTGCAACAGGGGGCGCGGCAGTTTGTTCCGGGAAAATCGCGCCAGTCCGGACAACCGGGGAAGACAGGCTCCCCCGGTCAAGGTTCAGAGGCTGCGGATCATGCCGCCATCGACGCGGATCATGGATCCGGTGATGTAGCCCGCCTGCATCGAACACAGGAAGGCAACCGCCGCCGCGAACTCCTCGGGGCGGCCATACCGCCCGGCGGGGATGGTCGCGCGCGAGGCGGCCTGCACCTCCTCCATCGACTGGCCGGATTTCTCGGCCTTGATGCCGTCAAGCTCGGCCAGACGGTCGGTGGCGATGCGCCCGGGCAGCACCATGTTGACGGTGATGCCCCGTGCTGCGACCTCTGCCGCCAGCGTCTTGGACCAGCCCGCCATGGCGCCGCGCACGCCGTTGGACAGCGCCAGCGCCGGGATCGGCACCTCGATCCCCGAGGATCCGATGGTCACGATGCGGCCCCAGCCCGCCGCTTCCATGCCCGGCAGGGCGGCATCGGTCAGCCGGAACACCGGGGTGGCCATGGCGTCGAAGGCCGCACGCCATGCCTGCGGCGACTGCCCGCGCGCAGGCCCCGCCTTGGGGCCGCCGCAGTTGTTGATCAGGATGTCCACCGGCGCGTCCGCCAGCCGCGCAGCCATGTCCGACACCGCCGCCTCATCGGCCAGATCCAGCGCCACGCCGGTGATGCCCGCGCCAGAGGCGCTGCCCGAGCGCGAGGCGGCCAGCACCTCCACCCCTTCGGCGGCCAGAAGTGCGGCACAGGCCGCGCCCAGCCCCCGGCTGCCGCCCAGCACCAGCGCGCGTTTGCCGCTCAGTCCGTAATCCATCAGTCCAGCTCCTTCAATCTTGTGTCCAGCCGCGCCAGCAGGCGCTCCACCTCCGCCACGGTTTCCGGCGCGGGCAGGGCGCCGGGATGGCGCAGCGCCGCCGAGGCGATGGCGCCGCGCTTGGCCAGCACGTATTTGCGCACGGCCAGCCCCGCCCCCGGCTGCTGCTCATAGCGCACCAGCGGCAGATAAGCGTCAAAGATGTCCTGCGCGCGGTCCATGTCGCCCGCGGCGCACAGATCCACAACCTGCCGCAGCATTTCCGGAAAAGCAAAGCCGGTCATCGCGCCATCGGCGCCCCGGCGCATCTCTTCGGGCAGGAAGATGCCGCCATTGCCGCAGAGGATCGAGATGCGGCGCTGTCCCGCCGCCTCGGCCCGGCGCAGGGCGGTGATCTTGGGCAGGCCCGGCCAGTCCTCGTGCTTCAGCATCACCACCTGCGGCAGATCGGCGACGATGCGGTTCAGCACGGACACATCCATGCTGACCCCGGTGGCCAGCGGGAAATCCTGCACCACCACCGGCACGCCGTCGCCTGCCGCGGCACAGGCCTGGGCATAATAGCCGGTGATCTGGGCATCGGTGCGCAGCCCGCCGGGCGGGGCGATCATCACCCCGGCAGCACCCATGTCCATGACCGCCGCCGACAGTTCGGTGATGGCGGCAAGCCCGGGCGCTGACACGCCCACCACCACGGGCAGATCGCCGGCCCGCGCGATCACCCGCTCCGCCACGGCGCGGGATTCGGCCTGCGTCAGCTTCGGAGCCTCGCCCATCATGCCAAGGATGGTGAGGCCGGTCGCGCCCTTTTCGATGTAGAAATCGGTCACCCGGTCGAGGCTCTCAACATCGATCGAACCATCGGGGTGGAAGGGCGTCACCGAAATCACGAACACGCCACGCGCGTCTTCCGTCAGCAGGGCCATGGGTCTCTCCTTTGCGGATGGGGGGTCATTTGGCGAAAAGCCCGTCGAAATCGGCAAAACCCTTGATCTCGATGGGATTGCCCGAAGGGTCGAAGAAGAACATCGTGCGCTGCTCGCCGGGCTCGCCCTCGAAGCGGATCACCGGCGGGATGTCGAAGGCCACGCCTTTTTCCTCCAGCCGGGCGGCCAGTGCCATCCAGTCCGCCAGCGGCAGCACCGCGCCCATATGCGGCATCATCACCATGTGATCGCCGACCCGCCCGCTGCGCGTGGTGGCAAAGGGCGTGCCCAGATGAAACGACAGCTGATGCCCGAAAAAGTCGAAATCGACCCATGTGTCGGTGGACCGGCCCTCGGTGCAGCCCAGCACCTCGCCGTAAAAGGCGCGGGTCTCGTCCAGATCGGTGACGTGCAGCGCAAGATGGAACAGGGAAGTCATCGGGAATCCTTCATGAGGGCCGCAGATCGCGGCGGTTCTGCCTTTTCCTTACGCACTGCCTTTCGGCGGTAAAGAGCGGCCCCTCCGCCCTCGGCCCGCCGCAGAGCCATGACGGAGGTCAGAAAAAGCGGGGCTTCAGACCCCGTTTCCGTTAAACAAATCAACAGCATGGGTGAAAAGCACCGCAGAGCTGCGGCACCGCACCGGAGGTCGTCCTATAATCTGTGCTTATATTGATAATTTTATAATAATCCTGTTCTATACTGGAAAAGTGGCGCCGCTGGTGGCTTCTGAAAAGCAGGACACGCTTCAGAACGTGATCCGACAGACGCAACCAACAGGATCCTCCCATGCTGAAATCCCTCCTCCTCGCCTCCGCCGCCAGCCTCGCGCTGACCGGTGCCGCCGCCGCCGAACTCGCGCAGATCAAGCCCGAAGGCTATCGCACCGCGCTTGACGGCACCTTCGCCCCCCATGCCATGCCCACCATGTCCGGCGGTGTCGAAGGCTTCAACGTCGATCTGGCCGCCGCCATTGGCGAAAAGCTCGGCGTGCCCATGGAAGTGACCGCCGCGCAGTTTTCCGGCCTGATCCCGGCGCTGCAGGCGGGCACCTATGACTTTCTCGTCGCCCCCACCACGGTGACCGAAGAGCGCGCGCAGAACCTGCTCTTCACCGAAGGCTTCATGGACACCAACTTCCGCTTCACCGTGCCCAAGGGATCCGAGGCCGAAGGCTTCGACAGCCTCGAGGATTTCAAGGGCCTGACCATCGCCGTCAACAAGGGCTCGGTCTATGAAAGCTTCCTGACCGAACGCGCCGCCGAGATGGGCTGGACCGTGGTCGCCTTCGGCACCAACACCGATGCCATTCAGGCCATGACCTCGGGCCGGGCGGATGCCAACATGGCGGGCGCGACCGTGTCGGCATGGGCCGTGCAGAAGAACCCGCAGATCGCGCTCTCCTACGAATACGCCACCGGTCTGGTCTGGGGCCTGCCCTTCCGCAAGGATGACGTGGCCACGCGCGACCTGATCGACAGCGTGCTGGAATGCCTCAAGACCGATGGCACCATGGCAGCGCTGTCGGAAAAATGGTTCGGCCTGACCCCTGCGGCGGGTGAAACCATCGTGACGCCGACGCCGGGCTACGGCACGCCGGGGGTCAGCGGCTATGACGACACCGCCCACGAGGTCACCTGCACCTTCTGATCTTTCCTCCCGGGGCGGGGGCCGCGCGCCCCCGTCCCCAAAGCCACCCACCAGAAGCGCAGGACAGGCGACAGGCATGACCACTCCCCGCATGATGCTGGAAATCACCGCCCTCGGAAAAAGTTTCGGCCAGACCGAGGTGCTGAAGAACATCGACCTGAAGGTGCGCGAGGGCGAGCTTGTCTTCGTCATCGGCCCTTCGGGCTCGGGCAAATCCACCATGCTGCGCTGCTGCAACCGGCTGGAAGAGCCCACCAGCGGCGCCATCATGATCGAAGGCGCGCGCATCACCGACATTCCGCGCCGCGATCTGGACCGGATGCGGCTGAAGGTCGGCATGGTGTTTCAGGGCTTCCATCTTTACCCGCACATGTCGGTGCTGAAAAACGTGATGCTGGCACAGGTGCGCGCGCTGAAACGGCCCAAGCCCGAGGCGGAGGCGCGCGCGCTCGACATGCTCGATCAGGTCGGGCTGCGCCACAAGGCCGAAGCGATGCCCGCCGAACTGTCGGGGGGCCAGCAGCAGCGCGTGGCCATCGCCCGGGCGCTGGCGCTCGACCCCCGGGTAATGCTCTTTGACGAGCCGACCTCGGCGCTTGATCCGGAACTGGTGGGCTCGGTGCTCAAGGTGATGAAGGATCTGCGCCGCAAGGGCATGACCATGCTGGTGGTCAGCCACGAGATGGACTTCGCCCGCGAGGCCGCCGACCGCGTCGTGTTCATGGATGGCGGCGTGGTGGTCGAGGAAGGCCCGCCCGAACAGATTTTCGGCGCGCCGAAATCCGAACGGCTGCGCGCCTTCCTCTCCCGCGTCTCTCACCCGGCAGAGGCGGAATGATGCGGTTTCTTGACACCTTCTTCAACGGGCAGGTCATCGCCAATTACCTGCCCGACCTGATCGCGGCGATGGGGGTCACGCTGGGCCTTGCCGTGGCCACCATCGTCACCGGCATCCTCTGCGGTGCGGCGCTGGCCTGCCTGCGGGTGGCGGGGATCCGTCCCGTCAACTTCCTCATCATCGTCTTTGCCGATGTGATGCGGGCGCTGCCGCCGCTGGTGCTGATCCTGATCCTGTTCTTCGGCATGCCCTCGCTGGGGCTGAACCTGTCGGGCTGGATGGTGCTCTATCTCGTGCTGTCCGCCGTGCTGACCGCCTTTGCCGAGGAGATTTTCTGGGGCGGCCTGACCGCCATCCCCGCCGGCCAGTGGGAGGCGGGGCGCGCCACGGGCCTGTCCAAGGCGCAGACGCTGGTCTTCATCACCTTTCCGCAGGCCGCGCGCCGGGGCATCCCGCCGCTGGTCAACCGGGTGCTGGCCACCACGAAGCTCACCGCCCTGGGCTCGGTGATCGGGGTCAAGGAGATCCTGTCGGTCTCTTCCTCGGCGCAAAGCTTTTCCGGATCCGCCACGCCGCTGACCATGGCCGCCATCGCCTATCTGGTCCTTTTCATCCCCGCCGTCATCGCCTCGCACCGGATCGAGCGGCGCTATCACTACGCGACCTGAGAGGCGGCATGGACACTTTCATCTACACCTTCTTCAACCTCGACATCATGGCGCAGGCGCTGCCCCTGCTGCTCAAGGGGGCGGTGACCACGCTGCAGCTCTGCGCGGTAGTGATCGTGGCCGGGCTGGCGGGGGGGCTGGCGCTGGCGCTGGCCGCCCTGTCGCGCAACGCGGCTCTGCACTGGAGCGCGGTGGTCTTCATCGACCTCTTCCGCGCGCTGCCGCCGCTGGTGCTGCTGGTCTTCGTCTATTCCGGCCTGCCCTTCGCGGGGCTCCGGCTCACGCCCTTCATGGCGGTGGTGATCGCGTTTTTCCTCAACAACTCCGCCTATTTCGCCGAAGTGTTCCGCGCGGGCATCAATGCCGTGCCCAAGGGCCAGACCGAGGCCGCGCGCGCCACCGGCCTGTCGCCCGCGCAGACCATGGGCTTTGTCGTGCTGCCGCAGGCGGTGCGCAACGTGCTGCCCGACCTTCTGTCCAACACGGTGGAGGTGGTGAAGCTGACCTCGCTCGCCTCGGTCGTGTCGCTGTCGGAGCTGCTTTATTCCGCCAACATGGCGCGGTCTGTGACCTATAACGCCTCGCCGCTGGTGCTTGCGGCGGGCATGTACCTGATTGTGCTCTGGCCGCTGGTCCGCGTGATCTCGCGCTACCAGCGCGGCCTTGCCGTGACCTGACCCGAAAGGACCTACCATGAGAAAAATGATGATCGCAGCCGCGCAGATCGGCGGCATCCAGAAAGCGGAAAGCCGCGAGGCGGTGGTGGCGCGGATGATCGCGCTGATGGACGCGGCCCATGCGCAGGGGGTCAAGTTTCTGGCCTATCCCGAGATGACGCTGACCACCTTCTTTCCGCGCTTCTATGTGGAGGACCGCGCCGAATTCGACCACTGGTTCGAGACGGAGATGCCCAATGCCGCCACGCAGCCGCTGTTCGACCGGGCGCGGGACTATGGCATGGGCTTCACCTTCGGCTATTGCGAACTGACCCCCGAGGGGCAGCATTTCAACACCTCGGTCATCGTCTCGCCCGAAGGCGAGATCGTGCTGACCTACCGCAAGACCCATCTGCCCGGCCATGCCGAGTATGAACCCGAACGCACCCACCAGCATCTGGAAAAGCGCTATTTCCTGCCCGGCGATACCGGTTTCAACGTCGCGCGCAGTCAGGACGTGCTGATGGGCATGGCGATCTGCAACGACCGGCGCTGGCCGGAAAGCTGGCGGGTCATGGGGCTGCAGGGGGTGGAACTGGTCTCCATCGGCTATAACACGCCGTCGCAGAACAACCTGTCCAAGACCGAAGGGCTGGAAAAGCGGCTTTATCATCATGAACTGTCGGTCTGCGCCGGGGCCTACCAGAACTCCACCTATGCCATCGCCGTGGCCAAATGCGGGATGGAAGACGGCAATCACATGATCGGCGGCTCGATCATCGTGGATCCGGACGGGTTCGTGCTGGCCCGCGCCACCGGCGAAGGTGACGAGCTGATCGTGGCCGAGGCGGATTTCGACAAATGCGCCTTTGGCAAATCGACCGTGTTCAACTTTGCAGCGCACCGCCGGATCGAGCATTATGGCCTGATCGCCAGCCAGACCGGGGTCAAGGAGCCGCAGCAATGACATTCGACACAGTCATCCATGGCGGCACCGTCGTCACCGCGGAGGGGCAGTTTCAGGGGGATGTCGGCATCGCAGAGGGCCGCATCGCCGCCGTGGCCGAGCGGATCGAGGGCGGCGCGCGCCGCATCGACGCGGGCGGGCGGCTGGTGCTGCCCGGCGGGATCGAGGCCCATGCCCATATCGCACAGGAAAGCTCGGCGGGCGTGATGTCGGCGGATGACTACCTGTCGGGGTCCATTTCGGCGGCCTTTGGCGGCAATTCCAGCTTCATCCCCTTTGCCGCGCAGCATCGCGGCCAGTCGGTGGATGAGGTCATCGCCACCTATGACGCGCGCGGCGCGCGGTCGGTCATCGATTACAGCTATCACCTCATCATCTCCGACCCGACGCCGGAGGTGCTGCAGGACCAGCTGCCGCGCGCCTTTGCCCGGGGCATCACCAGCTTCAAGGTCTTCATGACCTATGATCTGATGAACCTCGGTGATGCCGGCATGCTCGACATCCTGACCGTGGCGCGGACCCATGGCGCCATCACCATGGTCCATGCCGAAAACAACGACATGGTCAAATGGATGAACCGGCAGCTGGCGGCGCGCGGGCTGACCGCGCCGAAGTATCACGCCATTTCCCGCCCCGAACTGGCCGAGGAAGAGGCGATCCACCGCGCCATCCAGCTGGCCAAGCTGGTGGATGCGCCGCTGTTCATCGTGCATGTGTCCACCGCCCGCGGCGCCGAGATCGTGCGGCAGGAAAAGTTCAACGGTGCCCGGCTTTTTGCCGAAACCTGCCCGCAATATCTGGCGCTCACCCGTGACGATCTGGACCGCCCCGGCATGGAGGGCGCGAAGTTCATCTGCTCCCCGCCGCTGCGCGGGGCCGACACGCAGGCGGCACTCTGGCATCATATCGCGCAGGGCACGTTTGAAAGCGTGTCTTCGGATCACGCGCCCTATCGCTTTGACGAGACGGGCAAGTTCCTGAACGGTGCCGATGCGCCTTACCCCAAGATCGCCAATGGCATGCCCGGCATCGCCGCACGCCTGCCGTGGCTGTTTTCCGAAGGCGTGGTCAAGGGCCGCATCACGGCAGAGCAGTTCGTGGCGCTGTCCTCGACCAATGCCGCGCGCACCTTCGGCTGCACAACCAAGGGCCGGATCGCCCCCGGCATGGATGCCGACATCGCGATCTGGAACCCCGAGACGCGGCGCGTCGTGACGCAGGCCGACATGCATGACAACATGGATTACACGCCGTTCGAGGGGATGGAGCTGCAGGGCGTGCCCGAGATCGTGATGACCCGCGGCGAGGTGATCGTGGAGCATGGCAGCCTGAAGGCGCGCGAAGGGCAGGGGCGGTTCTTTGGCCGGGCCCCCGTGGATCCGCGTGGCAGGCAGGGCTATCTTGCGCCGGAATTCGACCCCGCACAGAATTTCGGAACGGTGCTGCGATGAAGATCCTTGTCATCAACCCCAATTCCGCCCGCGCGGTCACCGACGGCATCGCGACGGCCCTGGCGCCCTTGGGCGATCATTTCCGCGTCTGCGATCTGGCTGACCAGCCCGCCACCATCGCCACCGAAGAAGACGTGGCGCGGGCCGGGCTGGGGGTCGCCGATCTGGTGCGGCAGCAGGAGGCGCTGGCCTATGTCACCGCCTGTTTTTCTGACCCCGGGCTTGATCTGGCGCGCAGCCTGACCCGCCGCCCGGTGATCGGCATTCAGGAGGCGGGCATCCTGACCGCGCTCGCGCGCGCCGACCGCTTCGGCATCGTGGCGCTGGGGCCAAAATCCGTGCCCCGCCACCTGCGCAAGATCCGCCAGATGGGGGTAGAGGCGCGGCTGGCGGGCGAACTGCCGCTCTCGGGCGTCTCTGCCGAAGCCTCGGGCCGCGATCCGGCGGTCTATGCCGAAGTGCTGGAGGCGGCGGCGCGCCTGCGCGACATGGGGGCGGGCGCCATCGTGCTGGGCTGCGCGGGCATGGCGCCGATCCGCGCGCGGCTGGAGGCCGAGATCGGCGTCGCCATCATCGATCCGGTGATGGCGGGGGCGGCCATGGCGCTGGGTGCCGTGTCGTGAGAACACGTCCGGCGGATCTGCCGGATGTGTCGCTGCGGCTGCTCGAGATCTTTGCCGCCATGATGCGCTGCACCACCACGGTGGAGACGGCGGAGTTTCTGGGCATCTCGCAGCCCGCCGTCTCGGCGGGTCTGCGCCAGCTGGAGCATCAGCTGGGCTTTGCGCTGTTCGAACGCACGGGCCGCCGCCTGACCCCCACCGGGGAGGCGAATGACCTCTTCGAGGAAATCCGCCCGCTTTTCGGCATCCTGCGCGCCTTCACCACCCGCGCGCGGGACATCCGGTCGGGGCAGGTGGGGAGGCTGCGGGTGATGTCGACCCCGCCCTTGGGCTATTCGCTGGCGCCGCGCGCGCTGCGCGCCTTTCACGCCGCCCGCCCCGAGGTGACCATCAGCTATGACGTGCGGCGGCTGGAAAACGTGCTGGACGCGGTGCAGACCGGGCAGGCCGATATCGGCATGGTGCTGAATGCCGAACGGCTGGAAACGGTGAATTCCGAACTGATCCAGCGCAGCCAGATGATCGTGCTGCTGCCCGGGGATGACCCGCTGGCGCGGCAGCCCTTCGTCACCGCCGCAGCCCTGTCGGGGCGGCAGATCGTCGGCATCGATCAGGCCTCGCAGCTGGGGCGGCTGGTGGCCAAGGGCTTTGCGCAGGGCGGCGGCACCTACCATCCCGGCATCGAGGTGCGCTACTGCCAGACCGCCGCCGCACTGGTGGCCGAAGGCATGGGCGTCACCGTGGTCGATCCCTATTCCGCCGAACCCTATCTGAGCCGGGGTCTGGTCTCGCGCCCCTTCGCCCCCGCCTGCGAGGTGCGCGCCTCGATGATCACCCGCAAGGGCGTGCCGCATTCCGGCCTGCTGCTGAGCTTCATGGAGGAACTGCGCCGCCAGCTGGCGCAGGGCGCGGGCACAGCGCCGCTGCCCGGCTGATCCTGTCCCGGCCAAAAGCTGCGCCGCGCGGGAACATCCGCGCCCCTGTCCTGTTCCGAGGATCACCGATCCCGCTGCGAAGGAGGACAGAATGACCGATCTGCGATCAAGACGAAGCACCGAGGGCTGGCAGACCGGCTCCCGGGCCGAAGGGGGCGGCTATGTCGCGACGGTGCTTCTGGCCATCGTGCTGGCGCTGTTTGGCGTGGCCATCCTTGGCGGCGGAATCTGGCTGATCACGCTGGGCGGCAGCTGGTATTACGCCGTGGCCGGGCTGGGGCTCTGCCTAACGGCATGGTTCCTGCTCAATGCCTCGATGATGGCGCTGTGGGTCTATCTTGCCACCTATGCCTTCACCGTGGTCTGGGCGCTGTGGGAAAAAGGGCTGGAGCCTTGGGCGCAGGTGCCCCGGCTGGTGGCGCCCACGGTCATTCTGGTGCTGGTGCTGCTGACCCTGCCGGTGCTGCGCGCGCGCCCGCAGTCGACCCGTCGCGCGGATATTGCGGGCTGACCGGCGGAGCCTTTTCGCCCGCCCGCGCGTTTCCTGCCCAGAAAGGACAGCCCAATGGCCCAATCCGACAATGAGCCCGCCCGCCCGGCGGGCGGCGAGGCCGCGCGCCTGCGCGACCGCATCGACCGCGGGGAAACCGGCGACAAGGTCGATTTCAGCGACCCCTCCGCCGCGCCGCTTGGCACCGATGACGAGGCGGGCACCAACAGCGTCGATCCGGCGCAGCTGCGCCACGCCAAAGCCGCCGAAACCGCGCATGGCCCGACCAAGGGTGCCGCCAAGCATGTGGCCGAGACCGACAAGGCCGGTCCCGCCGATCTGCAGCGCTCGCGCCATCCGGCGTGGATGCCGTGGGCTGCGGTCGCGGTGATCGTGGTCGCCGTGGCGCTTTACCTGATGGGCGGATCCTGACCTCAACCCGAAAGGACAGACAGATAATGACCCAATATTCCGACAACCGCGTGCAGGACCAGCAGCCCGGGCTGGAGCACGAGATGTCCCCCGCGCCCGAATTCACCCCGCGCTATCCCGGCTCGGGGCGGCTTTCCGGCAAGGTGGCGATCATCACCGGGGGCGATTCCGGCATCGGGCGCGCCAGCGCCGTGCTGTTCGCCCGCGAGGGCGCGGACGTGGCCATCCTTTACAAGTCCGAAGATCGCGACGCCGACACGACCCTTGAGGCGGTCCGCGCCGAAGGCCGCGAGGGGTTGGCGATCAAGGGCGATGTCGGCCAGCGCGCCGTCTGCGTCGATGCGGTGCGGCAGGTGATCGACCGGTTCGGGCGGCTGGACGTGCTGGTGAACAACGCCGCCGAACAGCACGCGCAGGAGCATTTCGAGGATGTGAGCGAAGAGCAGATCGAGGCGACCTTCCGCACCAACATCTTCGGCCAGATGTTCATGGTGCAGGCAGCCCTGCCGCATCTGAAACAGGGCGCGTCGATCATCGGCATCACCTCTGTCACCGCCTATCGCGGGCAGGATCTGCTGATCGACTATTCCGCCACCAAGGGCGCGATCCTGTCCTTCATCCGCGCGCTCGCCTCCAAGCTGGCGGACCGGGGCATCCGGGTCAATGGCGTGGCGCCAGGGCCGATCTGGACGCCGCTGATCCCGGCCTCCTTCCCGCCCGACAAGGTGGAGAGCTTTGGTCAGGGCACCAAGCTTGGCCGCCCCGGCCAGCCCAACGAGGTGGCGCCTTCGGTGCTGTTTCTGGCCTGCGAGGATGGATCCTACATGACCGGCCACGTGCTGCATCCCGATGGCGGCGCGTCCGTGGCGGACTGACCCACGCGGGGGGGGGGCGGGTGGTCTCAGACCACCTGCACCCCGACCCAGACCGCAGCCCCGATCACCGCCAGCGCCAGCAGCGCCAGCAGCCCGTCGCGCACCAGCAGCGTCATTGCCAGCAGCACCACGGCGGCGCCAAGGATCGACGAGGTGAAGGGCACCAGTTCCAGCACCGGCATGGCGATGCCGCACAGCACGCAGGCAAGATGCAGCAGCCGGTCCATGGGCGGCCTGACCAGAACGCTCAGCCGCTTGCCGGTATGCGCGTCCAGCCAGTCCGCCGGTTTGCGCAGGCTGTCCGCCGCCTTGCGCAGCCTGTCCGAGGGCACGCGGCGCTTCATGATCCAGCGCGGCAGCCACAGGTGGCGCCGCCCCAGCAGCATCTGCCCGGCGATCAGCGCGATCAGGATGCCGCAGGTGCTGGAAAACAGCGGCACCCCCGACAGCGGCGTGACCACCGCCAGCGCGGGAACCAGCAGCACCGGCACGAAAGAGGCATGGCCCAAGCCTTCGACCACGTCATTCAGCGAGGTTTCCTCTTTGTTGGCGGCATCGTGCAGGCGGTCGACCACACCCCGCAGGGTGGTGGGGCTGTCGGGGGACTGGCGGTTCGGATCGGTCATAACGGCTCCGTCATGCGGGGGAGGGCTCTGTCCTGAACCAACCGGGACGGGTCCTGTTCCCGCGCGCAGCGGTGGGATTCCACAGCGGATCCGGAAAAAGATCGCTCCCCGCCGAGGCCCGAGTGATCCGCTGCCGCCGGACCTGCGTAATAGTTGGGCTTGCGCACTAAAGACGGACCATGCCGCCATGACAAACCCTCATCTGACCAAGCCCGCCCCCGACGTTCTGGACGTCGAGCTGAACCGCCAGCTTGAGGCGATCGCAAAAGAAGACGTGCCCGACCGCCTGCTGGACCTTGCCCGGCAGCTGCAGGTTCATCTGCGCAAACCCGCCGGCCAAGACTGACCCATCCCGCCCGCGCGGCGCGGCACAGACTGCCGAAAAGCCGCAGCGGCACAGAAAATCTGTCGGTTTTGCGCATTTCCTGAAATTGTGCTGGAACAAAGGCCGCACACTCCTGTTTGCCCCGCTCGTCTTCAAGTTGAACGGGGGTGACAGATGATCGAATTATGGAGGTCAGCCCGACCTTTCTGCCTGACGGGGCCCTGCCGCGCGGCTGCGGAAATCCGCCGGGGTCCGTCAGCGGACAGAACCTGCGCGGGGGTGGCGGTTTCCCGCCGCATTAGCGCCGCACTGCCATGGCACACAGGTGCCGCAGCCGCTTACCCGCTGAGGACGTTGCGACAAATGATCTTGGCGGCCAGTCCCGCCCGTCACCGTGGCGCGGGCATTGTTGCCGGTTCCGCAACGGCATCCCCCGGCGGGGTGGGGCTGTTGCCTTGACCCGGTGGTGCACGGACCTACGATCCTGCCACAAGCGACATCGTTATCGCCCCAGACCCGTATCCTGTTGCCCGCACCTCTCCCTCCGGGGTCAGTCGCGGCAGGTGGGATCAACCGTCCCTTTGCCCCTCCTCCGTCGCGCCGCGCGGGCCGGAGCGGGTCCGGTTCCTGCCTGCACCGTCTCTGCCCCCGCAAGGAGTGAACACTGGAGCTGATATGTCTACCCAGACTGACCAAACCTTGTTTTCCGAGGATGTCATCAGCTACATCCCGGCCCTGCGTGCCTATGCGTGGACGCTTACCCGCCGCCATCAGGATGTTGATGATCTGGTTCAGGAAACCCTGACCAAGGCCATCGCCAATGTGCACCGGTTCCGCCCCGGCACCAATCTGCGCGCGTGGCTCATGACCATCATGCGCAACACGTTCTACAACGAGATCGTCAAGACCAAGCGCGAACGCCCCGGCGGCGAGGACTGCGTGTCCGGCACCGCCTCGGTCCCCAGCACGCAGGAATGGGCGCTGCGGGGCAGCGAACTGATGAGCGCGATCTCGCGCCTGCCCGGCCATTACCGCGAGACGCTGATCCTCGTGGTGATGCTGGGAGAAAGCTACGAGACCGCCGCCGACATCTGTGGCGTGGCCATCGGCACCATCAAGAGCCGGGTGAACCGGGCTCGCGTCATGGTGATCGAAGAACTGGGCGAAAAGGTGCCGGAGCGGCTTTAGCCGCTCCGCTCCGCGTCTCTGAGCAGGGCCTGCAGCCGCAGGGCGAGCTCCAGCAGCGGGGCGGGGACCGGCCTCTGCCGCAGGCCCTGAAGGTGCAGGGCCATCAACTGATCCTGGCTCGGGCCTGTGCGGGGCGTTTTGCGGGGCTCGGTCATGCGCTGTTCCTTTCGGGTAACGGCGGGGAGCGTGGGCAGCGCCGGGGCCGGTCAGCAAGCCCGCGGCAGATGGCACGCAGGTCTGGGAACATCGGAGCGGCGGATTTGTTTCCGGTTCATCCAGACAAGGAGCTGTCCAATGCCATCCGTTCTGTCTTTCCGCAACCTTTCCCTGCTGACCGGCCTTCTGGCCCTGACCGCGCTTCCCGCCCTCGCGCAGCCGACCCCCGCCCTGTCGCTTGCTTCCAGCGAGGCGGACGGCACCCATCTTGTCGGGCCGGACGGTCGCCCGGTCTATGCCATGCTCACCAAGGGCAGCGGCGGCGATGACGAGGATCCGCTCGCCTCCTGCGGGGCCAGCTGCCTGCAGGACTGGCCGCTGCTGGTGACCGAGGGCGAGCCCAGCTTCGGCGAGGGCATCGAGGCCGCGCTGGTGGACACGAAGCCATGGCGCGGCGTCAACGTGCTGACCTATGCCGACCAGCCCCTGTTCCAGTTCCACCGCGATATCTTGGGCGAGGCTCCCGAAGGGCAGGGCATCTTCAGCTATGGCGGCTGGTGGGCGCTGGTGCGCCCCGATGGCAGTCTGGTCCGCTCGTCCACCATGCCGGAACACGGCGACGCGGACGAGATGATCGAAGGATGACATCATGACCGATGCTCAGGACACCCCCGACGATCCCAAACTGCGCCGCGTTCGGTCGGATCTGGCCGAACCCAGCCGCCCCGAGGGATATTACGGCGTGCGCCAGCCCATCCTGCCCGATCCGCCGGTCTATCCCCCGCGCGATCAGCCCACCGATGCGGATCTGCACGAGGCGATTTCCGCGGCCCTTGCGGCAGAGGGGCGGCTTGCAGGCTGCCGGATCGGCGTAGTGCTGCGTCAGGGGGTGGTGACGCTGACCGGACAGGTGCCGCGGGAATTCCAGCGCACGCTGTCCTGCGCGGTCACCGAAACCGTGGCCGGGGTGCTGACGGTCGAGAACCAGCTGGTCGTGACGGGCTGACCCTGCCCGCCGCCCCGGCCCCCCGCGCCTGCGGGCGCTTCAGAAAAAGATGGGAGATTTTCCATGTCCGCTCCGGACACCAATACCAAAAAGCAGACCAAACGCCACTGGGGCCCGCTTCTGGGCATCCTGCTGGTGGTGTGTTTCGGCGTCGGCATCATCCTTTACTGGGTGGGCGAAGAGGTCGCCACGGCCCCCGAGGATGAGAGCCCCGCCACCGAAAGCCCGACCGCGACGGAAACTCAGGACGGCGACGTGAACGTGCCCGACTCCGCCCCGGTCGAAGAGGTGGAGCCGATCGATCCGCCCGCCAACCCGGATAACTGACCGACAGACCCGCAAGACAGGACAGGGCGGCGCGCGGCGTCGCCCTGTCTGCTGTGCGCACTCCGGTGGGCGCCGTGACACCGCCCGGCCCGGCCCGGGTTCAGCCGCCGAAGCCCATGCCGCGCGATCCGCCGGTGCTGCCGAACCCCCCGCGCGAGGCGGCGGTGGTGCGGGTCATCGGCGGCTTGCCCACGGTGGTGGCGGGGCGGGCAAAGATGCCGCTGCCCATCTTGGCGCGGCCGGTATTGCTGGAAAAGGCCGCGCCATTGGCATTGGTGAAGCGCCCGTCGGCAGAGCGATACATCGGCTGCGCGCCCATCCCGCGCCCGCCCAGCATGTTGCCCAGCAGGTAGCCCGCCAGCAGCGGCATGAAGATGCCGCCCGACCCGCCGCTGGTCGCCTGAGCCTCGCTGCCGCAGGCGCCTTCGCCATGCTGTTCCTCGCAGACCTGCAGGCTGTCATACCGCGGGGCCGTTTCCACATGCAGCTCCTCCGCCTCGGCGAAGGCGGTGTTGCAGTCCTCCACCGAAAACAGCCCGCCCGTGGTCGACGCCTCGCGGCAGCTTTCCAGATCGGGAAAGGCCTGCGCATCCACCTGTTCCTCGCGGCAGCCCGCCAGCGCAAAGGAGGCGGCGCCGACAATGGCAAGGGCCACGGTTCTGGAACGTTTTCTCATGTCTCTCCTCCTCAGTCGCGGATGAAATGCGGCTTGAACCGCGACAGGTTCTGCGTGATGCGCCCGCGATCCTCGCGGATGCCGATGCCCGCGCAGGCCTGCCCCACCATCCATGCGCCGATCACCGGGTGAAACCCGTCAAAGGCGGTCAGTGGCGTATAGGCCTGCACGATGCGCGGATGCTGGCCATAGCCCGCCTCGGGGCTGGTTTCGGTCGGCGCGCCGTTTTCCACGATGGATATGGCGGCGCCTTCGCGGGAAAACAATGGCTTGATGACATGGCCCCGGCGCAGCACCTCTTCGGCGCGGTCCAGCGCCGGGCTGCCCGCCTGCATCTCCGCCTCGAAAAACGCAGGCAGCAGGTTGGGATGGCCTTCGAACATCTGCCACAGCACCGGCAGCAGCCCCTTGTTGGACAGCACCGCCTTCCATGCCGGTTCCAGCATCAGACAGCCCGACCCCGCGATGTGCCGGGCATAGTCGTCGCGCAGCAGATCCTCCCACGGATAAAGCTTGAACAGGATGCCGATGACCCGGTCCTGATCGTCGATGAACTGCCCGTCGGGGCTCAGCCCCAGCTTGTCCAGATCGGTGTAATGCGCGCCCAGATCGGCCTCGCGCGCGGCCCAGCCCATGGCCTCCACCGTGCCGTAATCCTCGGGATTGCCCGCGATGGCGGTGAAATGCAGATCGGTGCCGGGGGCGAAGGTCGCGGCGAAATGCGCCACCAGCGCCTCGTGGATGCCGTTGAACTGGTCGTCACCGTCGCGCAGCACGCCCGCCGCCAGCTGATCCTCCAGCCACCCCCACTGGAAGGAGGCGCTTTCGTAAAGCGAGGTGGGGGTGTCGGCGTTGTATTCCAGCATCTTGGCCGGGCCGGTGCCGTCATAGGCCAGATCGAAGCGGCCATAGATCTCGGGCTCCTGCCGGTCCCAGCTGCCCGCGACCAGATCGTGAAACTCCGCCGGGATGCCGAGTTTTTCCAGCAGTTCCTCGCTGGCGCAGATCGCGGCGGCGGCCTCGCGGCACATGCCGTGCAGTTCGGTGGCCGGATCCTCCAGATCCTCCTCGATCTCGCGCAGGCTGAACTGATAGGCCGAGCTTTCGTCCCAATAGGGTTCGCCGTACATGTCGGCGAAGGTGAAGCCCAGTTCCTTGGCCTTGTCGCGCCAGTCGGGACGTTCGGAAAGCGGGATTTTCCGCATCTGCACCTCGGTTGTCTGTGTCTGCCCCTGCTGTGACAGAAAACCGGACGGGGTGCGAGCGTTTCAGGCAGGGAAACGGCGGCGCGGGCCAAAGGGTCGCGCCGCCGCGGCAGGGGTCAGGTGCGCGCCGACAGCAGCTCGCGCAGCTGGCTGGGGAACAGCTGCAGCACCAGCGTTTCGGTCTTGGCGGCGCCGTCATGGGCCACATAGACGCGCAGGTCGATGGGGTCGTCCTGATCCAGCGGCAGGTCGGAAAAATCCACGTCGAAGATCGCGCGCCATGCGTCTTCGCCCACCACGGGATAGGCCGCCTCGTTCGAGATCACCCCGCGCGAGGTGGTGACCATGGTGCTGGTCAGCGGCCCGCGCGTCAGCCCGTCAAAGCCGGTGGAGTCAAGATCGCAGACCACCTTGACCGTGTCGGCGGGGCGGGGCTGTCCGGGAATGCCGCCCTTGCCAAGCCGCACGGCGCGGAACCGGGCATGCTCTGGCTTGACCGGGCCATCTTCCAGCCAGCTCAGCGTGTAGTTCAGCTGGTATTCGCTGCCTGCCATCGCGTGATCGGCGGGGGTCCAGAAGGCCACGATATTGTCGAAGGTCTCGTCATCGGTGGGCAGCTCGATCAGCGTCACCGCCCCCATGCCCCAGTCCTCGCGCGGTTCCACCCATGCCGAGGCGCGGCGGTCATAGAACACGCCGTCATCCTGATACTGGTCGAAATCGCGCTCGCGCTGCATCAGGCCAAAGCCGCGCGGGCTGGGGGTGGCAAAGCTGTTGGCCATGATCCGCGGCGGGTTGTTGAGCGGACGCCAGATCCGTTCGCCATTGCCCAGATGAATCTCCAGCCCGTCGCTGTCATGCACTTCGGGGCGCCAGTCGGCGGCGACATGGCGGTTGTGCTTGCCGAACCAGTACATGGAGGTGAGCGGCGCCAGACCCAGCCGCGAGACATCGCCGCGCAGGAAGATGTCCGCCGACACGTCCTGAATCACGCCATTGTCGCGGCGCGACACGATGCGATAGGCGCCCGTGGCACGCGGGCTTTCCAGCAGCGCGCAGGTGGTCACGCTGCCATCGCCATGCTGTTCCAGCCAGAACCGGGTGAAGCGCGGAAACTCTTCGGGGCCGTCGGGGATCGCGGTGTCCAGCGCGAGCCCGCGCACCGACAGGCCGAACTGCCCGGAATAGCCCGCCGTCCGCCAGTAAGAGGCGCCCAGAAACGCCATCCAGTCCGACCGCTGCGCCGGATCCTGCACGGAGAACCCGGCAAAGCCTTCGGTCTTGCTCAGCCGCTGCGCGGGGCTATCTTCGGGGATGCTGAACAGGTCGCGCGAAAACGGCACCTCGCGCGCCATGCCCTCCTCGACCGCGTAGATATGCACCGGCTCGGGGAAATAGCGCCCGGGGAAAAAGAACTGCACCGGGTTGTCGGTCTGGGTCTCGCCCCAGAGCGCGCGGTCGCGGCGGAAGCGGATGGCGCCATGGGCGTCATAATCGATCTGCTGCAGCGTTTCCGCGTCCGGCATCGCCATGGGCGTGAACGGTTCCCGCGACAGGCTGCGGGCGATGTCGCGCAGCCGGTCAAAGGAAAACGGCTCGGCAGGCCCCAGCGGGATGCCGGAGGCCACCGCCTCTGACTGGGCGCGGGCCATCTCGGGCAGCAGGAAGAACGCGCCAGCGCCAAGGGCGCTGGCCAGAAAGGCGCGGCGGGTATGCGTGTCGGCAGACATGCGGATCTCCGGTGACATTGCACTCTGCGCCTTCTTGTTCCAGCCGCGCCATATCGCAACGGGAATCGCAGCGGCAGGCGAGCGCTCGCTTAAAAATTTTCGTGGTATGGCAAAGCCTCGCCTGTTGCCGCGCACAGTCAGGCATTGGCGGCGCGGAGCCGCTGCAAATTTGCGCAGATGTTACATCCGGTCCGGTCGGGGGTGCCCTGCGGTCGCCGCGGGTGAGTCGCGGCCTAGAGCACGCGGCGCAGTCCCGCCTGGACCTTGCGCAGCCGGGGCAGATACAGATCCGCCAGCAGATCGACGCGGTCCTGGGTGGCGGCCATGCCGGTGTTCAGGGCCGCCACCACCCGGTCGCGCCCGTCGATCAGCGGCACCGCCACCGAGCGCAGGCCCAGCTCCACCTCCTGATCGATCAGCGCATAACCCTGCGCGCGGACCTGATCGATGCGCGCCATGATTTCGTCGGGGTCGCTGGCGGAAAAGGCGGTGCGCGGCGCCAGATCGGAGGCCTCGACCAGCGCGCGGGCCTGATCGCGGGGCAGGGCCGCCAGCAGCACCCGCCCCATGGAGGTGCAGAAGGCGGGCAGCCGCGATCCCGGCATCAGCCCGATGGACATGACCCGTTTCTGCGCGGCGCGGGCGATATACACGATCTCCGTCTCGTCCAGCAGCGCCACCGAACAGCTTTGCCCGATGCCTTCCGACAGCTGGTCCAGCCACGGCTGCACGATCTGCGACAGCGGCAGCGAGGCCAGCGCCGCCATGCCAAGCCGCAGGATCCGGGGTGTCAGCGTGAAGAATTTTCCGTCATACTCGGCATAGCCCTCGCGGTGCAGGGTCAGCAGCACCCGGCGCGCGGTGGCGCGATCCAGCCCCGAGGCGGCGGCGGCCTGCGCGATGGACAGGCGCGGCGTGTCGGGGCCGAAACATTCGATCAGCCGCAGCCCCTTGGCCAGAGAGGCGATGTGATCGGTGGGTTTGTTCAACATGCGCACGAAATTATCCGCTGCGTGAACAAAGATCAACATGCGCACGGAAGGACTCGCCACGGCTTGCCCTGCGGCGCTATGCCGACGGCATGACAGGAGGACATCGATGAACAAGGTCACGTCCACGCCCGCGGAAGCGGTCGCCGACATTCCCGACGGCGCAACCGTCATGATCGGAGGTTTCGGCGGATCCGGCGCCCCGATCGAGCTGATCCATGCGCTGATCGACCGCTTTCGGGCCACCGGCAGCCCCACCAATCTGACGATCATCAACAACAACGCCGGTAACGGCGCCATCGGCATCGCCGCCATGATCAAGGCGGGCATGGTGGCCAAGATGATCTGCTCTTTCCCGCGCTCGTCCAATGCCGATGCGTTCAACAGCCGTTATCTGGCCGGAGAGATCGCGCTGGAACTGGTGCCGCAGGGCACGCTGGCCGAGCGCATCCGCGCGGGTGGCGCCGGGATCCCGGCCTTTTACACGCCGTCTTCCTATGGAACCGAACTGGCCGAGGGCAAGCCGGTGGAGGAATTCGACGGCAAGATGTATGTGCGCGAACGCTGGCTGAAGGCGGATTTTGCGCTGCTGAAGGCGCAGAAGGGCGACCCGCTGGGCAACCTGACCTACCGGATGGCCGCGCGCAACTTCAACCCGCTGATGGCCATGGCCGCCGCCCGCACCATCGCGCAGGTCGCCGATCTGGGCGAGCCGGGCAGCATCGACCCGGCCGAGGTCGTCACCCCCGGCATCTTCATCGACCGCGTGGTCGCGGTGCCGGATCCGCAACAGGAAGAAGTGCTCGTGCGCACGGGAGTGGTCTACTGATGTCGGAATTTTCGCTGATGGACGACAAGCTGAGCAATGCCCAGATCGCGTGGCGCGCCGCGCAGGATCTGGAGGATGGATCCTATGTCAATCTTGGCATCGGCTTTCCCGAGATGATCGCCACTTTCCAGCCCGAGGGGCGCGAGGTGACCTATCACACCGAAAACGGCGTTCTGGGGTTCGGGCAGGCGCCCGAGCCGGGGCAGGAAGACTGGGATCTGATCAACGCCGGCAAAAGGGCGGTGACGCTGAAGCCGGGGGCCGCGTTCTTTCACCATGCCGACAGCTTCGCGATGGTGCGCGGCGGGCATCTGGATCTGGCGGTGCTGGGGGCCTATCAGGTCGCGCAGACCGGCGATCTGGCCAACTGGCGCGTCGGCAGCAAGGGCGTGCCTGCCGTGGGCGGCGCCATGGATCTGGTGCATGGCGCAAAGCGCGTGGCGGTGGTCACCGATCACGTCACCAAGGACGGCCAGCCGAAGCTGGTGGAAAAATGCAGCTTCCCGCTGACCGGGGTGGCCTGCGTCACCCGCGTCTATACCTCGCTGGCGGTGATCGACATCGAAGGCGGACGCTTCGTGCTGCGCGAAAAGCTGCCCCAGCTCAGCCTAGAGGCGCTGCAGGCGGTGACGGGTGCCAAGCTGCATCTGGATGGCCCGGTGGGCGACCTTCTTGTTCCGGAGACCCTGTGATGCGCGACGTTTATATCTGCGACTACATCCGCACCCCGATTGGCCGTTACGGCGGCGCGCTGTCCTCGGTCCGGCCCGATGATCTGGCGGCAATCCCGCTGCGGGCGCTGGCCGAGCGCAATTCCGGTCTGGACCTGGCCGCGATCGAGGAGGTGATCCTTGGCTGCGCCAATCAGGCCGGAGAAGACAACCGCAACGTGGCGCGCATGGCGGCGCTGCTGGCGGGCTATCCCGACACCGTGCCCGGCACCACCATGAACCGGCTCTGCGGGTCGGGAATGGATGCGGTGATCACCGCCGCCCGCGCCATCAAGGCGGGCGAGGCTGATCTGATCGTGGCGGGGGGTGTCGAATCCATGTCCCGCGCGCCGTTCGTGATGCCGAAAGCCACCTCCGCCTTCTCGCGCAGCGCCTCGGTCGAGGATACGACCATCGGCTGGCGCTTCATCAACCCGCTGATGAAGGCGCAGTATGGCGTCGACAGCATGCCCGAGACCGCCGAGAACGTGGCCGAAGATTTCGGCATCTCGCGCGAGGATCAGGATCTGTTCGCGCTGCGGTCCCAGCAGAAGGCGGGCGCCGCCATGGCCTCGGGGCGGCTGGCGCAGGAAATCGTGCCGGTGATGCTGCCGCAGCGGCGCGGCGATCCCAAACGGGTGGAGCAGGACGAACACCCGCGCCCCGACACCACGCTGGAGGCGCTGCAGGGGCTCAAGACCTTCGTCAAGGCCGATGGCACGGTGACGGCGGGCAATGCCTCGGGGGTCAATGACGGTGCGGCCGCACTGGTGCTGGCCTCTGCCGAAGCGGTGAAGCGTCACGGCCTGACCCCGCGCGCCCGTGTGCTGGGCGGCGCGACCGCCGGTGTGGCGCCGCGTATCATGGGCTTTGGTCCCGCGCCCGCGTCGCAGAAGCTGATGGCGCGGCTTGGGCTGGGCATCGACGATTTTGCGGTGATCGAGCTTAACGAGGCTTTTGCCTCGCAGGGGCTGGCCACGCTGCGCGCGCTTGGCGTGGCGGATGACGACGCACGGGTGAACCGCAACGGCGGCGCCATCGCTCTGGGTCATCCCTTGGGCATGTCCGGCGCACGCATC
Organism: Salipiger marinus; assembly: GCF_035481585.1. Lineage (NCBI taxonomy): Bacteria > Pseudomonadati > Pseudomonadota > Alphaproteobacteria > Rhodobacterales > Roseobacteraceae > Salipiger > Salipiger marinus. The sequence continues at coordinate 150,963 of NZ_JAYKSL010000002.1, read as the reverse complement.
ACCGGCTCTGCGATGCTTGATCTCAGATCCGGCGAACGCAGCCTCTCCACCATGTGCATCGGCGTGGGGCAGGGCATCGCGGTGGCGCTTCAGGCGGTGTGACCGCTTTCGGCGGGCGCGGTCAGATCCCGCGCCCGTTCATGCAGCAGCCGCGCCAGAAGATCGGCGGGGCTGTCGGCATCAAAGGTGAACTGCCGCGTCAGCCCCACCGCGCCCGCCATGTAGTCGGAGCGCAGATCCAGCGCCACCAGCGTGCCGCGCTGCAATTCGCGCTCCACCACCCCGCGCGAGATGAACCACAGCAGATCCGACCGTTCCAGCAGGCCAAGCGCCACGGGCAGCGCCACCGTCTCGAAGGCAGGGACCAGCCCCGCCAGCCCCTGTGCCGCCAGATAGCGGTCCACCGTCTGGCGGATGATCGCGCCGGGATTGGGCAGGATCACCGGATGGCGGGCCAGCGCGCGCGGGGCCGGATCCGCCGCCGCCGGATGCCCCGCCCGGCCCACCAGCAGGATCGGTTCGTCATAAAGATAATCGAAGGACAGGCCCGGCATGTCCTCTGGCTGCGGCATCCTTCCCACCATCAGGTCGATCTTTCCCGCGCGCAGCTGCCCGATCAGGTAGCGGTTCGGCCCGGTCACCACGCCGATCCGCGCCTCGGGGCGCTGGCGGGCGAAATCCAGCGCCACCGCCGGGAAGAACCCGCCCGCCACCGTGGGCAGCACCCCCACCTTGACCAGCCCGGCGGGCGGCTGCCCCGACAGCGCCCGCACCCCGGTTTCCAGCCGGCTGAGCGCGGCGAGCGCATGGGCGCGAAAGCCGCTGCCCGCCGGGGTCAGCACCACGCGCCGTCCGCTGCGGTCAAACAGCGCCGTTCCCAGCAGCAGCTCCAGCTCTGCGATGGTCTTGGAGAGGGCGGGCTGCGACACATGCCGCGCCCGCGCGGCGGCCGAGATCGTGCCGTGCTGCGCGACCGCCAGAAACGCCTCCAGATGGCGCAGTTTCATGCCGTTGGGTAAAACCATGGGGTTATGGATGTGGCACGAGTTTGTAGTTTTGCCAACGGAAAATCCGTGTCACCTTTGGGTTTGACGTGGCATCGGTTATGGATGCCCGCTCGCCTGACAGAAGGAAGACCGCATGAGCCAGACCTATGACCGTGGCATGGCCGTCCGCCGCGAGGTGCTGGGCGAGGCCCATGTCGCCCGCGCCGAGGCCGCCAAGACCGAATTCGACACGCCGTTCCAGAGCCTGATCACCGAAAGCGCATGGGGCACGGTCTGGGCCTCTGACCGGATCACGCGGCGGGAACGGTCGATGCTGACCATTGCGCTGCTGGCCGCCACCGGCAATTTTGATGAAATCCCGATGCATATCCGCGCCACCGCCCGCACCGGCGCGTCGATGGCCGATGTGGCCGAGGCGCTGCAGCATGTGGCGATCTATGCGGGCGTGCCGCGCGCCAATCACGCGCTGAAACTGGCGCGGCAGACCTATGCGGAGATGGAGGAGACCGCGCAATGACCTTGACCCCGTCGCGCGATGCCGGGCCGCTGATCCCGCGCAACCGCAGCATCCACCCGGTGCCCTATGATCCCGATTACAAGACCAGCGTCACCCGCGCGCCAAACCTGCCGCTGCTGTCGATGGAAAGCACGCCCTCGGAAGAGACCGGGCCGCGCTTCGGTCACGCCCGGCTTGGGCCGCTTGACAACAACCTGATCCTGAACTGGACCCGAGGCGCCGCCCCCGCGGTCGGAGAGCGCATTCTGGTGCATGGCCGCGTGCTGGACGAAAACGCCCGGCCCGTGCCGCAGACGCTGGTGGAAATCTGGCAGGCCAATGCGGGCGGGCGCTATCGCCATGTGAAGGACAGCTATTTCGCGCCGCTCGATCCCAATTTCGGCGGCTGCGGGCGCACGCTGACAGATGACGAAGGCCGCTATCAGTTCCTGACCATCCGGCCCGGCGCCTATCCCTGGCCCAATCGCGGCAATGACTGGCGGCCCATGCACATCCATGTGTCGGTCTTTGGCCACAGCTTCGGCCAGCGGCTGATCACCCAGCTTTATTTCGAGGGCGACCCGCTGATCGCGCATTGCCCCATCGCCGCGACGATCAAGGACCGCAGCGCGCTTGACCGGCTGGTGGCGCCTCTGGATTTCTCCATGTCGCGCCCGCTGGATTATCTGGCCTATAAATTCGACATCGTGCTGCGTGGCCGCCGCCAGACCATGTTCGAAAACAAGCTCGAGGGGATGTGAGCCATGGTGCAGAAACTGGACACCCTGCCTGAAACCGCCTCGCAGACGGCGGGGCCTTATGTGCATATCGGGCTGATGCCCAGCTATGCGGGCAATCCCGGCAGCTTTGACGAGGAAATCGGCACCTCGCCGCTTTGCGGGGAGGTGACGGGCCAGATCATCGAGATCACCGGTTCGGTGCATGACGGCACCGGCTGGGCGATGCGCGATGCGATGATCGAAAGCTGGCAATGCGACGCGGCGGGGATCTTTCCCGGCCAGCCGGGGGCGGATCCGGGGCTGACCGGCTTCTGCCGCTTTGCCGCCGATGCGCAGTCGGGGGAATTCACCCTGCGCACCGTCAAGCCCGGCCCGGTGCGCGGGCGCGGCGGTCTGGTCTCGGCGCCGCATGTCTCGCTCTGGATCGTGGCGCGCGGCATCAATATCGGGCTCAGCACCCGGATCTATTTCGAAGACGAGGACAATTCCGCCGATCCGCTGCTGGCGCGCATCGAACAGCGCCCCCGGGTGGAGACGCTGATCGCCCGCAAGCTGGACGAAGGGCGCTACCGCTTCGACATCCATCTGCAGGGGCCCAAGGAGACGGTGTTCCTTGACCTCTGATCCGCAGGGCAGCGGCGTTTTTGACCATCCGTGGCTGTCGGGGCTGTTCGGCGATGCCGACATGGCCGCGATCCTGTCACCGGACCGGCAGCTGGCGCATATGCTCGCCTTCGAGGCGGCATGGAGCCGCGCCTGCGGGCGGGCCGGGATCTTTGACCCGGCGCAGGCGGAGACCGCCGCCCGCGCCATTGAGGGCGCGCAGATCGACCGGGCCGATCTGGCGGCGGGCATGGCGCAGGATGGCGTGCCGGTGCCCCGGCTGGTGGCGCAGCTCAAACAGGTCGCGCCTGCGGGGGCGCTGCACAAGGGTGCCACTTCGCAGGATGTGGTGGACAGCGCGCTGGCCTGCACGCTGGCCGAGGCCTCGGATCTGATCGCCACGCGGCTGGAGGCGGTTCAGGCCGGGCTTGCGGCGCTGGAGGCGCGGTTTGGTGCTGCGCCGCTGATGGGGCGCACCCGGATGCAGGCCGCGACGCAGATCACCGTGGCCGACCGGCTGCAGGTCTGGCGGCTGCCGCTGGAGGGTCATGCCGCGCGTCTGGCGGCGCTGCGGCCCCGGGTCGAACGGGTGCAGGTCGGCGGTGCCTCGGGCGATCGCAGGGCGCTGGGGGACAGGGCCGATCAGGTGGTGGCAGATGTCGCGGCGGCACTTGGGCTGCATCCCGCGCCGCGCGCGTGGCATGCGATGCGCGAGGGCATCGCCGACTATGCGGGCCTGCTGTCGCTGGTCACCGGCAGCCTTGGCAAGATGGGGCAGGACGTGGCGCTGATGGCGCAGCAGGGGCTGGACGAGATCACCCTGACCGGCGGCGGCGGATCCTCGGCCATGCCGCATAAGCAGAACCCGGTGTCCGCCGAACTGCTGGTGACGCTGGCCCGGTTCAACGCGGTGCAGCTGTCGGCCCTGCATCTGGCCATGGTGCATGAACAGGAACGGTCCGGCAGCGCATGGACGCTGGAATGGATGGTGCTGCCGCAGATGCTGGCGGCCACGGCCCGCGCGCTGGCGGTGGCGCAGGACATGACGCAGCGGATCACCCGGATCGGCACGCCCTGACCGCGCCTTACCGGGCGGGCATGCCCTTTGGTCCCAGCCGCCGCTTCTGCGCCGCGATGCGGAAGGGTGCGTTGGGGGCGCCATAGCCGCCATAACCGCTGCGCTGCAGGATCTCGAAGAACAGCCCGCCCGCGAAGCTGCCGGAATAGAGCTGAAAGAACTCGCCCCGGCTGTCGCGGTCATACATGACCTGCGCGGCCTGCATCCGTTCCAGCAGGCCGGGGGGGAAATCGAAGCGCGCGGTCAGATCGTCGTAATAGTTGGCCGGGATCGGCAGCGGCTCGAACCCGCGCGCGGCCAGCCGTGCCGCCGTGTCGAAAATATCCGCGCTTTCCAGCGCCAGATGCTGGACCGAGGCGCCGAAGCTTTCCGCCAGAAACCGCCCCGCCAGCGTGCGATGGGTGTCCGCCCCGTTCAGGGTGATGCGCAGCGCGCCGTCCTGCGCCTCCACCACCTGTGACCGCACCAGCCCGTCGGGGTCGATCACGTCGACCATCGGGCTTTTGCGCACGTCAAAGATCGCGGTGTAGAACAGCGTCCAGCTCAGCATGTCCTCATAGCTCATGGTCTGGGCCAGATGGTCGATCCGGGTCAGCCCGGCGCCTGCCAGATCCGCGCCGGGGATGGGGTCGAACTCCACCTCCCACACCCGGTCGAGCCCCGATCCGCTGTCGATGAAATGCAGCACCGATCCGCCCAGCCCCCGGATCGCGGGAATGTCGAGCTCGCCGATGCCAAGCGGCTGGGAAAACGGCTCCGCCCCGGTGGCGGTGGCGCGGGTCAGCGCGTCGCGGGCGGAACTGACCGCCAGCCCCAGATCGCAGACCGTGGTGCCGCGCGCGTTCCACGCATGGGCGGCATGGCCCGAGGTTTCCTCGTTCACCACGATGCGGATTTCGCCCTGCTGCCAGAGCGTCAGCGCCTTGTTGCGGTGGGTGGCGGCGCGGGCGAAACCCAGCGTGTCCAGCAGCCCGGCCAGATGCTGCGCCTCGCGCCCCTGTGCGGCAAACTCCACAAAGGCCACGCCTTCGGGCCGGACGCGCGGCGGCAGCGCGGGCAGGGTCTGCGGCAGGTCGGGTTCGGTGCGGCGCACGTCATCCATCAGCGCCACCAGCGACCGGTAGCCATCGCGCGCCACCTGCGCGGTATTGGCGCCACGGAACTGGTCGTTGAAGATCTCCAGCGACAGCGGCCCCTGATAGCCCGCCGCCAGCACCGCGCGCAGGAAGCCGGTCACGTCCAGATCGCCCTCGCCGGGCATGTTGCGGAAATGGCGCGACCAGTACAGCAGGTCCATCTCGATCAGCGGGGCATCGGCCATCTGCACGAAGAAGATGCGGTCGCCGGGAATGCCGCGCAGGGTTTCGGGCGACAGCTTGCGGCCCAGCGTGTGGAAGCTGTCGACGATCAGCCCGACATTGGGATGGTCGGCGCGGCGCACGATTTCCCATGCGTCGCGGTGGTCGTTGACATGACGGCCCCAGCACAGCGCCTCGTATCCGACGCGCAGCCCGCGTCTGGCCGCCCGTTCCCCCAGTTCGCGGAAATCGGCGGCGGCGCGGTCGATGCCGCCCAAGGCCTGCGGATGCACCGAGGAGCAGACCAGCACCAGATCCGTGCCCAGTTCCTGCATCAGGTCGAACTTGCGCTCCGCTCGGTCAAAGGCCTTGGCCCGCAGCGGTTCGGGCAGGCCCTCGAAATCGCGGAAGGGCTGGAACAGCGCGATTTCCAGCCCGTGATCGCGCACCATGTTGCCCACATCGCGCGGACTGCCGTCATGGGCGATAAAATCCTGTTCGAAGATCTCGATCCCGTCAAAGCCCGCAGCGGCGATCGCCTGCAGCTTTTCGCGCAGATCCCCGGAGACGGATACGGTGGCGATCGAGGTTTTCATGACAGGCCCTCCAGAGGCGGAACGGGAAAATGCTGCGGCTCAGGCCAGAAGATCGGCGCGCAGCCGCGCCTCGTCCAGCGGCAGGCCGGTGAAAAGCGTCCATGCATGCACGCCCTGATAGAAAAACAGCTCCCAGCCCGACAGGATCTGCAGGCTGCGCGCGGCGGCATCGGTCAGGAACTGGGTGTCCACCGGGGTATAGACCGCGTCAAAGGCCCATGTGCCGCTGGCCATGGCTGCGGCGGGCAGCGGCGTGCCGGGCTTGCCGACCATGCCGACGGGGGTGCAGTTGATCAGCCCCTCGGCGCCCTGCGCCGCCGTTGCGGCATCCTCGCCCACGATCACCCGCAGCCCGGGGGCTGCGGCGCGCAGGTCATCGGCCAGCGCGCGGGCCTTGGCGGGATCCATGTCCACCAGCCGGATCTCTGGCGTGCCAAGCGCCACCAGCCCGAAGGCCACGGCGCGGCCCACCCCGCCGGTGCCGATCATCAGCACCGGCCCGGTAGGCGTGTCGCCGCGCAGGCGGCGATAGGCGGCGACAAAGCCGCTGTAATCGGTGTTGTGGCCAAGCGCCCGGCCCTGATCAAAAATCGCGGTGTTGCAGGCGCCGATGGCCCGCACCAGCGGATCCTCGATGACAAGGCGCGACACCACCTTTTCCTTGTAGGGATAGGTGATGTTGGTGCCGCGATAGCCCTTGGCCGCCAGCCCGTCAAAGATCGCGTCCCAGCTCTGGCCCAGATCCTGCGGCACCAGCCGGTCATACTGCACCACGCGGGCATTCTGCAGCCCCGCCAGTTCGTGCAGGCGCGGCGAGCGGGAGGCCGCGATATTGTCGCCGATCAGGCCAAGACGGATGTCGGGGGCGGTCATTTGGCGGAGCTTTCCTTCTTGCGGAACCGGGTCCAGAGCGGGGTCTGCGACACGAAGATCAGGATGACCGCCACCAGCAGGCACAGCGACAGCGGGCTGGTGACGATGCCGTAAAAGAACCGGCCCAGATCCTCGCGTTCGGAGATGATGGCGCGGCGCCAGTTGTCATCCAGCAGCCGCGACAGGATTACCCCAAGGATCACCGGCCCCAGCGGATAGCCGTAATGGCGCATGAAATAGCCGAAGACCCCGAAGCCCAGCATCCAGTAGACATCGGTGATGGCATTGTTGACCGCATAGGCGCCGACGATGGACAGCAGCAGGATCAGCGGGATCAGCACCGCGCGCGGCATTTCCACGATGCGGGTGAACAGCTTGATGCCGGTCAGGCCAAAAAGCAGCATGAAACAGTTTGCGGTCACCAGCGCGCCCACGATGAACCAGAACATGTCCGGCTGGTCGACCATCAGCAGCGGGCCGGGGTTCAGCCCGTGGATGAACAGCGCGCCGATCATGATGGCGGTGACCGCGTCGCCGGGAATGCCCAGCGTCATCATGGGAATGAAGGCCCCGCCCACGGCGGCGTTGTTGGCGGTCTCTGGCGCCACCAGCCCTTCGATGGCGCCCTGCCCGAAGGGGCGCGAAGGGGATTTGGTCACGCGCTTGGCATGGTCATAGGCCATCAGCGCCGCGATGTCGCCGCCGGTGCCGGGCAGCGCGCCGATCAGCACCCCCAGCGAGGAGGTCTGCAGCGACAGCGGCAGATGCTTGCGGATCGTGCCGAAGGAGGGAACGATGCGGCTGATCTTCTGCTTGATCGCGGGCGTGTCGATGTTGTGCAGCTGCATCAGCGCCTCGGACACGCCGAACATGCCGATCATCACCGCGATGAAGGAGATGCCGCCGCGCAGCAGCGGAATGTCGAAGGTGAAGCGTTCGGTGAAGGTCAGCGGATCCATCCCCACGGCGCCGATGCCGATGCCAAGCGCCCCCGCAAAGATGCCCTTGACCAGCGAGCCGGAGGACAGCGAGCCCACCAGCAGGATCCCCAGAACGGCGATCAGCATGTAATCGCGCGGCTGGAAGCGGATCGCAAAATCCGACACGGTGGGCGCCAGCAGCGCCAGCACGGCGATGCCCACGAAGCCGCCGAAGAACGACATGACGGTGGTGATGCCGATGGCCTCGCCCGCCTCGCCGCGCTGCGCCATGGGATAGCCGTCCATGGCGGTGGCGATGGCCGAGGGCGCGCCGGGGATGTTGAGCAGGATGGCGGTGCGCGACCCGCCATAGACCCCGCCCATATAGACGCCGATCATCAGCGAGATGGCGGGCAGCACGTCCCACGAGAAGGTGAAAGAGATCAGGATCGACACCGCCATGGTGACCGACAGGCCCGGGATCGCCCCGACATAGACCCCGGCAAAGGTGCCCGCCGCCACCAGCAGCAGAAGCTGCGGCTGGGTGAAGACGGTCAGAAAGGCCATGAGCGCATCCATCAGACACCTCCTCCGAACAGGTCGCGCAGCGCCTGCAGCATCTCGCCCTCGGGCACGATGCCTGCGGGCATCAGCACCGAAAACACGATGCGGAACACCAGATAGATCAGCACGAGGCTGCCCAGCGACACCGCCACGGTGAAACCCCAGCCGCGCCGCGACAGGATCTTGATGGCGGCGATCAGGAACAGTGCCGAGGTCGGCAGAAAGCCCAAGGGCCGCAGCAGCAGGCCGTAAGCGACCAGCAGCAGCACGATCACGATAGCCAGCGGCGGCAGGATGTCCCGCATCACCGTCTCGTCTGTCGTGCGCGGCAGCGGCAGGGTGCGGACCAGCACGATCAGCGCGCTGACCAGCATCACCGCAGCGGTGGCCATGGGCACGGCCCCCGGTCCGGACAGCGCCTCGAACCCGGAGATGCCAAAGGCGTTCCACAGCAGCACGCCGCTGAACAGCACCAGAAACACGGTGAACAGCAGCTCTCCGGGGCGACGTTTGCCGGGCATGCCGCCGGGGGTGGCATCCGAGGATCCGTCGCGCGCAGAGTCGTGGGGGTGAACGTGGTCCTGCATCTCTCCTCCGGGATGGCTGGATCTGTCATGAACGGCGCCGCCCTCTTGCCGGAAAAGGGCGGCGCCAGCAGGGGGCCTGCCGCTGCGGGCAGGCCGGTCGCGGCAGGCTTATTCGCCGGGACGGGCGATGCCGAATTCCTCGGGCGAGGTCTTGGCCATGCCCGCATCCTGCAGCAGCCATGCGGTGTTGCTCTGCCAGCTGGTCAGGAACTCCTGCGCCTCGTCCCCGGACGTGTTCATCAGGGTGAAGCCACGGGTGGCCATCAGATCCTTGAACGCCTGCTGTTCGGCGGATTGCGAGAACGCGTCCTGCAGCTTGGCCACCACATCCTCGGGCGTGCCGTTCTTGACGAAGATGCCAAAGAACGGGCCCCAGGGCAGATAGGTGCTGTAGCCCTCGTTGAACTCCAGCACCGGCGGCACGTCGGGCAGGAACTCGTTGGCCTCGACATCGACCACGGCCAGGGCTTTCATGTTGCCGGCCTTGATCGCCTCGATGGAGGCGCCCAGCACGGCGGGCATCACGTCGATGGCCCCGCCCTGCAGCGCGGTCAGCGCCGGGCCGTCGCCATCATAAGGCACGGAGATCACGTCCAGATCGCCCTCGACCGCCTCGACCATCGCGGTCACCACCGAGGGCAGCCCGCCCGGCCCGGTGGAGCCGAAACGCAGCTCGCCGGGGTTTTCGGCGATATAGGCCAGCATCCCCGGATAGTCGTCGAAGGGCGCGTCATTGTTGGCCACAAGGATCGGCGTGCCGCGCGCCAGAATGCTGATCGCGGTGAAGTCGGAGTAATCCTTGTCGCCAAGGCCCATCACCTTGTAAAGCAGCGGGTTTTCGGCCCCCATAAGCAGCTTGTAGCCATCGGCGTCTTCATCCGCCACGTGGTTCAGCGCGATGGCGCCGACGCCGCCGGTCATGTTCTGCAGCACGATGGTGCCGCCCAGAACCTCTTCGGCATGGGGGGTGACGGCGCGCATCACGGTGTCGGTGGAGCCGCCCGCGCCCCACTGGATGATCCCCTGAATTTCCTTCGCGGGGTAGTCCTGTGCGGTGGCGGTGCCTGCCAGCAGGCTCAGCGCCGATACGGCACCGATCAGAAATCGTGTCATGGTGTATCCTCCCTCGGATCTGCTCTGGACGCTCCCCTGCGTCCGGCTGTGGGTCAGCATCGTCATCTGCGGGAATAACGTCAAATACCGAATGATCGACATTATTAACTTGATGTTATTCATGAGTGGGAAAATTCCGCAGCCATGCAGGAAAATCCTTGCACGTTAACGGGTTAAAGGCTCGGTTGCGGCAAGCGTCAACTCCTTTCTGAACTGCGCAATGGCGTATTCGGCAAAGCTGGACAGCACCCGGCCCTGTTTTGTCACCACATAGCTGCGGATGCAGCTTGGCTCTTTCAGCGGGCGGCGCACGATTCCGGGCATATAGACCTCGGCCACCGAGAAGCGGTCGATCAGCGCCACCCCCAGCCCGTGCCGCACGAGGCTGACCACGGTCTGCGCGAACCGCCCGCGCATGCTGTGGGTCACCTCCAGCCCGTTCTCGACAAAGGGCCGCATCAGCAGCTCGCCATAGGGATCCGCGGGATCAATGCCCACCAGCGGCTCCTCCAGCAGGTCAAAGACCGAGATCTGCGGTTCCTCGGCCAGCCGGTGACCTTCGGGCAGCACGCAGACCAGCGAGGTTTCGGCGATCAGTTCGCTGTCGATGCCGGGGTTGTCCACCTTCGAGCTCATGATGACGAACTCGCCGCGTTCCAGCAGCAGGTAATCCACCGTCTCCTCGATCTTGAGGATGTTGAGGTCGATATACAGGTCCGGGAACTGCGCGCGGATGTTGCGGATGGCGCGGGCGGCAATGAACTGCGCCACCGACGGCGCCGAGGCGAAGGCCAGCTGCACGTTCTGGCCCTTTTTCAGGCTGTCGAGCGCAAGCTGCAGGTTCTCCACCCCGCGATAGACCGTGCGGATCTGGTCAAACACCGCCTGCGCCTCCACCGAAGGCACAAAAAGCCCGCCCCGCCGTTCGAACAATCGCAGGTTCAGCGTTTCTTCGGTGTGTTTCAGCAGGCGGCTGATGCCGGGCGCCGAGACGCCCAGATATTCCGCTGCCCCGATGATGGTGCCGCGCAGCATGACGGCGCGGATGACCTCGATCTGGCGCAGGGTGATGTCGCGCATGGCCGCCTTCGGTTAACTTCAGGTTAATCGCAGCGCAATCTTGATACTTGACGTTAATATGTCAAGCCGGGACAGTCCGGGCGAGGAGACGCCCATGACCAAATTGCCTGCGCCCTGCGCCGAAGACACCGTGGATCTGATCGTGCTGGGATCCGGCGCCGCCGGGCTTGCCGCCGCCGTGACCGCCGCGATCCATGGCCTGCGCGTGGTGGTGCTGGAACAGGCCGAGGTGGCGGGCGGCACCTCGGCCTGGTCGGGCGGGTGGATCTTTGCGCCCCGTAACCCGGTGGCCCGGCGCGCGGGCATCGACGAGCCGCCCGAGGCGCCGCGCGCCTATCTGCAGGCGGTGGCGGGCAACCGGTTCCGGGCGGACAGGGTCGATGCCTTTCTTGCCGCCGCCCCCGAGATGGTGGCGTTTTTCGAACAGAACACCGCGCTGCAGTTTCAGGGCGGGCTGACCATCCCCGACACCTATGGCCATCTGCCCGGCGCGGGCATGGGGGGCCGGTCGGTCATCGCGGCGCCCTTTGACGCGCGGGCGCTGGGGCCCGCGCTTGCGCTGCTGCGCCTGCCGCTGGCAGAGACCACGTTTCGCGGCATGACGATTCAGGCGGGGCCGGATCTGCGCGCCTTCCTGACCATGACGCGGTCGCTGCGGTCGCTGGGCCATGTGGCGGGCCGGGTGCTGCGCCATGGCCGCGATTTGGCCCTGCATGGCCGGGGCATGGATCTGCGCAATGGCGCGGCGCTGATCGGTCGGCTGCTGCTGTCGGCGCGGCGGGTGGGGGTGGATCTGCGCCTGTCGCAGCAGGTCAGCGCGCTCAGCATCGACCGGGGCCGGGTCTGCGGCGTGATGCTGGCCGATGGCCGCCGCCTGACCGCGCGGCGCGGCGTGGTGCTGGCCTGCGGCGGCTTTGGCCATGACGCCGCGCGCGCCGCCGACCTGCTGCCGCGCGCGGCGGAGCATCTGTCGCTGTCGGTGCCCACGGCCAAGGGCGGCGGCCTGCGGCTGGCCGAGGCGGTGGGGGCGGCGCTGGATCATGACCTTGCAAGCGCTGCAGCGCTTTGCCCGGTGTCGCGCGTGCCATGGCCCGACGGGTCCGAGGGGCGCTTTCCCCATATCATCGACCGGGGCAAGCCCGGGGTGATCGGCGTTCTGGCCAATGGCGCGCGCTTCTGCAACGAAGGGCTTGGCTATCATGATTACGTCACCGCGCTGCTGGCGGCGGTGCCCGAAGGCGAGGCGGCGCAGTCCTGGCTGGTCTGCGATCACCGCTTCCTGCGCCGCTATGGTCTGGGCATCGTACGGCCCGCGCCGGTGCCTTATGGCGGCTGGATCCGTGCAGGCTATCTGCGGCGGGGGCAAAGCCCGCGCGATCTGGCCCTTGCCTGCGGCATCGACCCCGCCGGGCTGCAGGCGACGCTGGAGCGCTGGAATGCCCATGCGGCCCAAGGCGCCGATCCGGAGTTTGGCCGGGGCAGCAGCGCCTATATGCGGCTGCAGGGCGATCCCGACCAGCGGCCCAACCCCAATGTCGCGCCGATCACCCGCGCGCCCTTTTACGCGGTGAAGGTGGAGCCGGGCAGTTTCGCCACCTTCGCCGGGCTCAGGACCGACGCGCAGGCGCGGGTGCTGGACGGGCAGGGGCAGGCGATTGCGGGGCTTTATGCGGCGGGCAGCGATGCGGCGAGCATCTTTGGCGGCACCTATCCGGCGGGCGGCATCAACCTTGGCCCGGCGCTGACCTTCGGTTTCATCGCCGCGCGTCACGCGGCCTCGCAGGATCCGGCATGACCCGTCCGCTGTCCGTCGCCCATCTGACTGCCCTCGATCTGCCGCCCCCCGCCTTCATCGAGGCGGCGGCGCGGGCGGGGTTTGACGGGGTGGGGCTGCGGCTTTTGGCGGTGACCGATGATTCGCCCGGCTATCCGCTGCGCGGCGCCGCGCTGCGCGCGACGCAGGCCGCCATGGCCGCCACCGGGCTTGCCGTGCGGGACATCGAATTCCTGAAGATCACGCCGGATCTGCGCCCCGCCGATCAGGGCTGGCTGTTCGACATGGGCGCGGACCTCGGGGCGCGGCATCTGATCACGGCGCCTTACGATCCCGACCCCGCGCGACTGGCGGACCGGCTGGCGGCGCTGGCCGAGATGGGGCAGGCGCGGGGGCTTGGCGTGGTGCTGGAGTTCTTTCCATGGACCGACGTGCCCGATCTGCCCTCCGCACTGCAGGTGCTGCGCGCCGCAGGGCCGGGGGTGCAGCTGCTGGTGGACAGCCTGCATCTGGACCGCTCCGGCTCGCGGCTGGACGATCTGGCGCGGGTGCCGCCCGGTCTGCTGCCCTTCGCGCATCTTTGCGATGCGCCGGTGGCACCGCCCTACAGCACCGCAGAGCTGCTGACGACCGCGCGCGAGGACCGGCTGCCGCCCGGCGCGGGCGGCATCGACCTGCGCGGCTTTCTGGCGGCGCTGCCCCCCGATCTGCCGCTGGCGCTGGAGGTGCCGATGTCCCGGCTGCAGCGGGCGGAGGGCTCCGCGGCGGTGCTGGCGCATGTGGCAGCGCGCAGCCGCGCGTGGCTGGCGGCGGGGTAGCGCCGCGCTCAGCCCTCTTCGATGCGGCGGGCCAGCGCACGGCGCTGAGCCAGCGTCGGGGCCGAGGCCAGCGCGTCGCTTTCCGCCTTGCGCGTCGGGCCGGAGGGGCGGTCGGCGCGTTTGCGCGGGCCGTCGGCGCCGGGCTCGGCCTCGCGCGGCAGGATCAGCCGCGCCACCTCCTCGCGGCGCAGACCCAGCGTGCTGGTCAGATCGAACAGGGCGGCGGCCACGGCCTCCTCGGCCTCGGGGCGCAGCAGCAATTCAAGCCGGGTCAGCGGGCGCGCCTTCTTGCCCTGCGCCGCCAGCAGCACCAGATCGAGCACGCCCGGCAGGGCGCGCAGCGCCTCGGCGGCGGCGCCGATCTCCTCTCCGGTCATGTCGTCCAGATCGCAGGCCAGCCGCAGCACCCGGTCGCGCTGCCAGCCCTTGGCCGCGCCGGTATCAAAGGCGGTGACGCGCAGCACGTTGGGCCGGTCCGGCAGATCGCGCGTGCCCGCCCCCATGCCGCTGGCGCGCAGCCGTCCGGCATGGCGCGGGGCGGGCGCGCCGCCGGTGACATGGGCAAGGATGGCAGCGCCGGTGGGGGTGACCCGTTCGCCGGGCACGCCGTCATCGATCCAGTCATAGCCCGCAAGGATGCGCGCCGTGGCGGGGGCGGGCACCGGCAGGATGCCATGGGCGGTGCGCACCGTGCCCCCGCCCAAGGGCAGCGGCGCCAGCGACCAGCTTGCCCCGGCCAGCGCCGCGACGAGGCTGCCCGCCGCCGTGACATCCATCAGCGAATCCCAGTCGGCGATCTCGTGGAAATGCACCCGGTCGATCGGCAGGTCATGCGCCAGTGCCTCGGCTTCGGCGATGCGGTGCAGGATGGCGCAGGCGTGCTCTGCGGTGCCCTCCGCCAGCGGCGCCGCCTCGATCCGGGCGCGCAGGCCGCGATAGGTGGTGTCGTGGTCATGATGGTGATGGTGGGGACCGTGGTCATGATGGGCGTGCGGCGCGTCCACCAGCCGGAAGCGGCGCACCGCCATTCCGCCGCTTTTCCCGGTCTGCAGCTCGGCGCGGCCCGCCTCGGCGGGCAGCAAGGCTGCCACATCCGCCATGACCCGCGCCGCAAGATCGGGAAAGGCATCCAGCAGGGCCGCCACGAACATGTCGCCCGCAGCGCCACCCACCGGATCCAGATGCAGGTGCAGCCCCGCGCCCAAACCTTGGCCCATGCTCAATGCGCCTCCGGCCACGGGTTCACCAGCCGCTCGCCCTCGAACCGCATCTCTTCCAGATCGCCGAGAACCTCGAACCCCGGACGTTCGCGCAGTTCGGGCAGCATCGACTCGGAGGCATAAAGATATTCCAGCTGCAGCGTGTTGGGGATGCGCAGCAGGCGGGCGCGGCGGATGTCCTTGGCGCCGCAGGTCTTGACCGCCGCCTGAATGGCGCTGCGGTCATCGGGCATGACCATGGGCATCTTGGCCTGAATCAGCACGGTAGAGGTCAGCGCATTGGCATAGACCGCCTCGCGGTCGAAGGCCGCTTCCAGCCGCGCGGTCACCACATCGGCGCGGGCCGCGCCATTGGCATTGCCGTTCGACCGGGGCGACAGTTCCAGCGCCGCCAGCCGCGCGATCTGCACCGTGGCATGCGGCGCCATCTTGGCCGAGGAAAAGCGGTGGATGATGTTGGGATCCATGCCGGTGCCGGAAAACTCCTTGCCGATCTGATCCACCACCAGCACGTCAAGCTGCCCCGCCGCCACCGGCGCGTCGACCGGACCCAGCGGCAGGCGCGGCATGTTGGCCATCGCCTCGCGCAGATAGGGCTGTTCCGCCTCCAGAAGCCCTTCGCTGTCCAGCACCACGACACGCGCCAGCTGGTCATAGGCGTTTTCCACCGTGCCCAGCCCGAACAGCACCTTGCAGCGGTCCAGCTTCATGCGGGCCATCAGGTCGACATAGACCGGCACCTCGTCGATGCCGCGCGAATGGCACTGTTCGGCGCCCGACTGCTTGCCGAGCCCGATGGACAGCATCTTGGCGAGCCCGCTTTCATTGGGCGCACGGAACGAGGTATGCGGCTTGATCCGGTTGAACAGGATGATGCCGTCCGCCTCCTGCGCGTGGCGGTCCATGCGCACCCACATGCCATTGTCGAGCGTGCCGATTTCCACCGTGTCCATGGACGACCGGATGGGGCAGCCGATCACCGCTTCGGTGACGCCCAACTTGGCCAGCAAGGCCGTCTGCCCCTCGGCGGTGGCGCCGCCATGGCTGCCCATGGCGGGCACCACGAAGGGATGCGCGCCGCGCGCCGCCACCTCGGCCACAAGCGCCGTCAGCAGTTCGGGGAAAACCGCGATGCCCCGGCTGCCGGCGGTGATCGCGATGGACATGCCGGGCCGGATCTTGGCGCAGCAGGCGGCATCGGCCATGGCCTCGTGCACGGCGGCGGCGGGATCCTCGATCCGCGTGGCGGCAAAGCTCTGGCGGCAGAGGGCGATGCGCGGCAGGGGGGTGTTTTCCACCAGCTTCACGTAATTGGGTTTCTGTGCGTCCATCGGTCCGCTCCTTCAGCCGGTGACGCCGATGGGCCAGGGGGCGAATTCTTCCTCCCCCACGCCAAGGGCTTCGGATTTGCTTTTCTCGCCCGAGGCGATGGCGAGAATGCGGGCGAAGATCTCCTCGCCCATCTCGTCCAGCGTCAGGGTGCCGTCCACGATCTGCCCGCAGTTCACATCCATGTCCGAGGCCATGCGGTCGAACATCGGGGTGTTGGAGGCAAGCTTGATGGTGGGAGAGGGGTAGGAGCCGAAACAGGATCCGCGCCCGGTGGTGAAACAGATGAGATTGGCGCCCCCCGCGATCTGCCCGGTGGCGGAGACCGGATCAAACCCCGGCGTGTCCATGAAGACAAAGCCCTTTTCGGTCACCGGCTCGGCGTAGCGATAGACCTCCATCAGCCCGGTGGAGCCGCTTTTCTTGGCCCCGCCCAGCGATTTCTCCAGCACGTTGGCAAGCCCGCCCGCGTTGTTGCCGGGGCTGACCACGCCGTTGATCTGCGTGTCGCGGCCCTTGGTATAGTCCAGCCACCAGTCCATGCGTTCGACCAGCTTGCGGCCCACGGTTTCGGTGCGGGCGCGGCGGGTCAGCAGATGTTCGACGCCAAAGATCTCGGGTGTTTCCGACAGGATCGCGGTGCCGCCATGGCGGATCAGGATGTCGGCGGCGCGCCCCAGCGCCGGATTGGCGGTCAGGCCCGACAGCCCGTCCGAGCCGCCGCATTGCATGCCGATGGTGATGTGCTCCGCCGAACAGGGCTCGCGCGTCACCTGATTGGCCTCGTCCAGCATGGCGCGCACCGCCGCCTTGCCTTCGGCGATGGCCTGCGCCGTCCCACCCAGATGCTGCATGGTCAGCGTGCGCAGCATCTTGCCCTCGGCAAGGCTCTGCTCCTCGAAGAACTGCAGCAGGTTGTTGCGCTCGCAGCCCAGCGAGACCACCACCGCGCCCGCCATGTTGGGATGCCGGATATAGCCCGCCAGCGTGCGGCGCAGCAGATCCATCGGCTCCCCGGTCAGCTCCATGCCGCAGCCGCTTTCATGGATGAAGGGGATCACCCCGTCGACATTGGGCCAGTCCTCCATCCGCTCTTCGTCGAAGTAATTGGCGATCTTGCGCGCGACGGTGGCCGAACAGTTCACCGTGACGAACAGCCCGATGTAATTGCGCGTGCCGACCCGGCCATTGGCGCGGCGGATGCCCTGAAAGCTGGCGCGCTGCTCGGGCGGCAGGATCTCTGTGGGGACGTAATCGCGGCCAAAGGCGTAATCTTTTTCCACCGCGTCGAACCGGATGTTGTGGCTGTGCAGCCAGTCGCCGGGCGCCAGATCCTGCGCGGCATAGCCGATGACCACCTCGTATTTCAGGATCGGCGCGCCCGCCTGAATGGGGCGCGTGGCGATCTTGTGGCCCTGCGGCACATCCTGCGTCGTGGTCACATCTTCGTCGGGCAGGTGGGTTCCGGCGGGGATGTCGCGGATGGCGACAACGACATTGTCGCCCGCGTTCAGCCGCAGCGCCATGGGGCGCGTGGGCATGGCGGTGAGTGTGGTCATGGCGGGTCCTCCCTTGATCGGCGCTCCCGCTGTCGAAACGGGGAATCGACAGTCCTCGCCAATCTGATATATCAGACATAGCAACCGGACAGGGAGGCTGCAATGCAGGATGTGTCGGCGCCGCGTGACCGCGAGACCGATCCCGGGCAGGGGCTGGCCCGCCGCTTCGGGCTGGAAGAGGCCGCGCCCGGCCCGTGGGAGGACGGATCGGCCAGCAGCGCGGTCTATGCCGCCCTGCGCGCCCGCATCGTGCGGCTGGCGCTGCCGCCCGGCACGCCGCTGCCGCGCGCCGAGCTGGCGCAGACCTTCGGCGTCAGCCTGACGCCGCTGCGCGACGCGCTGCAGCGGCTGGCGGAGGAGGGGCTGGTGCAGATTTTCCCCCGGTCGCGCACGCTGGTCGCCCCCATCAACGAGGCGGGCGTGCGCGAGGCGCAGTTCATGCGCATGGCGCTGGAACGCGAAGTCGTGCGCCGTCTGGCAGGCAGCACGGATCCCGCCGGTCTGGACCGGCTGCGCGCGATTCAGGCCGCGCAGGCCGAGGTGGCGGGCGATCCCGCCCGCATCGCGCAGTTTCAGGAACTGGACGAGCTTTTTCACACCGCGCTTTTTGCCACGGCGGGCCATCTGCACAGCCAGCGGCTGATGCAGAGCCGGGCCGGGCATCTGGACCGGCTGCGGCGGCTGTTCCTGTCCGATGACGGGCAGGAGAGCGGCCCGCCGCGCATGGATGCGGTGCTGCGCGGCCATGCCGAAATCATCGACGCGCTGGCGCGGCGCGATCCCGACGGCGCGGTGGAGGCGCTGTCGCGCCACCTGCAGCGCACCGTCGATCGGCTCAGCGAAAAACGCGCGGCCTTTCCGCAGTATTTTGCCCCCGATCCGCAGGCGGCCCCGCGCCCCTGACCCACGCATCCAAGGAGGAGACCCCGATGCCATCCATCCCGCTCAAGAACGCCATGACCCCCGGCGCCCGGCTGCCCGGAATCTGGCTGTCGCTCTGTTCGCCCACCGTCACCGAAATCGCGGCGGGCAGCGGCGCGGACTGGCTGCTGGTCGATATGGAACATGCCCCCGCTGATCTGTCGCAGATCGCCGATCACCTGCGCGCGGCGCGCGGTGCCTCTGGCGACAGCGGGGCGGAGGTGATCGTGCGCCCTCCCTCGTCGGATCAGGTGATGACCAAGCGGCTTCTGGACATCGGGGTGCGCAACCTGATGTTTCCGATGATTCAGGATGCCGAGGCGGCGCGGCAGGCGGTGTCATGGACCCGCTACGCCCCCGAAGGCGTGCGCGGCATCTCTGCCACCATCCGCGCCAATGACTATGCCCGGCAGGGCGATTATCTGAGCCGCTATGCCGGGGAGCTGTGCCTGATCCTGCAGGTCGAAACCCCCGAGGCGCTGGCCAATATCGCCGAGATTGCCGCCGTGCCGGGGGTGGATGCGATCTTTGTCGGACCCGGCGATCTGGCCGCCGCGATGGGCTACCCCGGCCAGACCATGGCCGAGCCGGTGCAGCAGGCCATTGCCGAGGCGCTGGCGGCGATCCATGCGGGCGGCAAGGCGGCGGGCATCCTTGGCTATGGCGAGGCGGCGGCGCGGCGCTATTTCGAGATGGGCTTCGACTTCACCGCCATCGCGGGGGATGCGTGGATGCTGGCGCGGGAACTGGACGGGCTGGTGGCGCGGCTGGCGCGATAGCGGCGCCGGTCACATGTCCCGCGCGTTGTCGGTGACGCGCTGGCGCACCTGTAGCAGGTGATAGCCCATGGTCAGCTCCGCCGCATCGGGATCGCGGGCAAGGATCGCCTCGTAAATCTGACGATGCTCCCGCGCCACCTGATCGGCGCGGGACTGCGAGCCGGAGCGGGTGATGTCCTGCGCCACCTGGATCGTCTGTTCCATGGTCTCGCGGATGGCGGTCAGCATGGTGACGAAGACCTCGTTGCCGCTGGCCACCGCCACCGCCAGATGAAATTCGAAATCCGCGTCCCGGGCCGGGGCGCGGGCGCGCATCGCCGCTTCCAGCGCCTCCAGCGTCGCCTCGATCCGGGCCAGATCGCGCGGGCCCCCCCGCAGCGCCGCCAGCCGGGCGGTGGCCTTTTCCAGCACCGTCCGCGCCTCGATCGTGCGCATCAGGCCCGACACGCTGCCCGCGCTGGCATAGTCGATCAGACCCTGCGGCGGGCGCTTCAGCACGAAGGATCCGACCCCGCGCCGCGCCTCGACCAGACCGTCCTCCTGCAGCTTGCGCAGCGCGTCGCGCACCACCGGGCGCGACACCCCGAAGGCCGAGCAGATCTGGTTTTCCGAGGGCAGCTTTTCCCCCTGCTGCAGCGCGCCGCTGACGATCTGTTCAAGGATCTGGCCGTAAAGCTGGTCAGAGAGCGACTTGCGCTTGCGGATGGTCAGCTTGGGCGTGTCCATGGTCAGGGGGTCATATCCGGCAGTCTGGCGGGGGATGCCGGTCCCTTCTATCGGGGCTGTCGGAGCCATGCAAAGCCTTCCGCGTCTCAGTCCGCCCGCCCCGCCGCCTGTGCCGAGGCAAAGCGCAGCGCGGCGCAGGCGGCGCCATAGCCATTGTCGATATTGGTCACCAGCACCCCCGGCGCGCAGCTTGACAGCACGGAATCAAGCGCCGCGCGCCCGCCCGCCGCCACGCCATAACCGACCGAGGTCGGCACGGCGATCACCAGCCCCGGCACCAGCCCGGCCACCACGCTGGGCAGCGCCGCGTCCATGCCCGCAAACACGATGACCACCTGCATGCTGCGCAGCTGCTCTTCGCGCGCCAGAAGCCGCCACAGCCCCGCCACGCCCACATCGGCGATCTCGGTCGCGACAAGCCCGGAATAGGCCAGCACCCGCCGCGCCTCGGCGGCGGGACCGGCATCAGAGGTGCCCGCGCTGACCAGCGCCACCGCCGGATCGTCGCGCTGCGGCGGCAGGGCCCCAAGGATCGCGGTGCGCGACAGCGGGCAGTAATCCAGCGCGCCGCGCAGATCGGCGGGCAGGCCATCCAGCTGCGCGGGCAGGAGCCGGGTCAGCAGCAGGCGGCGGCCTTCGGCATGGGCGTCGCCGACGATGGCGGCGATCTGATCGACGGTCTTGGGTTCGGCCAGCACCGCCTCTTCCAGCCCGATGCGGGACTTGCGGTCGCGGTCGAAGGTCACGCTGGGATGGCTGTCACGGGGGGCGGGACGGTCAGTCATGAAGAAAGGCGCTTCCTTGGCGATAGGGACGGAGGGTCAGGGGCAGATCGCCGCCACCATGGGGCAGACAGGCGGCCCGCGCCAGTGCCGAGAGCGCCTGCTGCCGGTCGGCGGAAAGCCCTGCCAGAATCGCGGCGTCCAGCTCCACCGCCAGCCCGGCATGGGTGCGGCGGCAGCGCAGGGTGACGGGGCCCAGATCGGCGCGCAGCGCCTCTTCGACCGCGTCGATCATGGCCAGATCGGCGGGTTCCACCCGCAGGCCGGTCTCGATCCGGCTGGCAAGGCAGGGGGCGGCGGGCAGGTCGGCGATCTCCTGCAGCCCCAGCGCGCGGGCCAGCGCGCGCACATCGGCCTTGGTCATGGCCGCGTCGACAAAGGGATGGATCACGCCCCGTTCGGCGGCGGCACGCAGGCCGGGGCGGAAATCGCCCAGATCGTCCAGATTTGTGCCCGCCGCCACGGCGCCCTGCTGCGCCAGATCCGCCAGCGTGCCGTAAAGATGGGTCTTGCAGTAATAACAGCGGTCGACCGGGTTCGCGCGATACCGCGGATCCTCGAATTCGCCCGACGCGATCAGCGCCAGATCAAGCCCGCGCTCGGCGGCAAAGCGCTGCACGCGGGTGGTGGCGGCCTGCGGCACGGCGGGGGAGACGGCATGCACCAGCCGCAGCCCGGCGCCTGCGCGGGCCACCTGCGCCGCCGCCGACAGGCACAGGCTGTCCACGCCGCCGCTGACCGCGACGATCAGCACTTCGGGCGCGCGCAGCGCCGAATGAAGCGCGGGGGGCAGGGCGGTCATTCCGCCGCCTTGGGGCGCGCCGCCCCGGGGGAGAGGTTGCCCAGAAGCCGGTCGCGCGACAGCACCAGATGGCGGCGCATCAGCCTGCGCGCGGCAGAGGCATCCTGCGAGCGGATCGCCTCGGCAATGGCGCGATGTTCCTCCGCCGCCTCGCGGCTGTCGCCGCCGCGTTCCAGCGCGCGCAGCCGCCCGGCCTCGATGCTTTCCTGCAGCGAGGCGCTGAGATAGTTGAACAGACTCAGATAATAGGCATTGCCTGTGGCCTCGCAGAGGGCGCGGTGAAAGCGCATGTCGGCCTCGACCCCGTCGCGGGCGTTTTCCGGGCTGTGGCGCTGCTGCGCGGAAAACCGCTCCACCGCCGCGTCGAGTTCCGCCAGATCCTCGGGGGTGCGGCGGGTGGCGGCGATGGCCGCCGCCTCGATCTCGACGCCAAGGCGCAGTTCCAGCACCTGCGACAGCTTCTGCAGGTTGGCGACATCGCTCATGTCGATGGCAAAGCCCATGCGCGGGCGGGTGCTGGCCACATAGGCGCCGCGCCCCTGCTGGCTGTGCAGCAGGCCCTCGGCCTTCAGCCGGGCCACCGCCTCGCGCACCACGCTGCGGCTGACCGACAGTTCCTGCGACAGCGCCGATTCGGAGGGAAAGGGGCTGCCCACGGCAAAGGCGCCGCTGGTCACGCTGCGCCGCAATGCGTCGGTCACCTGATCGCTGAGCGTGGCGCCACGGGCCAGCGGGGCCGCGTTGCGCAGAATGTCGGTCATGGCCTGCCTCCTCTGCCCATGGCGGGGGTTGTGGGGTTCGCTGTCAATATGATGACCTTACATGCTCCGCACAAGCCAGAGAAATTATTCACGGTTCACAGTGGCTTGGCAAATGCCCTGAGAAAAATCCCAAAGATTGCCACCTGACCTGTATTTTAATTTGACAGGAAAGCCCCGGATGATCCAAGGTTCCGGCGACGGCACGCCGGTGCCGCAACGGGACGGAGGCGCGGGCTGAACGGTCATTTCGGGGAGGAGCCGGAAGCGACCGCCGCGCTTTGAAACTTACGGAACCTTTCGGGAGGAAAGACATGTCTGAGATTTTCAAGGTGGCGCGTGGCGCCGCGATGTCCGCGCTGATTCTGGCGGCAGGGACGGTCGGCGCCTCGGCGGCGGATTTTGTCATGGCCACCGGCCAGCAGGGCGGGTCGTGGTATCCGGTCGGCGGCGCCATCAAGGCCATCGTCGAACGCGAAGTGCCGGGCACCAGCATCACCGTCACCCCGGGCGCGGGCGTGGCCAATGTGGTGGGCGTTGATGGCGGCCGTTTCCCCATCGCCTTCGCCAACTCGATCTCCACCGTGGACAGCCTGAGCGGCAAGGAGCCGTTCCGCAAGGCCGCGACCAATGTCTGCAATCTGGGCGTGCTCTATCCCCAGTATTATCAGGTGGTGGCACTGGCCGATTCCGGCATCCGCACCGTGGCCGACATGAAGGGCAAGCGCCTGACCACGCAGCAGACCGGCAATACCGGCGAATTCCTGACGCATGAGCTGCTGTCGACCGCCGGCCTGACCTTTGACGATCTCGCCTCGGTGGCGCACACCTCCTATTCGGACAGCGCGTCGCAGATGAAGGACGGTCACGCCGATTTCTTCACGCTGGGCTCGTCGCTGCCCACCGGGTCGGTGATGGATCTGGCTTCGGCCCGCGAGATCGTGCTGATCGACGTGGATGAAGAGACCTTCAAGCACTTCAAGGACCAGAACGCCGCGTTCCAGCTGCGCGACGTGCCCGCAGGGGCCTATCAGGGCTTCGACGAACCGGTGCGCGCGATCAGCTATGACACCCACATGATCGCGGCCTGCGATTATGACGGCGAGATGGTCAAGGCGGTGCTGGCGGCGGTGGCCGACAACAACGACACCTTCGCCTCCATCACCAAGTCCATGGAAGGCCTGACGCTGGAGATGATGGCGACCGAGATCGGCGTGCCCTTCCACCCGGCGGCGAAGGAATTCTACGCCGAGCGCGGCGTCACGGTCGAGTGATCCGCAGCCCACAGGACTGAACGCGGCGGGGCCCTGACGGCCCCGCTGTTTGTCGCCCGGAAGATGGCCGGGCGGCCCAGACCGGCGCGCGGCGCCGACGGTCCCTGAGGCGCCAATGGGAGGACTGCCATGAGCCTGACTGTTTTCGACCGGAGCCTGCCCCTGATCGCGCGGATCACCCGCCTGGTCCTGATCGGCATGGCGCTCTGGCATCTGTATGTGGCCTTTGCCGGGCCGCCCAACCCCTATGTCATGCGCGGCGTCCATGTGGCGCTGGCTTTGGTGCTGATTTTCTTCACCGTGGACTTCAAGGGCCTGCCCATCGAGGTTCCGCGCTGGTATGACATGATCCTCGGTCTGATCGCCTTTTTTGCGGCGCTCTACCCCTCGCTCAACCTTGAATACATCTTTGCCCGCTTCCTTTATGTCGATCCGCTGGAAACGCGCGACATCGTGGTGGGCATCACGCTTGTCGTGCTGCTGCTGGAGGCGACGCGGCGGATGCTGGGGCCGGTGCTGCCCATCACCGCGCTGTGCTTCATCCTTTATGGGCTGATGTTCACCTCCACGCTGCCGAGCGTGCTGCTGGAACAGCTGTTCATGACCACCGAAGGCATCTTCGGCATCCCGATCGCGGTGTCGGCCACCTATATGGTGCTGTTCATCCTGTTCGGCGCGCTGGTCGAACGCATGGGCGTGGGGCAGCTGTTCATGGATTTTGCCGTGGCGCTGACCGGCAAGCAGGCGGGCGGCCCCGCCAAGGTGGCCTGCGTCACCTCGGGCATGTTCGGCTCCGTCTCGGGCTCTGCCGTGGCCAACGTGATGACCACCGGCACCTTCTCTATTCCGCTGATGAAGCGCATGGGCTTCAAGCCCGCCTTCGCCGGCGCGGTGGAGGCCGTGGCCTCGACGGGCGGGCAGATCATGCCGCCGGTCATGGGCGCTGCCGCCTTCGTGATGGCGGAGTATCTGGGCGTGGGCTACCTGCAGGTCGCGGTTTACGCCATCATCCCCGCGCTGCTCTTCTATGTCGCGCTCTTTGCCGCCGTGCATTTCGAGGCCAAGCGCCGTGGCATCGGCGCCGTGCCCAAGGAAGACATGGTGCCGATGCGCAAGGTGCTGCGCGAACGGGGTCACCTGTTCCTGCCGCTTGTCGTCATCATCGGCGTGCTGCTGATGGGCTATTCGGCACCCTATGCAGCGCTCTGCGGCGTGATCTCGGTCGTGCCGGTGGCAGCGATGCGCAAGACCACGCGGCATTACGTGACCATCGACAACATCCTTGCGGCTCTTGAAGGCGGCGCGCGCAACGTGCTGTCCATCGCGGCGGCCTGCGCCTGCGCGGGCATCGTGGTGGGGGTCATCGACATCACCGGGCTGGGGCTCACCTTCTCCAACTTCGTGATCTCGGCGGCACAGGACCGGCTGGTCATCGCGCTGCTGCTGTCCATGGTGGCGGGCATCATCCTTGGCATGGGCATGCCCACCACGCCGGCCTATATCGTGCAGGTGGCGCTTCTGGTGCCTGCGCTGGTCAAGCTGGGCGTGCAGCAGGAGGCGGCGCATCTTTTCGTCTTCTACTTCGCGATCCTGTCGGCCATCACCCCGCCGGTTGCCATGGCGGTCTATGCGGCCAACACGCTCAGTCAGGCCAAGATCGTCGAGGCGAGCGTCGCGGCGGTGAGGCTTGGCGCCACCGGCTTCATCGTGCCCTTCATGTTCGTCTATGAACCGACGATCCTGATGCAGGGCGATCCGCTGCGCATCGTCGTGGTGGTGGTGCAGGCCACGGCGGGGGTCGTGCTGCTTGCGGCGGCGCTGCAGCGCTACTTCTATGGCAAGCTCGCCTACTGGCAGGCCTTCGTGCTCTTTGCAGGCTCGCTGTGCTTCATCTATCCCGACTGGCGTGTCACGCTGGCAGGGGTGGTCTGTGCGGGCGCGGTCTATGCCTCGCAGACCCTCATCCAACCCAAACCCGCCACGCAGGCGGGGAAATGACCCCTCGCCCGCTCCGACCGGAGCGGGCAAAGATCCCAGCGTGAGACGGAGACCCTTCATGTCGCAGAAATCCACCCCCCCCGTGCGCAGCGGCGGACAGATCCTAGTGGATCAGCTTCTGATCCATGGCGCGGACACCGCCTATTGCGTGCCGGGGGAAAGCTACCTTGAGGTGCTGGATGCCCTGCATGACGTGACGGACCGTTTCACGCTGATCAATGCCCGGCACGAGGCGGGTGCCGCCGACATGGCCGAGGCTTATGGCAAGCTGACCGGGCGCCCGGGGATCTGCATGGTCACCCGTGGCCCCGGCGCCTGCCATGCCGCCATCGGCGTGCACATCGCCCAGCAGGACAGCACGCCGATGATCCTTCTGGTCGGCCAGATCGCGCGGGACACCACCGACCGCGAGGCCTTTCAGGAGGTCGATTACCGCGCCATGTTCGGCCCCATCGCCAAATGGGCGACACAGATCGACGATGCGCGGCGCATTCCGGAATACATGGCGCGGGCCTTCCGCGTCGCGACCTCGGGCCGTCCCGGCCCGGTGGTCATCGCCCTGCCCGAAGACATGCTGACCGACCGCGTCGCGGTGCCCGACGCGCGGCCCTATGCCGCCACCGCCGCAGGCATCGTGCCCGCCGATCTGGACGCGCTGACCGCAGAGCTGTCCCGCGCCGAACGCCCGCTGCTGCTGCTTGGCGGGTCGGGCTGGGATGACGCGGCCTCCGCTGCCATCACCCGCTTTGCCGAAACCAACGGCATTCCGGTCAGCTGTTCGTTCCGGCGGCAGGACATCGTCGACAACCTGTCGCCGGTCTATGCCGGGGATTTCGGCACCTCCACTGCGCCCTCGCTTTACAAACGTCTGGCAGAGGCGGATCTGCTGGTGGTGATCGGCGCCCGGCTGGGCGAGATGACGACCCGCACCTATACCACGATGGACTCGCCCAATCCCGGCATCCGGCTGGTGCATGTCCATCCCGAGGCCGACGAGATCGGTCGCGTCTATTCCCCCGATCTGGGTCTGGCCTGCGCGCCCGCCGTGCTGGCCGAGGCGCTGGACGGCACCGATCTGGGCCGCAAGGACCAGTGGGCCGACTGGTGCGCGGCGCTGCACGGTGACTATCTGGCCGATACCGAGGCGCCCAATGGCGGCGACTGGCAGCTCGACATGGGCGTGGCCCTGACCCAGATCCGTGACAGCCTGCCCGATGACGTGGTGGTGACGCTGGATGCGGGCAACCATACCGGCTGGGCGCAGCGCTTCCTGCGCTTCGGACGACCGGGCCGCATCGTCGGATCCACCTGCGGCGCCATGGGCTATTCGGTGCCCGCCGCCGTCGCCGCCTCGCTGCGCAATCCCGACCAGCTGGTGCTGTCCTTCGTGGGCGATGGCGGCTTCATGATGAGCGGCGCCGAGCTTGCCACCGCCGCACAATATGGCGGGCGGCCCATCGTGCTGCTGTTCAACAACGGCACTTACGGCACCATCCGCATGCATCAGGAACGCGAGCATCCCGAGCGGGTGTCGGGCACCACGCTGCGCAATCAGGATTTCGTGCGCATGGCCGAGGGCTTGGGCTGTTACGCGGAACGCGTCACCCGGACCGAGGAGTTTGCCCCGGCCTTTGAACGCGCCCGCGCCAGCGGACAGCCTGCGGTGCTGGAACTGGTGACCGATCCCGAACAGATCTCCACCCGCACCACCATCACCGCGCTGCGCAAGGCGGCGCTGGCGAAACAGTCGGCCTGACCGGAGCGCCCATGACTGCCACCACCCTGACCAGACCCGAAGCCACCCTGCCTGCCGAGGTGCTGGCACAGATACAGCAGGTGGTGGGGGCGACCTATGTGACCACCCATCCCGCCGACATGGCGGGGCGGGTGGCGGATCATCGCGGGCTCTATCAGGGGCATGCGCTGGCGCTGGTGCGTCCCGGCTCCACCGCAGAGGTGGCGGCGGTGATGCGTCTCTGCCATGCCGCCCGTCTGCCTGTGGTGCCGCAGGGCGGCAATACCGGGCTGGTGGGCGGCAGCGTGCCGCGCGATGCGGTGATCCTTGCCACCGACCGGCTGACCGCGATCCGCGACCGCGACCCGCTCAACTCCACCATGACGGTGGAGGCGGGCTGCCTGCTGCTGACCATCCAGCAGACGGCGGAAGAAATGGACCGGCTGTTCCCGCTGTCGCTGGCCTCGGAAGGGTCGTGCCAGATCGGTGGCAATCTGGCCACCAATGCGGGCGGCACGGCGGTGCTGCGCTATGGCACCACGCGCGAACTGGTGCTGGGGCTGGAAGTGGTGCTGCCCGATGGCGCGATCCTGTCGGACCTGACCGGGCTGCGCAAGAACAACACCGGCTACGATCTGCGCCATCTCTTCATCGGGTCCGAAGGCACGCTGGGGATCATCACCGCCGCCGTGCTGAAGCTGCATCCCAGACCCGCGCGCCGGGCCACGGCGATGGTGGGCTGCGCCGATCCCGAAGCGGCGCTTGCGCTTTATGACCGGATGCGGGCGCGCGATGCCGACAGCCTGACCACCTTTGAATATATCGACCGCACCGCGCTGCAGATGGTTGTCGATCACGGCCCCGGCTGCAGCGATCCCATGGCGGAGCGGCATCAGGCCTATGCGCTGGTGGAACTGACCGCCCCCGATCCCGAGGCCGATCTGGACGCGCGGCTGGAACATACGCTTGGCGCCGCGTTCGAGGCCGGGGACATCGCCGATGCGGTGCTGGCAAGCTCCGAGGCGCAGCGTGCCGCCCTCTGGGCGCTGCGCGAAAATCTGGCGGAGGTGCAGAAGGCCGAAGGCGCCTCGATCAAGCATGACGTGGCGGTGCCGGTGTCGCGGGTGGCGGAATTCATCGCGGCGGCGCGGCAGGGCTGCCTCGCGCTGATGCCCACGGCGCGGGTCTGCGCCTTTGGGCATTTTGGCGACGGCAACATCCATTTCAACCTGTCCCGCCCGCTCGACATGACGGATGCCGAGTTCCTGACCCGGACCGAGGCGGTTAACCGCGTGGTGCATGACATCGTGGTGGCCATGGGCGGCTCGATCTCTGCCGAGCATGGCATCGGGCTGACCCGCCGGGCCGAACTGCGCCATTACAAGGATCCGGTGGCGCTGCGGGTCATGGAAGGCATCAAGGCCGCCCTTGACCCGCTGGGGCTGATGAATCCCGGAAAGCTGCTTTAGGCTCAGATGGTCGCGACCGGCGTCACCGGTGATCCGATGGCGCCGGGCAGGTAAAGCGGCGGCGCGGTCAGGAACACCGCGTGCCGCCCCCGCGCCTCAAGCGCCTGCGCCAGATCGCGGAAATCCCACAGCTCTGCCAGCGGTAGGCCCAGCTTGAACAGGCAGTGATGGTGCAGCGGCAGGCGCAGGCAGCAGGCCTGCGGGTCGGTATGGGGATTTTCCACCGCGTAATTATCGGCGGCAATGGCGGCGATGCGGCTTTGCGTGATCCAGTCCTGCAGGCTGGCATCGGTGCCGTCGAGCACGGCGCCGGTGCGGTCCAGCCTGTCGGGATCGGGTGCGTCCTGCATGTCGCGCAGCGCCTCGGCATAGCCGGTGCGCAGCAGCAGGATGTCGCCGCGGCGGATTTCCACCTGCTGCGCTTCCAGCACCTCCTCCAGATCGCGGCGGGTGACGATGCGGCGGTCCATGCCGAAATGGCGGACAAAATCCACCAGCACGCCGCGACCCTGAATCGGGGTCTTGGCCATTTCGCAGACCGACAGGCGGCGCGCATAGGATCCGTGTTGGCCCTCGGCGCCCGCCCCCATCACGTCATGGTCGGGGCGGTGGCCGTTGTAATAGACCCGTTCGGCCACGCCATCGCCATCGGCATCAAACAGCGCGCCGACATGGGCCAGCGAATCCCATTGCGTGGAATATTGCGTGGACAGCAGCACCTGATCGTCGCTCAGCACGTCGCGCAGGATCGGATCCACCTCTGACAGCGGGTAGTTGATGTAAGGCACCTCGCCCAGCCGGGTGGGGGCCAGCACCGGCGGCTTGCGGCGCGGGTTCAGCACCAGCGTGCCGGGCAGATCCAGCGGCAGCGACAGGCAGAAGGCCTGCCCCTCGACAATCTCCGCCGCGGCGGCGCGGCGCTGGTCGGGGCCGATGTAATTCAGCGTGCCCAGCTGGTCGTCGGGGCCAAAATCTCCCCAGTTCGACCCTTCGGGCCGGTTCACCCAATGCGGCATGGCTCAGTTGTCCTCCGTGCTGTCGGCGGCGTGGGCAAGGCGGATCACCTCGGGCAGCATCCGCTCTGTCGCGGCGGCCTGTGCCTGCCGCGCCGCGTCCCAGTCATAAAACCCCCGCCCGGATTTGCGCCCCAGCTCGCCCGCCGCCACCTTGCGGGCCAGCAGGTCGGGCGGGGTCTGGCGCGCGTCCAGATCGGAATACAGATACTCGGCGATCCGCAGATGCGTGTCGAGCCCGTTCAGGTCGCGCTGCAGCATCGGCCCGGTCAGCGCCAGCCGCACCCCCACCGACCAGCGGGTGACAAGGTCGATGGTTTCCGCATCGGCCACGCCCTGATCGATCAGGTGGAAACATTCGCGCATCAGGGCGTGCTGCAGCCGGTTGGCGATGAAGCCCGGCACATCGGCCTTCAGCACGGCGGGCATCTTGCCCGAACGCGCCAGCAGGTCGGCGGTGTCACGCATCACCTCCGCGCGGGTGGCGGGGCCGGGCACCAGTTCCACGGCGGGCACCAGATCGGCGGGGTTGAAGAAATGCGCGATGACAAAACGGTCGGGATGGCGCAGGTCGCGGGTCAGGTCCGCACTGGCCAGCCCCGAGGTGTTGGAGGCAAGGATGGTCTGCGGCGCAAACCGCGCCTCCAGATCCGCAAGCACCCGGCGTTTCAGATCCAGCAGTTCCGGCACCGCCTCGATCACCAGCCGCGTCGCGTCCCAGCCCGGGCCCAGATCGCCGACCTCGACCACCATGCTGGCGGCATCCCCCAGCACGGCCCGCGCCGCGTCGCGGGCTTCGGCGGAAGGATCGACCAGCGCCACCTGCCAGCCCGCGTTCAGGAAATGCCGCACGATGCGCGTGCCCATGATGCCCGCGCCGATGACCGCAAGACGATCCATGTAAATCTCCTCCATCATATTGGTTGACAAGATAATTGGCTTTGTATGATTTGCAATGATTATCACAGAGGGAGAGCCGGGGACCGTGTCCCGGCGAGGAGACAGACCGTGACCGCACTTGCGAATTTCTTTACGCGGATCGTGAACCGCTACATGCCCGACCCGCTGGTCGTGGCGATCCTGCTGACCGCGCTGACCGTGCTGATCGCCATGCTGGCGCAGGGCACCGGCTTTCTGGAAGCGACCCGCTACTGGGGCGACGGCTTCTGGAACCTGCTTGCCTTCACCATGCAGATGACCGTGATCCTGCTGGCGGGCTACATCCTTGCGCGCACGCCAGCGGTGGACCGGCTGATGGACATGGTGGTGTCTGGCATCACCACGCCGCGCGCGGCGATCATCGCCGCCACGCTGTTCGGCGGCGTGGGAAGCTGGCTCAACTGGGGCTTCGGTCTGGTTCTGGGCACGCTGATCGCGCAGAAACTGGGGCGCAAGGTCGAGGGCCTGCATTACCCGCTGGTCATCGCGGCGGGCTATTCCGGCTTTGCCGTCTATGGCGTGGGCCTGTCGGGATCGGTGCCGCTGCTCATCAACACGCCCGGCCATTTCCTTGAAGAGACGATCGGGCTGGTCTCGCTGTCGGACACGATCTTTTCGCCCTATCTGCTGACCATGAACCTGATCCTGCTGGTGACGCTGCCGCTCTTCAACGCGATGCTGCACCCCAAGAACCCCGCCGACGTGGTCCGGGCCAAACCCGCCCCGGAAATCGCGGCAGAGCCCGCCGCCGATCCGGCCGAACGCACGCTGGCCGACCGGCTGAACCGCTCGCCTGTTCTGGGTGTGGGCATGGGTCTGTTCGGGCTGTTCTATGCCGCGCTTTATCTGGTCGATGGCGGCAGCATCACGCTCAACTTCGTCAACCTGCTGTTCCTGTTCCTTGGCGTCACGCTGTTCGTCACGCCCGCGCGGTTTCTGGCGGCGCTGAATGACGGGGTGAAGGTGGTGGGCGGCATCATCGTGCAATACCCGTTCTATGCGGGCATCCTTGCCATTCTGGCCGGATCCGGGCTGATCGTGACCTTCTCCAACTGGTTCGTGTCGTTTTCCACCGCGCAGACGCTGCCGATCTGGTCGTTCCTTTCGGCGGGGATCATCAACATCCTCGTGCCGTCGGGCGGCGGGCAGTGGGTCATTCAGGGCCCGGTGATGATGGCAGCGGCCAAGGAGCTGGGTGCCTCGATCCCGGCCACGGCGCTGGCGGTGCAGATCGGCGACCAGTGGACCAACATGGTGCAGCCCTTCTGGCTGCTGCCCGCGCTCGCCATCTCGGGGCTGAAGCTCAAGGATCTGATGGGCTACATGGTGCTGGTGCTGCTCTATCTGGGCGTGGTGTTTCTGGCCACGGTCACTCTCTGGGGCATGATGGGAGCCTGAGATGCCATATATGATCGAAACATGGGACAAGCCGGATCACGGCGCGCTGCGGCTGGAACTGCGCCCCGCGCATCTGGACTATCTGGAGCGGCACAAGGCGCTGCTGCTGGCCTGCGGCGCCAAGCTGGACGAGAACGGGCAGGCGGCGAGCGGCGGGCTTTACCTGCTGGACGTGGACAGCCGCGCCAAGGCGCAGGCCTTCATCGAAGGTGATCCTTTCTTCGCGGGCGCGCTGTTCGAGCGGGTCACCGTGACCCGCTGGCGCAAGGCCTATCTGGACGGGCGCAACACACTGGACGAGGGCTGATGCTGTATCATGTGACCATGACCGTGACCCTGCCGCCTGACATGGATCCGGCGGAGGCCGAGGACATCAAGGCGCGGGAAAAGACCTATGCGCAGGATCTGCAGGCGCAGGGCATCTGGCGGCATCTGTGGCGCGTGGTGGGCGAATATCGCAATGTCAGCATCCTTGACTGCCGCGACAACGCCCATCTGCACGAGGTGCTGAGCAGCCTGCCGCTGTTTCCGTGGATGCAGATCGAGGTGACGCCGCTCTGCCGGCATCCCTCCTCGATCCGGGAGGGTGATCTGTGAGCGGCTTCACCCGCCGCGCGGCGGTGGTCACCGGGGGCGCGGGCGGCATCGGCGCGGGCATCGCGGCGCGGCTTTCTGCCGACGGCTTCCGCGTCATCGTGCTGGATCAGGCCGAGCCTGCGGCGCGGGTCGACCGGTTCCATGTGGTGGATCTCTCCGATGCGGCGGCGGTGCAGGCGCTCTGCGCGCGGGTCGCCGCCGAGGAAGAGGTGACCTGCCTTGTCAACAATGTGGGCATCGTCTGCCCCGCGCCGCTGGAAGAGGTCGATCCGGCCGATTTCGACCGCCTGCTGCATGTGAACCTGCGGCCTTCGATCCTGTGCGCGCAGGCCTTCCTGCCGGGGATGAAGGCGGCGGGCGGCGGGCGGATCGTGATGAACACCAGCCGCGTGACGCTGGGCAAGGAACGGCGCACGCTTTACTCCGCCAGCAAGGGGGCGGCGCAGTCCATGGCCCGGACCTGGGCGCTGGAACTGGGGCCGCATGGCATCACCGTCAACTGCGTGGCCCCCGGTCCCATCGGCACCGACGCCTTCTGGCGCAACAACCCGCCCGACGCGCCGCTGACGCGCGAGATCATCGACCACGTGCCGCTGCGCCGCGTCGGCACGGTGGAGGATGTGGCCAATGCCGTGTCGTTCTTCTGCGCGCCCGAAGCGGGCTTTGTCACCGGCCAGACGCTGTTTGTCTGCGGCGGCGTGACGGTGGGCTAGGCCCGGGCGGCCCGGCGGTGACGCCGGGCCGGACCGGCGGTCAGGCCGCCACATGCTCCTGCAGCAGGGCGGCAAATCGCGCGGGCTGTTCGACGCAGGGCAGGTGGCCGGCTTCGGCAATCTCGACAAACCGGGCGCCGGGGATGGCCTCTGCGGTCGCTTTCACCAGCGCGGGCGGGGTCGAGGCATCGCCCTCGCCCACCACCACCAGCGTGGGCTGCGCGATGCGCGCCAGATCGGCGGTGTAATCGGCATCGCGGATCGCCTCGCAGACCTGCGCATAACCTTCGGCGGGGGTGCGTTCCAGCATGGCGCGCCACATGGCGAAATCCTGCGTGTCGCGATAGGCGGGCACGAACCAGCGCTGCAGGATCATGTCCCCGATCGAGGCGATGCCCTGCGCCCGCACCGTGTCGATGCGCGGGTTCCAGATCTCGGGCGAGCCGATCTTGGCGGCGGTGTCGGACAGCACCAGATGCGTCATAGCACCCGCGCGGCGCAGCGCCAGCCGCTGCATGATGAGCCCGCCCACCGACAGGCCGACGCCGACAAACTGCGTGATGCCGTGATGGTCCAGCAGCACCTCCGCGTCATCGGCCAGCGTCTCGATGCTCAGCGTGTCGCGCGCGGCGCTGAGGCCGTGGCCGCGCTTGTCCATCCGCAGCACGCCCCATGTCTCGGGCAAGAGCGCCACGACCCGGTCCCAGACCCGCAGGTCGGTGCCAAGCGAATTGGCAAAAACCAGCGTGGGGGCGTTGCCCGTGGCGGGGCGGTGGCCGTGGAACAGGCCGTCAAAGGTGGTGAAGCTTTCCATGGGAACTCCTTACAGCGGGGTGTCATCAAGGCAGGACAGCAGCAGCGCCAGCGGCGGGCTGTCCCGGTCGGTCTGATAGACCAGCGAAATGTCGGCGGTCACCGTCAGCCCGTCGAGCGGTTTGTAGACCACGCCTTCCAGCTGCACATGGCGGATCGCCTCGGGCACCACCGCCACCCCCAGCCCCGCCGCCACGAGGCTGACGATGGAGGCGAATTGCGGCGAGCGCTGCACGATGTCGGGCGTGATCCCGGCGCTGGCGCAGGCGCGGTGCATCGCGGCGGAAAAGCCGGAATTGGGCGGCAGATGCGTGGCGATGAACGGCTCGCCCTTCAGGTCGCGCAGCGCCACGGGCAGGCCGGGGGCGGCCAGCGGGTGATCTTCGGGCAGGGCGATCCACAGCGGTTCGGCGCAGAGCGTGCGCGTGGTCAGGCTGGCGGGCAGGTCAGGGAAGGGCAGGCGCACGATGCCCGCATCCAGATTGCCCGCCGCCACCTCGGGGATGGAGCGGTCCAGATCCATCAGCGTCAGCTGCAGCGTGGTCTGCGGCGCCCGTTCGCGGTAGCGGCGCACCAGCCGGGTCAGCACGCCGTTATAGGCGGCGGCGCCGATATATCCCAGCGCCAGCTCGCCGATCATGCCGCGCCCGACGCGCAGCGCCACATCCTGCGCGCGTTCGGCATGGCGCAGCACCGCGCGCGCCTCTGGCAGCAGCAGCGCGCCCGCCGTGGACAGTGCCACCCGCCGCCGCGTCCGGTCGAACAGCAGCGCGCCGATCATTTCTTCCATCTGCTTGAGCTGCAGCGTCAGCTGCGGCTGCGAAATGCCCAGCCGTTCGGCGGCGCGGCCAAAATGCAGCTCTTCGGCCAGCGTGACCAGCAGCTCATAATGTCGAAGCGTCAGCATGACCAATCACTCTGGGCCGTTTATCCTGCTGGCTTATAAGACGCGGCGGCAACAGGGGCCAGCCCCGCGACCGGGGTTCCCGGGTCTGGCGCCGGAAATCCCCCCTATGCGGCGGCGGGTTGCACTCTTTACATTTTGCTGAAACTTTCAGCAAAAATCGGGGGATGTGATGTTTCGAGCGTTCCGGGGTCTTGGCCCGGCAGTGGCGCGGGTGCCGCCGGTGGAGGCGCTGCGGGCCGGGCTTGGCGCGGTGTTCGGGCTGGGGGTGACGGGGCTGCTGGTGCTGTCGCCCGTGGCCGACCTGAACCTTGGCCTTTATCTGGTCGCCCCCTTCGGGGCGAGTTCGGTGCTGCTGTTTGCGGTGCCCAACAGCCCGCTGGCGCAGCCATGGTCGGCACTCGTCGGCAATATGGTCGCGGCGCTGGTGGGCGTTGCCGTGTGCCTGCTGGTGGATCCGCCAGTGGCGCGGGTCGCGCTGGCGGTGGGGCTGGCGGTTGCCGCGACCATGCTCTGCCGCGCGGTGCATCCGCCTGCCGGGGCGGTCGCCATGACCGTGGCGCTGAGCCCCGAGGCGGTGGAGCGGCTGGGATTCTGGTTCGCGCTTGCGCCGGTGGGGGTGGGCACCGTCACGCTTGTCGGGCTTGCCGCGATCTATGCCCGGCTGACCGGGCGCCGCTATCC
This sequence comes from Salipiger marinus, assembly GCF_035481585.1. Lineage (NCBI taxonomy): Bacteria > Pseudomonadati > Pseudomonadota > Alphaproteobacteria > Rhodobacterales > Roseobacteraceae > Salipiger > Salipiger marinus. The sequence continues at coordinate 115,003 of NZ_JAYKSL010000002.1, read as the reverse complement.
CTTCCGCCAGTTCGAGACACCCAATGACCGGGGCACCCGCGATGCCGATCCCGTGGCCCGGCTGGGCCTCACGGAGGCGGAACTGAGCCGGATTCTGGACCGCTACCGCCAGTCCTTCAACCTTGGGGTCGAGGATCTGGCGCGGCTGATCGGCGCGGCAGAACTGCAGGCGGCGGCGCGTCAGACCGGCCCGGCCCATGCCGGGGACATCATGTCGCGCGATCTGGTGACGGTGCGGCCCGAAACCCGCCTTGCCGAGGTGGCGGATCTGTTCCGGCGTCACCGCTTCACCTCGCTGCCGGTGGTGGGACCGCAGGACCGCTTTCTGGGGGTGATCTTCCAGATCCACCTCATCACCCGGGCGCGCGAGGATGCGCTGCGGCTTGACCGGGGCTTTGCCCCGGCGCTGAAGCGGCTGCTGGACCGGGGCCGCGCCCGTCCGGTCCGGGCGGAGGAGATCATGAGCGTCGCCGGGCCGCGCGCAACGCAGGACACCCCGGTTGCGGCGCTGCTGCCGATGATGGCCGATGGCGGCGTGGATGCGGTGCCGGTGCTGCAGCGCGACAGGCTGGTGGGCATCGTGACGCGCACCGATCTGATCGCGGCGCTGGCCCGGACCAGCGTGCGCGGCAGCTAGTTCGGGGGCGCCCCATATGGTCGGGCGGAAATCTGCCGGCCCCGGCTTTCGCGACGGATCCGGATCGACAGCCGTGCCACAGTGCCGCAAGCCTGCCCCTGTCATCCGGGCATGTCCCAGAAGGAGCCGTATCATGATCCAGACCCGTCTGCCGCTGCTGGCCACGCTGGCCGCCCTTGGTCTTTCCGCCTGCGCGGAAACCCCCGTCCCGCCCGCGACCCCTGATGCCGGGGCACAGGCCTGCGCCCCCGACCGCTACGAGGCGCTGGTGGGCAAGAACATCGCGGCGGTGACGCTGCCTGCGGATCCCATGATCCGGGTGATCGGCCCCGACACCATGGTGACCATGGACCACAACCCGGAGCGTCTGAACATCGACCATGACGCCAGCGGCATCATCACCGGCCTGCGCTGCGGCTGAGCGCGGCCTGCCGCGCCCGAGGGCAGGCGGGTCTATGGCCCGTAATCGTCGATCATCGTCGCGTCCCAGCTGCGCAGGAATTCGCGGCGCTTGATCTCGTCGAGAAAGGTCAAGAGGCCCGGCCCCAGCCGGATCGGCAGGAAGCTTCCGGACTTGCTGGCCAGCAGCCCGGCGATGGGCGAGTGCGGCTCGCTGACCGGTTCGAGCGGGATCAGCGCCGTGCCGGATTCGATCAGCGCCTGCCCTTCCTGCGACAGCAGGAAGATCACGAAGGTTTCGGCGCGCTGCGGATTGTGCGCGCCTTTCGGCACGAAGACCGTGCGCGACATGACCAGATTGTAGTCGTCGAGGAAATGCACCCCGATATCGGGGAATTCCTTGCCCAGATGCAGCGCGTAGGATCCGATGACGTTCAGCGCCATCGCCAGTTCGCCGCGCTGCGTGGCCACCGCCATATCCGCCGTGCAGCAGTAGCGGCGCATGTGGGCACGGCCCAGCACCTCGGTCAGACGCTGGGCCTGCACGCTCTGGATCGTGTCCTGCGTGGCGAAAAGATAGCCGATCCCCGACCGCCGCAGGTCATAGCCGCCGATCTTGCCGCGCAGGTCGTTTTCGTGATCGCGGATGAAGCTGGACAGGTCGCGGTGGCTGGTCGGCAGTTCGCGCGCGGAAAAGGCGCGGCGGTCGTAAAGGATGGCGGCGGGTTCGAAGGTGAAGCCGAAAAGCTCTGACCGCCATTTCGCCCAGCCGGGCGGCTGGATCATCTCGGGGATGCGCAGCCGGTGGGCAAGCCCGCGATTGACCAGATCCACCTGCAGATCCATGGCCGAGGAGATGACCAGATCGGGCATGTCCTCTGGCCCCGCCTCCAGCACGGCGCGGTGCAGATCCACGGTCTGGAATTCGCGATAGGTGATGTCGAGCCCGGCATGACGCTCCGCAAAGGCGGAGATCAGCGGCGCCATGGCGACCTGATCGGTCGAGGCCCAGATGGTGATCTCGTCAGCCATGGCCCCGCGCGGTGCGGCACTCAGCAGAAGGCCCGCCAGCAGCAGCGTCGCCAGCCGGGGGAACACGATGCGGGCGCGCAGCCCGCCCAGATCCGCGCTGCCCAGGTCCAGCCGCGCGCCGTGACCTTCGGCCACCGACCGCACGATGGCGAGCCCCAGCCCGGATCCGGCGGTGGCGGAGTTGATGGAGGTGAAGCGTTCGGTGGCGCGCAGCCGGTCGGCGGCGGGAATGCCGGGCCCGGCATCGGACACGGTCAGGCGCACCACCTCGGCCGTGCCGTCCAGTTCGATGAGGATGGTGTTTTCCGGCCCGCCATGGCGCACCGCATTGTCGATGAGGTTGCGCAGCGCCTCGCGGATGGAGATGGCATCCCCCCGCACCGGGGCGGTGCCGCCAGGCAGATCCTCGTCTTCAAGCGAGATGGTCACCGTCCGCAGCCGCCGCTCGCGCAGCAGTTCGGCCAGCGTGTCGCGCACCAGCCTGCGCAGGTCGAGCGGTTCCAGCTGCGCCTCGTCGGAGCGGTGGATCACCATGGCATTGGCCAGCAGCTGGTTGGTCAGGTGCATGGTGCGTTCGGCCTGCTTTTCGGCCTTGCCCAGCCGACCGCGCATCCGCTCGGGCTCGTCCGCATCGACGGCCAGCGCCAGCTGCCCCTGCAGCGCCGACAGCGAGGTGCGGGTCTGATGCGCCACGTCGGCGATGAAGCTTTCGGTCAGCGCCCGGCTGCGGCCAAGCTGCGAGATGAAGCTGTTGATCGCGCGGAACAGGGCGGCGATCTCCTGCGGGGGGTCGCCTTCGATAGGGGACAGGTCGCGCGGGTTGCGTGCCAGCAGGGTATGGGCGATGTCCCCCAGCGGCGCCAGCGAGGAACGGATCGCGAGCCAGACAAAGACCAGCCCGATCAGCGACACGCCCCCCAGCCCGGCCATGCCATAAAGAAACAGCGTATCAAGCTGTGCGCGGCGCGCGCCCTGCGTCTGGCCGATCTGCACGAACACCCAGTCCCGCCCCGAACTGGAGGTGATCTGCCGCCCCTGATAGATGAAGCGGAACGGCTCATCGAGCCGGACATCATAGAACACAGGATCGACCGAGGCGCGCGCATCCGCAGGCAGCGGCAGATCCGGCGTGCCGGTCAGGTCGCCATAGCCGGGGGAAAACACCCGGTAGACCACCCGGTCATCCGCCGCGAGCGCAAGGATGTCCATGGCCGATTGCGGCAGATCCACGGTCGGCCCGGCGGCGGTGTAGGAGATGCGTTCCAGCACCGACAGCGCCGCCCCGGCCAGCAGCAGGTCATAGGTGCGGTTGGCCGCCGCGCGCGAATAGTTCCACAGCAGCACCGAGATCAGCAGCAGCAGCAGCACGAAGGCCGCCGTCATGCTGGCCAGCAGCCGCCGCTGCAGCGAATGGCCGCGCCGTGCCCTAGTCGTCGTCGCTGACATAGGCCATGTATCCAAGCCCGCGCGCCGTCTTGATCACCAGCGGCGCGCCTTCCAGCTTGCGGCGCAGCCGGGTCACCAGCTGTTCCACCGCGTTGAGGCTGGGGGTCTCGTTGAAGGTGTAAAGCTTGTCGGCGACCTCTTCCTTGGTCAGCATCCGCCCGAGATTGTCGAGCATGATCTCCAGAAGCTGCACCTCGCGGGCGCGCAGATCCAGCTGGCGACCCTCGACATGGGCCTGCTTGGCGGCGCGGTCGAAGCGGAAGCTGCCCGCGCTGAAGACATTGCTTGACGCCCC
>NZ_JAYKSL010000002.1:0-111106 GCF_035481585.1 Salipiger marinus | reverse complement strand
CCCCCCCCCCAGCACCCGGCAGCGCGCCGAAAGCTCGCGGAAATCGAAGGGCTTCACCATGTAATCATCGGCGCCCGCGTCCAGCCCCACCACGCGGTCGTCGATTTCGCTGCGCGCGGTCAGCACGATCACCGGCGTCGCGTCGCCGCGCGACCGCATCGAGCGCAGCACCTCGTAGCCGCTGCGCCCGGGCAGGTTGATGTCCAGAAGCACGATGTCAAAGGAGGAGAAGCGCAGAAGGTCGTTGGCCTCGTCGCCATTGGCCTCGCGGTCGACGGAATGGCCTTCGCTCCGCAGACGATCAAGAATCGTCTCGGCCAGTTCGTCATTATCCTCGACCAGAAGCATTCTCATGCCCCGACTCTAGCCCCAAGTCACAGCTCCGAGAAGCGGCCATCGGCAGGGACGGGGCCATGTCAGCATCCTGTCAGCTTCGCGTCAGCATCGGCTCAGCCTTGGCGGCGCATAAGCGGAGTGTCCATCGCATGATGAACCTAGGGAGGATCATATGACATTTATCCGTTTTTCGGCGGCACTCGCCTGCGCGCTGGGTCTTGCTGCCCCGGCCTTTGCACAGGCCCAGATCGACCGGCCCGAATGCGTGGCCCCGGCCAATCCGGGCGGCGGCTTCGACCTGACCTGCCGCGTGGCGCAGACCGGCCTTGCGCCGCATGTCGCAAGCCCGGTGCAGGTGACCTTCATGCCCGGCGGCATCGGCGCCGTGGCGTTCAACCAGTTCAACACCAACCGCGCCGATGACGGCAGCGCCATCGTGGCCTTCTCCACCGGGTCGCTGCTGAACATCATCACCGGCAAATACGGCGCCTTCGATGAAAACTCGGTGCGCTGGGTCGCCACCGCCGGGGCCGATTTCGGCGCCGTCATCGTGCGCGCGGACAGCGAATATCAGACGCTGAAAGACGTGATGGACGATCTCAGCACCGATCCGCAGGGCGTCGTGGTCGGGGCGGGCGGTTCGGTCGGATCGCAGGACTGGATGAAGGGCGCGCTGCTGATGCGCGAGGCGGGCGGCACGCCGATGCAGATGCGCTATGTCGCCTTCGACGGCGGCGGCGATGCCATCGCGGCCCTGCTGGGCGGCTCGATCGAGGTCTATACCGGGGATGTGGGCGAAATGGTGCCCTATCTCGACAGCGGCGACCTGCGCGTGCTTGGGGTGCTTGCGCCCGAACGCCTTGACGCGCCGTTCAACGAGATCCCCACCGCCAAGGAACAGGGGTTCGACGTGGAATGGACCATCCTGCGCGGCTTCTACATGGGCGGGCAGACCTCGGACGAGGACTACCAGAAATGGGTCGATGCCTTCACCGCGGCCTATGCCACCGAAGATTTCGCCAAGGTCCAGCAGGAGCGTGGCCTGCTGCCGCTCAACATGGCCGGTGCCGAGCTTGACACCGCCATCGCCAAGAGCATCGAGACGCTGCGCGAGATCAGCATCGAAGCGGGCCTGATCCAGTAATCCCCACGGACAGGGCTCAGGGCCGGATCCCGCGCGGATCCGGCCCTGACGCCAGCCGTCATCCCCCAAATTAGGAGGCTACGAATGGCCAACCGCATCTTTGCGGCGGTGCTTCTGGTCGTGACCCTTGGTTATGCGGTCATCGCCTTCACCACGATCAAGGCGCCGTTCCAATACGACCCGCTGGGCCCGGAAAGCTGGCCGCGCATCCTGTCGGCTGTCGCGATCCTGTGCCTGCTCTTCATCCTGTGGAAACCCGATGCCGAGGGGCTCGACGTGACCCGCCGCGTCTGGTTCCGCCTGACCGCCGCCGTGGTCCTGCTGTTCGGCTATGCCGAACTTTACGAGCCGCTGGGATTCATCCTGTCGACCATCCTGTTCGGCACGATCCTGTCGGCCATGCTGGGCGCCCGGAAGCTGCGCGCGCTCGGCTTCGGCGTGGCCTCGGGCGTAGCGGGCTACCTGCTCTGCGTCACCCTGATGGATCTCAACCTTCCCGACGGCGCGCTGCTTGAGCCGCTCTTCGAGACCAGCCAGCAAGGAGAGAGCTGATGGATACGGTCCTGTCCGGTCTTGCGACCGGCTTCACGGTCGCCCTTGACCCGTTCAACCTCATGCTGGTGCTGGTCGGCTGCTTCTTCGGCACGCTGATCGGCGCGCTGCCCGGGCTTGGCCCGATCAATGGCGTGGCGATCCTGCTGCCCATCGCCTACAGCCTTGGCTTTCCGCCGGAATCGGCGCTGATCCTGCTGGCGGGCATCTATTACGGCGCGGAATATGGCGGGCGCATCTCGTCGATCCTGCTCAACGTGCCCGGCGATGCCGGGGCGGTGATGACCACGCTGGACGGCAACCCGCTGGCGCGGGCGGGTCAGGCGGGCCGGGCGCTGTCGCTGTCGGCGGTGGCCTCCTTTGTCGGCGGCACCTTCGCGGTGATCCTGATGTCGCTCTTTGCCCCGGCGCTGGCGGGCTTCGCGGTGACCTTCGGGCCTGCGGATTACGTGGCGCTGATGGTCTTCGCCTTCGCCTCGCTCGCGTCGCTGGTGGGCAAGAGCACGGTCAAGACCCTGCTGGGCGCAACCATCGGCCTGATGATGGCGACCATCGGCATCGACGCCAATACCGGCGTGCCGCGCTACACCTTCGGCATTCCGGACATCCTTGCCGGGATCGATTTCCTGATCGTGGTCGTCGGCCTGTTCGGCATGGCCGAACTGCTGACCCTTGTGGAGCATCAGGCGCGCGGCACGCTGAAATCGCTGCCCGTCGACAAAAGCTTCGTGCGCATGGCCGATCTTGCGGCGACCAAATGGACCATCCTGCGCTCGTCGCTGATCGGCTTCTTCATCGGCATCCTGCCCGGCACCGGCGCCTCGGTGGCTTCGGCGGTGGCCTATGGCACCGAAAAGCGCATCAGCGACAAGGACGGCACCTTTGGCCATGGCGACGTGCGCGGCCTTGCGGCGCCGGAGGCGGCGAACAACGCGGCGGCGGGTGGCGCCATGGTGCCGATGCTGACGCTGGGCATCCCCGGATCCGGCACCACCGCGATCCTGCTGGGCGCGCTTTTGATGTTCAACATCCAGCCCGGCCCGATGATGTTCGCGCAGCGTCCCGAAGTGGCATGGGGCCTTGTCGCCTCCATGTATATCGGCAACGTCGCGCTGCTGATCATCAACCTGCCGCTGGTCGGGCTGTTCGCCCGGATGCTGACCATCCCGCAGCATTACCTGACGCCGCTGATCGCCATCCTTGCCTTCATCGGGATCTACACGATTGTCGGCAACCCGCATGACCTGTTCATGATCACCGGGCTTGGCATCTTTGGCTGGTTCCTGCGCAAGCTCGACTTCTCGCTGGCGCCGGTCATCCTTGGCTTCGTGCTGGGCGGCCTGTTCGAGGACAACCTGCGCCGCGCCCTGTCGATTTCGGGCGGCGACTGGAGCATCCTCGTCGCGCACTGGAAAAGCGTCCTGCTTTACGGTCTGGCGCTGCTTGTGGTGATCCTGCCGGCTTGGCTGGGCCGCCGCGCCCGCGCGCAGGCCCGTGAGGCCGCAGCGCGCTAAGCCGCTGCCGCAGCGGTCCTGACAGATGAGAACGGCGAGGCTTGCGGGCCTCGCCGTTTTTTATGCGCTGCGGCGCCTAGTCGGGCATCAGGGCGCAGCTGCGGGCGACGCCGTGGCGTTCCAGAATGTCGCCGGTCAGGCCGCTGCGCGCCGCCCCGGCCAGCCAGTCCTTGAGGATCCGCGCGGCCTCCGGCCGTCCCTGCGGCATGGCCATCGCCTGCCGGATCTCCATGAACGGGGGCGACAGCACGCGGCTGCCGGGGCGCTTGGCCGCCTCATGCGCCATGGCCTCGCCGATCCCGGCAATCGCCGCGACCTTGCCTGCGTCAAGTGCGGCAAGGGACTCCGCAAGGGTCGGGAACAGCACCAGATGCTCCGCCCCCTCTTGGCGCGCCAGCGTCAGCGTATAGGCGCTGCCCTCGACCGAACCGACCTTGGCCCCCGCCGCGACCAGTGCCCCGGCATCGGCCAGATCGCAGTGCGGCCCGGCAAGGTAGCGCCCGTCGATCCGGATATAGGGCTGGGTGAAGTCCAGCGTTTCCGCCCGCTTCGGATCCACGGCCAGAAAACAGATGTCCCACGCGCCGCGGTCTGCCGAAGCGGAGACATCCGCCGCCCGGTCATATTCGACGAAATCCAGATCAAGCCCGGCAGCCTTGGCAAAGGCGCGCGCCAGATCGACGCTGATGCCCATGGGTTGGTGCTGTTCGTCGCGCGACACCAGCACAAAATTCCCGTGATTGAGCGCCGCCCGCAGGCACCCGGTCGGCACAAGGGCCTGTTTCTGGGACAAGCTGAGATCCATGGCACCCCCCGCGCGTGACTGTCTGCCCGCAGAAATAGGCGCGCGCGGCGCAGCTGTCATGCGCAATCGTCCGCTACGCGCCGCGCGCCTTGTCTTCTGCGGCGGCGGTGATCTCGTGGATCAGGCTGTAGATTGTCGTCTGCGAACTGCGCGCATTGCCGGAGGAGGGCTGGCTTTCGATTTCGACCGTGGCGCGGCAGCCTGCGGCGCGGACATGGTAGCGGTGGCGATTGCCGGTCGCGGCGGGATCGGCGATGAGCCGGACCGACACGGCGTCAAAGCCGGGCCCGGCCAAGGCCAGTGCTGCCACCACATTGGAATTCTTCGGGAAAAGCCGCGCCGCCTCGCGCGCTGTGCCTTCATAGACGATGCGCGGGGCGGTCAGGGTGGCCAGATCGACGGTCGCGTCCGCCGGGGTGCCGCGCCATGCGGCGGGTGGCTTGATGCCCTCATAGCTGACCTCGACCGCGCCCTGCACAGACAGCGCCGCCAGCAGGTCGAGCCCGCCGATGGCCCCGCTCGGCAGGATCAGCCGCGCCCCTGCCACCTGCGCCGCCGCGCGCAGCCGCGCGTGCAGATCGGCGCAGGCCAGCGCCCCCACGGAGGCGGGGACAAGGTCGATCCCGGCGGCAAGCACCTGCTCGCCATAAGCGGCAACAGCCCCGTGCCCGGCGCATTCCACGACCAGATCGGGCGCCGCCGCCACAAGCGCCGCCGCGTCGGTGACAAAGCGGCAGCCGGGGCGTGGCGCGTCGGGCAGGCGCCGGACCAGCACCACCACCTCCGGCGCAAGGCCCTGCGGCAGCAGGTCAAGCAGGCTCTGCGCGATGGCGCCATATCCGATCAGGGCGAGGCGCAGCGGGGCAATGTCCGTCATGGCGCGCTCAGCCTTGGTCGCCGCGGGTGACGTCGTTATACCATGTCACGATCTGCCGCCGGGCCTCGGGATCCATCTGGATCGCGTTGGGGGGCGGCATGGCATGGGTCCGGCCCGCCTGCAGGTAGATCTGTTCGGCATGGCGGGCCACATCGGCCTCGGTTTCCAGCACGACACCCTTGGGGGGCCAGTTCATCCCGTCCCAAGACGGTTCGCGCCCGTGGCACATGGAGCAGTTGCCGACCACCGCGAAATAGGCATCCTCGAAGCTTGCGGCAGAGGCGAAGCGCGTCTCATGCGCCGTGAGGGCGCGCGCCTCGCTCTCTTCATAGCTGTCCATGCCGGGCTGGGTGGACAGCCACGCGATCAGGATCATGATGCCCACGGTCACCGGCCATGTCCAGTTCGGGCCGCGCCCGGTGCGGTGCATGGTGTTGAAATAGTGCCGGATGGTGACGCCTGTCAGAAAGATCAGCGCCGCGATGATCCATGCGTGCTGCGTGGCGAAGGCCAGCGGGTAATGGTTCGACAGCATCAGGAACACGACCGGCAGGGTCAGGTAATTGTTATGGGTCGACCGGACCTTGGCGATCTTGCCGTATTTGGCATCAGGCGTCCGCCCGGCCTTCAGATCCTCGACCACGATGCGCTGGTTCGGCATGATCTGGAAAAACACGTTGCCGGTCATGATCGTGGCGGTGAAGGCGCCCAGATGCAGCAGCGCGGCGCGGCCCGTGAAAATCTGGTGATAGCCCCATGACATGATCACGAGGATCACGAACAGCAGCAGCATCAGCAGGGTCGGGTGATCCGCCAGCTTCGACTTGCACATGGCGTCATATGCAAGCCAGCCGATGGTCAGCGATCCGCCCGAGATCAGGATGCCCTGCCACAGCGCCAGATCGGCCTTGGTCGGGTCGATCAGGAACAGCTCCCCGCCCACCCAGTAGATGATCATCAGCAGCGCGGCACCCGAGAGCCATGTCGAATAGCTCTGCCATTTGTGCCATGTCAGGTGCTCCGGCATCTGCGCGGGCGCCACGAGGTATTTCACCGTGTGGTAGAAACCGCCGCCATGCACCTCCCATTCCTCGCCATGCGCGCCATTGGGCAGGGCCGGATTGGGCTTCAGCATCAGATCCAGCGCGATGAAGTAAAAGGATGCGCCGATCCACGCCATCGCGGTGATGACATGCAGCCAGCGGACCGAAAAGGCGATCCAGTCCCAAATGATAGCCATGTCGTACATGGTGTCCTCCCGAGTCTCGTGTTGGCCGGACAGTAGCGGAGCCTTGCATTTGCTGCTATTTGCAAGAAAGACCAAGCAGTATCAAAAAAATCGGAACAATGTCCTATTTCGACAACATCCGGACCTTTGTCCGTGTCTATGAACTGGGCAGCATGTCCGCCGCAGGCCGGGATCTGCGCATTTCTTCGGCGGTCACCTCCTCGCGTATTTCGCAGCTGGAGGATCATCTGGGCGTGCGTCTGTTCCAGCGCACCACCCGCAGCCTGACGCCCACCGAACATGGCAAATCCTTCTATCGCGGCGCCACGGAAATTCTGGAGGCGATCGAAAGCGCCGAGGCGCAGATCGTCAACGTGACCGAACATCTCAAGGGCGCGCTTTACGTGGCAGCCCCGCTGGGGGTGGGACGGCGTCTGATCGCGCCGCAGGTTCCCGGCTTTCTGGCGGAATATCCGGATGTCAGCATCCGCCTGCGCCTGACCGACAGGAAGGTCGATCTGACCACCGAGGGGCTTGATCTCGCGTTTTTTCTGGGCCAGCCCGAAGACAGCAACCTGCGCATCCGCAAGATCGCCGATGTGCCGCGCGTGCTCTGTGCCTCGCCCGACTATATCGCGCGGCGCGGCATGCCTGCGGATGGCGACGCGCTGCTGTCGGAGCGGCATGAATGCCTGAACCTGCGGTTTCCCGGCGTGTCGGAATTCCAGTGGCGGCTGGAAACCAGCGACGGGCCGCGCCGCTTTGCCGTGGCCGGGCGCTACGAATCCGATGATGGCGACGTGCTGACCGACTGGGCGCTGGCCGGGCACGGGATCGTGCTGAAGCCGGTGTTCGAGGTGTCGGAGCATCTGCGGTCTGGCGCGCTGGTGCCGGTCGCGGTCCGCACCCCGCCCGAGGCCATTCAGATGGCCTGCCTGTTCACCCATCGGCGCAGGCAGGATCCGAAGACCCGGATTTTCATGGATTTTGTCATCGACCGGATCGGCGCGGCCTTTCAGCAGGCCGATCCGATCCGGTAAGGCGGTCAGCTGCCGCGATAGGTGGAATAGCCGAAGGGCGACAGCAGCAGCGGCACATGGTAATGCTGCGCCTCCGACATGCCGAAGCGGAGCGGGATCACGTCCAGAAAACGCGGCGTCTCGGGCGGGGTGCCGCTGGCATCCAGATAGGCGCCCGCGTGAAAGACCAGCTCGTAAGTGCCGGTGGCAAATTCCGCCGCAGGCAGGATCTGCGTGTCGGTGCGCCCGTCCTCATTGGTGACCAGCGTTTTCAGATGGGTGCGGCTTTCGCCCTCAAGGCGGTAAAGCTCGATCTTCAGGCCTGCGGCGGGGCAGCCCCGCGCCGTGTCCAGAACGTGCGTCGTCAGATATCCGGTCATATGTGGCTCTCCTGAACTCTGCCCCCTTCATAGGCATTGGCGCGCTCTGGTGACAAAGGTTCAGTAACCAAAGGCTCCTTCTTCTTTTTTTTGATAATCTCCGGGAATTTTATGGATTATCAATCTGCGAAAGCGGAGGTGACGCAGGTGAACAGATATCCCCGAGACATGGCAGGCTACGGGCAGACCGTGCCTGCGGCAGACTGGCCGAACGGCGCGAAGATCGCCGTCCAGATCGTGCTGAATTACGAAGAAGGCGGCGAGAACAACATCCTGCACGGCGATGCTGCGTCCGAAGGGTTCCTGTCCGAGATCACGGGCGCGCAGCCCTGGCCGGGGCAGCGGCACTGGAACATGGAAACGATCTATGAATACGGATCGCGCGCCGGGTTCTGGCGGGTGCATGCGCTGCTGAAGGATACGCCGATCACCGTCTACGGGGTGGCCACCGCCTTGGCGCGGGCGCCCGCGCAGCTCAAGGCGATGAAGGATGCGGGCTGGGAGATTGCCAGCCACGGGCTGAAATGGGTCGAACACAAGGACATGCCCGCCGAGGAAGAGCGCGCGCAGATCCGCGAGGCGATCCGGCTGCATACCGAGGTGGTGGGCGCGCCGCCGCGTGGCTGGTATACCGGGCGCTGTTCCATGAACACCGTGGATCTGGCTGCCGAAGAGGGCGATTTCGCCTATATCGCAGACAGTTACGCCGATGACCTGCCCTATTGGATGAAGGCGGGCGGCAAGGACCAGCTCATCGTGCCCTATACGATGGACTGCAACGACATGCGTTTCGCGATTCAGGCGGGCTTCACCCGGGGCGACGATTTCGAGGTGATGGTGCGCGATGCCTTCGACGTGCTTTATGCCGAAGGGCAGGCGGGCGCGCCCAAGATGCTGTCCATCGGCCTGCACTGCCGCCTGATCGGTCGCCCCAGCCGCGCCGCCGCGCTGAAGCGGGTGATGGAGTATATGGCGGGTCATGACGGTGTCTGGTTCGCCACGCGCGCGCAGATCGCCGATCACTGGGCGGCGACGCATCCGCCCGTATCCGGCCCGCGCCCTTCGGAGATGGACCGCGACAGCTTCGTGGCGGCTTTTGGCGGCGTGTTCGAACACAGCCCGTGGATCGCCGAAGGCGCACATGCGCTGGAACTGGGCAGCTACAGCGACAGTGCGGCGGGCGTGCATAACGCGCTGGCCCGGGTGTTCCGCTCCGCCTCTGACGAACAGCGGCTGAGCGTGCTGACCGCCCACCCCGACCTTGCCGGCAAGCTCGCTGCCGCCGGGCGGCTGACCGCCGAGTCGACCGCCGAACAGGCGGGGGCGGGGCTTGACCTTCTGACCGACGAGGAACGCGCCAGCTTCACGCGGCTCAACGACACCTATACCGCCAAGCACGGCTTTCCTTTCATCATCGCGGTGAAGGACAACACCAAGGCGAGCATTCTGGACGCCTTCCAGCGCCGTATCGACAATGACCGCGCCACCGAGTTCGCCGAAGCCTGCCGTCAGGTGGAACGCATCGCGGAACTGCGCCTGATCGACAAGCTGGGCGCATGACCCGGATCGCGCTGCAGCCGCTTACCGCAGAGGCGTTCGCCCCGTTCGGCGACGTGCTCGACACCTCGGGTGCGCCCGACCGGATCATCAACCAAGGCCTGTGCGGGCGGTTTCACGACCGCGCCGCGCTGGACTTTGCCGATGGCCGGGCGGGCATCAGCCTGTTCCGGGCCGAGCCGCGGCAACTGCCGCTGGTGCTGGACATGGTGGAACGCCACCCCGACGGCAGTCAGGCCTTCCTCCCGATGAGCGAGGCGCCGTTTCTGGTGGTGGTGGCCCCCGACGAGGGCGGCACCCCCGGCAGGCCGCGCGCTTTCCTGACCCAGCCGGGGCAGGGCGTGAACTATCACCGCGGGGTCTGGCACGGCGTGCTCTGCCCGCTCTCCGCCCCCGGCCTTTTTGCGGTGGTCGACCGCATCGGCGCGGGGCCGAACCTTGAAGAACACTGGTTCACGGAGCCTTACCTGATCGAAATGTGACAAGGGCCGTCGGAAGAGGAGCTGGCACCCGCACCCCAAGGGAGGAACGACGAATGGCAGACAGATCCATCGGCACGCCGGAGCAGCTCCGCGATCCGAATTACACGCCGCCGCTGATCAAGGCGGTGCCCTTGGGGATCCAGCATGTGCTGGCCATGTTCGTGTCCAACGTGACGCCCGCGATCATCGTCTGCGGGGCGGCGGGCTTTGGCTATGGGTCCAATTCGCCCGACTTCCCGCAGATGATCTACATGATCCAGATGTCGATGTTCTTTGCGGGCATCGCGACGCTGTACCAGACCATCGGCTTTGGTCCGGTGGGCGCGCGCCTGCCGATCGTGCAGGGCACCTCTTTCGCGTTCATCCCGATCATGATTCCGCTGGTGGCGGGCAAGGGGGTGGAGGCCATGGCCGTGCTGATGGGCGGCATTCTGGTGGGGGGTCTTTTCCATGCCTGCCTTGGCTTTTTCATCGGCAGAATCCGCTTTGCCCTGCCGCCTCTGGTCACCGGGCTGGTGGTCACGATGATCGGGCTCGCGCTGGTCAAGACCGGCATCCAGTATGCGGCGGGGGGTGTCCCCGCCATCGGCACGGCGGAATACGGATCGGGGCGGAACTGGCTGATGGCGGCCACGGTGATCGTCGTGACGCTGGGGCTGAAGTTTTTCGCGCGCGGCATGCTGTCGGTGTCGGCGGTGCTGATCGGGCTGCTGGTCGGCTATGTGCTGGCCTTTGCCCTGGGCGAGGTGAGCCTTGCCAGCGTCGGCAGTGCGGCATCTTTCGCGCTGCCCGATCCGCTGCATTTCGGGCTGGAATTTTCGGTGGCGGCGGTCATCGGTTTCTGCCTGCTGGGCTTTGTCTCGGCGGTGGAGACGGTGGGCGATGTCAGCGGCATCACCAAGGGCGGCGCGGGCCGCGAGGCCAGTGATACCGAAATTCAGGGCGCGACCTTTGCCGACGGTCTGGGCACCGCGCTGTCGGGCCTGTTCGGCGCGCTGCCCAACACCTCGTTCAGCCAGAATGTCGGGCTGATCGCCATGACCGGCGTCATGAGCCGCACGGTCGTCACCATCGGCGCGGTCTTTCTGATCCTCTGCGGGCTGGTGCCGAAAATCGGCGCGGTGATCTCTTCGGTGCCGATCGAGGTGCTGGGCGGCGGCGTCATCGTGATGTTCGGCATGGTCGTGGCGGCGGGCATCTCGATGCTGTCGGACGTGACGTGGAACCGCCGCAACATGGTGATCTTTGCCATTGCGCTGTCGCTGGGCCTTGGCCTGCAGCTGGAACCCGCCGCGCTGCAATATCTGCCGGGCACGATGATGGTGCTGGCGACCTCGGGCATCCTGCCTGCGGCGGTCATTGCCATCGCGCTCAACCTCATCCTGCCGCAGGAGCTTGCCGACGAAGCCACCGAAGAAGTGTCGGGCGGCATGGCAGGACGCGGCAAATCCACGACCGCCCCCGACCGGGTCTGAGCCACGCTTGCCGGAGGTTGCAGGACGGAGGGCCCTAGCGGGCCTTCCGTTTCAGCGCGTCCAGCAGCCGGATCGACCATGGCAGGAAACCATAGCTGATCAGGCAGACATTCACCGACACGGCAAGCACGGTCCGTCCCGGTTCCGGAAACGGCGGCAGCAGCAGATCCGCAAGCCAGCCCAGCGTCAGGATCAGCCCGATCAGGATCGCCACCGTCTCGGGCTTGCTGACCCTGACCCGGTCGGGCTGCAGCAGCGCCAGCCCGTCAAACGCCGCCCGTTCCGAAATGTCGAGACAGTGCCGGTCCAGATCCGCGATCAGCCGCTGCCGTTCCGGCGCGCGGTCCCATGCCTCCAGATCCCTGCGGGAGCGGAAGCTGAACACCGTCACCAGATCGATCTCGTCGCCATGCGGCGGCAGCCAGCTGTCCTGTGCGCCAAGGAAGCCTTCGGCCTGCGCCGCGGCGGCCCGCAGCCGGGCATGGGTGGCGATCACCTCGGGCCGGGCCTCTTGCCGCATCCGGCGCAGGATCACCGTGACGACGTGGGACGGGGCGTGCGGCATGGTCTTCTCCTGCGGTCTGTCGTCTGTCCTTACGGCAAAAGCCCCGGCCGTGCGACGGCCGGGGCGGGTCTGTCAGGGGCAAGGGCCGGGTCAGTGCCCGCCTTCCGCCTGCAGCGCGGCGTGGCGCAGATCCTCCTCGCTGACCTCGCGGGCGCCGTTGAACACGACATTCAGCGCGACGGCGGTGATCGAGGCCAGAAGGATGCCGGAGTCGATCAGCGGTTCGATGGCGTGCGGCAGCCACATGGAAAACTGCGGCGCGATCAGCGGGATCATCCCCATCCCCAGCGAAATCGCCACGATCAGCCCGTTGAAACGGTTGGCCTTGAAATCGACCCCGCCAAGGATGCGGATGCCGGTGGCCGCGACCATGCCGAACATCACCAGCCCGGCCCCGCCCAGCACGGCGACCGGCAGCGATTCCACCAGCGCGCCCATCTTGGGCACCAGCCCCAGCACGATCATGATCGCGCCGCCCATCACGCAGACATAGCGCGAGCGGATGCCGGTGACGCCGACCAGCCCGACATTCTGGCTGAACGAGGTATAGGGGAAGGTGTTGAACAGCCCGCCGATCAGCGTGCCCAGCCCGTCCGTGCGCAGGCCAGCGGACAGCGACGGGCGTTCGATGGTGCGCCCGCAGATATCCCCCAGCGCAAGGAACATGCCGGTGGATTCGATCATCACCACGATCATGACCAGCGTCATGGTCAGGATCATCACCGGATCAAAGATCGGCAGGCCAAAGCGGAAGGGGGTGATCAGTTCGAACCAGTCGGCGCGGTCCACATGGTCGAAATGCATGAGCCCCATGGAGGCGGCAAGCACCGCGCCCACGATGATCCCCAGCAGCACCGAGATGTTGGCCAGAAAGCCGCGGGCGAATTTCATCACCAGAATGATCGTGGTCAGCACCACCGCCGAAATCGCCATGTTGAGCGGGGTGGCATAATTCACGTTGTCCAGCGTGGCGGCCAGCCGCAGCCCTTCGGGCATGGCGGGCACGGTGCCCTCGGGCAGGCTGGCCAGCCGCTGCAGCCAGTCGGCATGGGCCGGATCGACGACCTGCGGCGCGGTGGCGCCCACCGGCACGCCGAAGATCCAGTTGATCCCCACCCGCATCAGCGTCACGCCGATCACAAGGATGATCGTGCCGGTGACGATGGGCGGGAAAAAGCGCAGCATCCGGCTGACCAGCGGCGCAATCAGCATCGCGATGATGCCCGCCCCGATGATGGCGCCAAAGATCATCCGCGCGCCATCGGTGCCGGGGTTGCTGGCGGCGATGGACACCATCGGCCCGACCGAGGCGAAGGTCACCCCCATCATCACCGGCATGCGGATGCCGAACCATTTCGTGGCCCCCATCGACTGGATGATGGTGACCAGACCGCAGACGAACAGATCTGCCGAAATCAGGAAAGCCACCTGTTCCGGGGTCAGCTGCAGCACCCGCCCGACGATCAGCGGCACCGCGATGGCGCCCGCATACATCACCAGCACATGCTGCAGGCCAAGCGTAAAGAGCTTGCCCGCAGGCAGCCGTTCATTGACCGGATCCACGAGATCTTTTGTTGACATGTTTTCCTCCTCCAAAGGGTGCCACCCTGCGGTGGCGGGGGCGCGCGACCCTCCCTGACCGCGCGCCGCGGGATCGTTCAGCCGTAGGTGGCGACGTCGGCGCCAGCCAGAGCGGCGATGTTCAGCAGGCCGCGCGGCGTCACGCCGGGCGTGACGATATGGGCGCGGTTGCCCATGCCCATCAGGATCGGGCCCACCTCCAGCCCGCCTGCGGCACTTTTCAGCAGGTTGCGCGCGGCGCCTGCCGCGTCGGTGGTGGCATAGACCAGCACATTGGCCGCACCCTCCAGCCGGTTGCCGGGCAGCAGCCGCTCGCGCAGCGCCGGATCCAGCGCCGCATCGGTGTGCATCTCGCCCTCATACTGGAAATCGCGCGGCTGGCTGTCGAGGATCGCCAGCGCTCCGCGCATGGCCCGGCCCGACCGGCTGTCCAGATTGCCGAACTGCGACCCCGAGCAGAGCGCGATCTTCGGCTCCAGCCCGAAGCGGCGGACATGGCGGGCGGCGGCCAGCACGGTGCGGGCCAGCGTTTCGGGGCCCTGTTCGACATGCACATGGGTGTCGGCGACAAATAGCGGCCCGTCTTCAAGGATCACCAGCGACAGTGCCCCCGCAGGCGACAGTTCCGGCGTCGACAGCATCTGACTGACATAGTTCAGGTGCCACAGATACTGGCCGAAGGTGCCGCAGATCAGGCTGTCCGCATCGCCGCGATGGACCATGGTGGCGGCAATCGCCGTGGTGTTGGTGCGCAGCACCGCCTTGGCCAGATCGGGCGTCACGCCATGGCGGCGCATGACCTGATGATAGCTCTGCCAGTAATCGCGGTACCGTTCGTCGCTTTCGGGATTCACGATCTCGAAATCCCGCCCGGGCTGGATCGACAGCCCGGCCCGGTCGATGCGCTGTGCGATCACCTCGGGGCGCCCGATGAGGATCGCGCGATCGGTGCTGTCCTCGCTCATCACCTGTGCCGTGCGCAGCACGCGGTCATCCTCGCCCTCGGCAAAGACGATGCGGCGGCGCGACAGGCGGGCGGCGGCAAAAACCCCGCGCATCACCAGCGAGGATTTGAACACCTCCGCCTCCAGCGCCTGCCGGTAATCCTCCAGATCCAAGAGGCGCCGCGCCGCGCCCGACTCCATCGCCGCCCGCGCCACGGCCACGGCGACGGTTGGCAGCAGGCGCGGATCGAAGGGTTTGGGGATCAGGTAGTCGGGGCCGAAGGTCAGGCGTTCGCCCTCATAGGCCACGCCCACCTCGGCAGAGGTGGTCTGCCGGGCCAGCGCCGCGATGGCATCGACGCAGGCCAGCTTCATCGCGTCGTTGATCTCTGTCGCCTCGGCATCAAGCGCGCCGCGGAAGATGAACGGGAAACACAGCACGTTGTTGACCTGGTTCGGGAAATCCGACCTGCCGGTGGCGATCATCGCCCCCGGGGCCGCGGTGCGCGCCGCATCGGGCATGATTTCCGGGGTCGGATTGGCGAGCGCGAAGATGATCGGCGTCTCGGCCATCTCGCGCACGCTTTCGGCGGGCAGCGCGCCGGGACCGGAGAGGCCCAGAAACATGTCCGCGCCTTTCAGCGCCTGTTCCAGCGTCAGCCCGGCGGGGGCGGTGGCAAAGATCATCTGTTCGGGGGCGAGCCCGGTGCGCCCGGCATGCAGCACGCCCGACCGGTCAAAGACGGTGATGTTGTCCAGCGGCACGCCCATCTTGTGCAGCATGGTCAGGCAGGCCACCCCGGCAGCCCCCGCCCCCAGCCCGACGATGCGGATGTCCTGCGCGCGCTTGCCCGCAAGGCGCAGCGCGTTCTGCACGGCGGCGGCGACCACGATGGCGGTGCCGTGCTGGTCGTCGTGAAAGACCGGAATGCCCATGCGGTCGCGGCAGATCCGCTCCACGGTGAAACAGTCGGGCGCCTTGATGTCTTCAAGGTTGATGGCGCCAAAGGTCGGCTCCAGCCGGCAGACCAGATCGGCCAGCGCCTCGGGATCGGGTTCGTCCACTTCGATGTCGAAACAGTCGATCCCCGCGAATTTCTTGAACAGCACCGCCTTGCCCTCCATCACCGGCTTGGCGGCCTGCGCGCCGATATTGCCCAGACCCAGCACGGCGGTGCCGTTGGAGATGACCGCGACAAGGTTGCGCTTGGCGGTGTAGCGCGTGGCCAGCGCCGGATCCGCCGCGATCTCCAGACAGGCCTCGGCGACGCCGGGCGAATAGGCGCGGCTCAGGTCGCGGGCCGTGGCCATGGGCTTGGTCGGGCGGATCTCCAGCTTTCCGGGGCGCGGATAGGCGTGATAGTCAAGCGCCGCCTGCCGTTCCAGCTGCTGCCGCGAGGCTTCGGGATCCATGCGTTTCTCCTCCTGTCGGGGTGGGGTGGCTCAGGCCGCCGGATCGGGGCGGGCGGCCATGCGCTGCGCCATCTCGATCAGGCGGGCCGAAAAGCCCCATTCGTTGTCATACCAGCCCATCAGCCGCAGCTGCCGGGTGCCGGTGGTCATGGTTTCGGGCAGCGCCAGCACCAGCGATTCCGGGCGGCCCCGGAAATCCGTCGACACGCAGGGATCGTCGGTCAGCCCCACCAGCGGCGAGCCGTCAAAGGCCTCGCGCAGGAAATCGGTGACGGGCTGTTCGAAATCCTCGCAGGTGCGGATCACCGCATCGATGGCCGAGACGGACAGGCAGGGCACCCGCAGGGCGGCGATGCTGAGCCGCCCCTGAAATTCCGGCAGCACGCCGATCACCTGCCCGGCGGCACTGGTGGTGGTGGGGATCATCGACACGGCGGCGGCGCGGCTGCGTTCGGGCGACGGGCCGGGCCGGTCCACCGTGGGCTGGCTGCCGGTGTAGCAGTGCACCGTGGTGACATGGGCCTTTTCGATGCCGAGCCCAAGATCAAGCATCCGCAGCAGCGGCGCGATGGCATTGGTGGTGCAGGAGGCGTTGGACACGATGCGCGCCGCCCCCAGTTCCTGATCGTTGGCGCCCAGCACCACCGTCACGTCAGCGGCGGGCGACGGCCCCGAGATCAGGACAGAGCGCGCGCCCGCGACCAGCCCCGCCTCGGCCATGGGCCGCGCCTGCGCCTGCCCGGTGCAGTCCAGCACCACATCGATGTCGCGCAGATCCAGCGTGCGCAGGTCGGGCGCCTGCGTGACGGCGATGCGGCGCCGGTCCACTCCGATCCAGCCCCTGCCGGTGCTGACCGTGCCGGGGAAGGGGCCATAGACGCTGTCATAGCGCAGCAGATAGGCGCAGGTGTCGAGCGGGGCGATGTCGTTGATCCCGACGAGGTCCAGCTTGGCCCCCGCCGCGACGATCTGGCGAAACACCGTCCGGCCGATCCTGCCAAAACCGTTGAGAAAGATGCGGACGGGGCGGGTCATGCGCGGCCCCCATACATCAGCACCAGCGCGGGCAGCCATGCGGTCAGCACGCCGCTGCACAGGGTGGCCAGCGCCGTCTGCCGCCGGAAACCGCGCTGCAGCGCCAGCGTCAGGAAATACAGGAACCACAGCCCGGCCCAAGCGAGCCAGCACAGGCCCAGCCATGTCTCCATCGCGGTGGTGGCGGCGCGCAGGGTCCGCACCGCCTCGGGCAGCACCGACAGTGCCACGAACAGCGAAAACCACCCCAGCCCGCGCCCGTCCGACCCGCTGACCCGGTTGAAGGCCACCCACAGATAGGTGACGCTGAACAGCAGGGTCATCGCCACGGCGCGCACATCGGCCACGTCCCGCGCCTGCACCAGCGACACGGCGGCGACGGCGGCGGTGATCGCGGCGGTGGCGCCGTTGATCAGCACGATCTCGCGGTCGTCAATGCGTCCGGCCATCCACAGGCCGTTCAGCACCAGCACGGCACCGACAAACAGCAGAGACAGGGGCAGCAGCATGGCGCGGGCCTTTGCATCGGACATGAGCGGAGAGGCAGGCTGCGGCGCATCCGCCGCAGCCCGGTGATCTGTCGAAAGGTGAGGGGGGGTCTAGAAATCGACCTCGATCGCGCGGCCTTGGGCCACGGCCAGATCGACCACCGCCGCCGCGACCGCCAGATCCTGCAGGCCGACACCGGTGCCGTCAAACAGCGTGATCTCGGCGGCGTCTTTGCGGCCCGGATGGGTGCCGTTGATCACCGCGCCCAGCTGGGCGATATCCGCTTCCTGCAGCAGCCCCTCGGCGATGGCGTGCTGCGCCTCGCCGATGCTGACCGACTGCGCGATCTCGTCGGCAAAGACCGTGGCGCGGGCCAGCAGCGCCGCCTCCACCTCCTGCTTGCCCTTGGTGTCGGTGCCCATGCAGGCGATATGGGTGCCGGGGCTGACATGTTCCGCCAGCAGCGAGGGCGCAAAGGCCGAGGTGATGGTGATGATGACATCGGCCTCGGCCATGCCGGGCAGATCCACCGCCGCGAAGGGCAGGCCCGCCTCGGTCGCCACCTTTTCGATGTTGGGCAGCATCTCGGGGTGGTAATTCCAGCCGATCACCTTTTCAAAGCCGCGCTGTTCCAGCGCCGCGCGCAGCTGGAAGGTGGCCTGATGCCCGGCGCCGATCATGCCGATCACCTTTGCGTCCTTGCGGGCCAGATGCCGGATCGACACCGAGGAGGCGGCGGCGGTGCGCAGCGCGGTCAGCAGGTTGCCCCCCACCATCGCCCGCACCTTGCCGGTGTCGGGGTCGAACAGGAACACGGTGGACTGGTGGTTGATCAGCCCGCGCTTGTCCATGTTGTTCGGCCAGTAGCCCCCGGCCTTCAGACCCAGCGTCAGCCCGGCGCGGTCGAACCCGCCCTTGAAGCCGTAAAGCGCGTCTTCATGGCCGATGGCCTCGCGCACCACCGGGAAGTTGTAGGCCTTGTCGGCGGCCATGGCGGCAAAGACCTGTTCCACAGCCGCAAAGGCCGCGTCGCGGGTCATCAGGTCGGCGATCTCGCGTTCGGGCACGATCAGCATGGGTCTCTCCGTGGATGATGTTTCATGCGCCCGCGTGCCGCTGCCGGGGGGATGGCATACACGGCGGGCGACTTCCGGCTCCTCCCGAACCGGCCCCCCTGTGGGGATCAGTAGGCCTTGCCGCGCGCCGAGACCGGCCAGACGCATTCCACTTTGCCGTTCCGCACGCCCACATACCAGTCATGGACATTGGCGGTGGGGTCGCAATGGCCGGGCACGAGGCGCAGCTTGTCATTGACCTTCAGCACGCCCTTGGGATCGCTGATCACGCCATGCTCGTCCGAGCATTTGACATATTCCACGTCATCGCGGCCAAAGATCACCGGCAGGCCGCTGTCCACCGACTGCGCCTTGAGGCCCGCATCGCAGATCGCCTTGTCCGCCTTGGCATGGCTCATGACCGAGGTCAGGATGAAGAAGGCGTTTTCCCACTCGCCCGCGTCGATGCGCTTGCCGTCCTTGTCGAGGATGCGGCCATAATCCGCGTCCATGAAGGCATAGGATCCGCACTGAAGCTCGTTATAGACCCCCGAGGTCGACTCGAAATAATAGGATCCGGTGCCGCCGCCCGAGACCAGTTCGGTGTCGATGCCTTCGGATTTCAGCGTGTCCACCGCGTCCTTGACCTGTGCCACGGCGGCGTCGATCTTGGCCTGACGGTCCTCGAAACTGTCCATGTGCTGCATCGCGCCCTGATAGGCCTGAATGCCGCGATAGCTGAGGTTCGGGGCCGCCTCGACGGCGCGCACGATCTCTACCACGGCGGGGGTCGTGGTCACGCCACAGCGGCCCGCGCCGCAGTCGATTTCCACGAAGATGCCCAGCCGGGTGCCGTAGCGCTGCGCCGCCGCCGAGAGGTCGGCGATATTGGCCACGTCATCGACGCAGACGATGATGTCGGCGCCCTGTTCGGGCAGGCGGGCCAGACGGTCGATCTTGGCGGGGTCGCGCACCTGATTGGACACCAGCACTTCCTTGATGCCGCCGCGCACGAAGACCTCGGCCTCGGACACTTTCTGGCAGCAGACGCCGACCGCGCCGCCAAGCTCCATCTGCAGCTTCAGCACGTCCACGGATTTGTGCATCTTGCCATGGGCGCGGTGGCGCATGCCATGGGCGCGGGCATAGTCGCCCATCTTGCGGATATTGCGTTCCAGCGCGTCAAGGTCAAGCACCAGACAGGGCGTCTGGATGTCGGCCTCGTCCATGCCGGGCAGGGCGGGGATGTCGAAGCCCACTTCGAGCTGGTCGAAATTCACGGGTGCGTTCATTGTCTTGTCTCCCTCACTGGGTCCACGGCAGCCGGTCAAGATCGACATTGCCGCCGGTGATGATGATGCCCACGCGCTTGCCCCTGAAGGCGTCGGGCTGTTTCAGGATGGTGGCGAGCGGCACGGCGCTGGACGGTTCCATCACCACGCGCAGATGCTTCCAGATCAGCTTCATCGCGTCGATGATTTCCTGATCCGAGGCGGTGTAGATCTCGCTGACATGGCGGGACACGAAATGCCATGTCAGATCCTTGAGCGGCACCAGCAGCCCGTCGGCGATGGTCTTGGGCGCGTCATCGGCGATGATATGCCCGGCCTTGAAGCTGCGATAGGCGTCATCCGCCTGTTCCGGCTCTGCGGCGATCACCCGGCATTCCGGCGCCAGCGTCGCGAGCGTCAGGCAGGTGCCGGAGATCATGCCGCCGCCGCCGATGGGGGCCACGACCATGTCCAGACCGTCGGTCTGTTCCATGAACTCCCGCGAACAGGTGCCCTGACCCGCGATCACGCGCGGATCGTTGTAGGGGTGGACAAAATCGCCCCCCGTCGCGGCCTGCACCTCGGCAAAGGTCGCCTCGCGGCTGGAGGTGGAGGGCTCGCATTCGGTGATCACGCCGCCATAGCGGCGCACCGTGTCCTTCTTGGCCTGCGGGGCGGTGCGCGGCATCACCACGTTGCAGGGGATGCCCCGGCGCATCGCGGCATAGCTGAGACAGGAGGCATGGTTGCCGCTGGAATGGGTGGCCACGCCCAGCTTCGCCTGCGCCTCGTCCAGTCCGAAGACCGCGTTGGCGGCGCCGCGCACCTTGAAGGCGCCCGGCTCCTGAAAGTTCTCGCATTTGAAGAACAGATCCGCCCCGGTCAGCTCGTTCAGAAAGGCCGAGCTGCGGACCTCGGTGCGGCGGATATGCGGCTTGATCCGCTCATGCGCGGCCAGCATGTCCTCGAAGGTGGGGATGATCATCGCGCTGTCCTTCATCTCAGGCGGCCGCCTTCCGGGTCTCGATGCGGCAGCCGCGATAATAGTCCTGCGCCGCCGCCACGCCGGATCCCAGCCGGATGTCCAGTCCCAGATCGGCCATGACCATCTCTGCCGTGGCAAGGCCCGACAACGCCATGACATCGGTGAGCGACCCCAGATGGCCGATGCGGAACACCTTGCCCGCAACCTCGCCCAGCCCGGTGCCGAAGGCAACGCCATAGGCGCTGGCGGCATGGGAGACGATGTCGGTGGCGTTGAAACCTTCGGGGGTGCGGATGGCGCT
The DNA here is from genome assembly GCF_035481585.1 of Salipiger marinus. Classification (NCBI taxonomy): domain Bacteria; kingdom Pseudomonadati; phylum Pseudomonadota; class Alphaproteobacteria; order Rhodobacterales; family Roseobacteraceae; genus Salipiger; species Salipiger marinus. The sequence goes on along the minus strand of NZ_JAYKSL010000002.1, from coordinate 90,098 downwards.
GACCGTGTCCGAATAGACCTCCGGCGACACCGCGCACAGCTCCAGCCCCCAGGCGCGGACGGCGGCGCGCACGCCTTCGGCGATGCGGTGGTGCCGGGCGAAGACATTGTCGAGCCCTTCGGCCAGCAGCATCCCGCAGGCTTCGTTCAGCCCGTTCAGCAGCCCCACGGCGGGGGTGTAGGGATAGGCGTTGTTGGCATAGCCCTTGGCCATGTCCTTCACGTCGAAGAAGGTGCGGGGCAGGGTGGCGGTGTCGGTGGCCGCCATCGCCTTCGCGCTGAAGGCGGTGATGGCAAGGCCGGGTGGCAGCATGAAGCCCTTCTGCGATCCGGTCACGGCCACGTCGACCCCCCACTCGTCGAAGCGGAAGTCCATGGAGGCGATGGAGCTGACCCCGTCGACAAACAGCAGCGCCGGATGGCCTGCGGCATCCAGCGCGCGGCGGACGGCGGCGATGTCGGATTTTACGCCGGTCGCGGTCTCGTTATGGGTGGCCAGAACCGCCTTGATCCGGTGGCCGGTATCGGCGGTCAGGATCTCTTCGTAGCGGTCGGCGGGCAGGCCGTGACCCCACGGGGTTTCCACGATCTCGACCCCGAGCCCGTGGCGCTGGCACATGTCGATCCAGCGGTGGCTGAACATGCCGTTGCGGGCGGCCAGAACCGTATCCCCGGCGGACAGGCAGTTGCTCAGCGCGGTTTCCCAGCCCCCGGTGCCGGTGGACGGAAAGATGAAGATCTGCGCGCTGTCGCTTTTCAGCACCCGGCGCACGCCGTCGCGGGCGGGATGCAGGATCTGGCCGAAGAGCGGCGAGCGGTGGTCGATCGTCGGCATGTCGCAGGCCTTGCGCAGCCGCTCGGGGATGTTGGTCGGACCGGGAATGAAAACCGGGTTCTGAAAGCTCATGGCGTGTCTCCTTCCGTCATGTCCATCACCTTACGGAGCCCCGCCCCTGCCGCATATTTTTTTGAATGGCTTTTTCATTTTGGGGGTGATCCGGAAAAATCATCCGTTTACAGAGGTTTATATTTTTCATATCGTGAATTCACTTTTCATTAAAAACAGAAGGCATCTCATGGAATTCCAAGACAATGCCGCGCGCGGTCCCCGCAAGGCCCGGGGACGGCCGCGCGACTGGGAGGACAAGACGGCGCAGAACACCATCAAGTCGCTGGACCGGGCGATGGAGGTCTTTGAATTTCTCAGCGAACGGCAGGGGATCGCGCTGAGCGCCATCGCCGATGACATGGGGCAGTCACCCTCCACCATCTATCGCGTGCTGGTGACGCTGGAGGGGCGGGGGCTGGTGGAATTCGACGCGGAAGAGCAGCTTTGGCATATCGGCCCGCGCGCCTTCATGATCGGGTCGCGGTTCTTGCGCCGCACCAGCCTTGTGGACCGCGCCCGCCCGGTGATGCGCGCCCTGATGGAGGCGACGGGCGAGACCGCCAATCTGGGCGTCGAGAAAGAGGGAAAGGTGCTGTTCCTCAGTCAGGTCGAAACCCACGCCAATATCCGCGCCTTCTTTCCGCCGGGCACGCTGTCGGCGATGCACGCCTCTGGCATCGGCAAGGCGCTGCTGGCGCAGATGGATGACGCGCGGCTGGCGCGCAGGCTGGAGGGGGGCCTTGACGCCTTCACCGAAAAGACGGTGACCGACCGGGACAGGCTGATGGCGGATCTGCGGCAGATCCGGGCGCGCGGCTATTCCTGCGACGACGAGGAACGCAATATCGGCATGCGCTGCATCGCGGCGCCGGTCTTTGACATCAACGGCGAGGCCATCGCCGGACTGTCGGTGTCTGGCCCCACCAGCCGGGTCACGGCGGAGGCGCTGCACAAGCTGAGCCGCCCCGTGGTCGAGGCGGCCCGCATGCTGACGGAAGCGATCGGCGGAAAGGTCACTCCGCGGCGGGTCTGAGCCTTGCCGGCGACGGCCACGCGACAAGGGAGACGATTTTGGTGGGTCAGCAGGGCCAATTTATCTGCGACCTTGGTCCACCACTCAAGAAGATCAGCGAAGCGCAATTCCGCTGCGGTCGGGCAAATGTCAGTTCCACGCCTCGAGACATATCAATAGGGGTTTCTGGCGCATTCAGACGTTTGCAGGTTATCTTGCGGATTTCCCTTTCTTCCCTGCGGTCAGATGGATACTTTTTGGGAAATTGATATGAGGGGCAGATCATGCGCATTGCAGTTTCTATCGTTATTCTCGCATCGCTGGTGTCGGCGTGTGGCGGCTCGCAGCTTCCGCCGGAACAAAGGGCAGAGCGAGAGGCCAAGCTTGCGCAAACAGACGCTGCGCTGTCCGAAGCCAAAACGGTGACGGTCAATGGCAAAACGTTTCGCGTCGCCCATGTGACCGAACGCGATCAAGCGCTTGTGGACCTTGTGGGACCGTCCACGCCGTATTTCGCCGCGGATATAGAAGCGGCATCGCGCACGGCCACGGGATGTGCGGGCACCTTCGACCCGGGCATTCTGGCTTTTCTGGGGGGAGACATTGCGACAACTGACCTTGCCGCATTGCGCACCAAGGTGTCAGGCCGCTTCGCGGGCTGGTCCGTTTCACTGGAGTGCTGACGGATCCCACCATGACGCGGGGAGCGATTGCGGCCCTATTTGTCTTGCTCGGCGGCTGTTCCGATCAACAGCCGCCACCGGTTTCGGCACATGCGATTGCAGAGGCAAGTGCGCGCCAGAACCGTGTCCCGACTTATCCTCAGCCTGACACGACCTATCTGTCCTTTTCCCGCGCGCATGGGTTTCAGGTGAATTATCTCGCGCCTGAAGGAAAGGCGTGGCTTTGGTATCCCGGCAACAGGCTTGGCGTGCCGGAAGACTACAAAAGGGATGTCGTGGCCGGACAAGAGGCAATGTGCTGGCGCCATCCCCCGAACAGCTTCAATCCAGTGACCCGCAAACAGGGCGGGACGTTTGCGTGTGAAAGCTTGGCTCTTGCGCGGAGCACGGTCGTCTCTGCCCTGCCTGCTGATCCTTTTGCGCTTCAAACGGGAAGAGTACCCTACACTCTGGATCGCTGCGCCGCCCCTGCAGAGTTCAGCTTCGACCGAACCACCATTTCCTGCTGAAGACGGTTCTGACGCGCCCGGTCTCTGCCGGGCGCGGGTTCGACCCTTGCCTCAGGAGGGGCCTTGTCAACTTGCGGCAGGCGGTCTGAGGCCGGGCCCTAGACGCGCCCGGTTTACCGGTTGTTCGTCCTGCGGGGCAGGGCCTGCGCGCCGGGGCGCAGCGCCATGTGGCGGTTCACATCCTTGTAGAGCAGGTAGCGGAACCGCCCCGGCCCGCCTGCGTAGCAGGCCTGCGGGCAGAAGGCGCGCAGCCACATGAAATCGCCCGCCTCGACCTCGACCCAGTCATTGTTGAGCTTGTAGACCGCCTTGCCCTCCAGCACGTAAAGCCCGTGCTCCATCACATGGGTTTCAAGGAAAGGAATGACCCCGCCCGGCTGGAAGGTCACGATGGTGACATGCATGTCATGGCGCAGGTCGTTGGGATCGACAAAGCGGGTGGTGGCCCATGCGCCATTGGTGTCGGGCATGGGGGTGGGGGCGATGTCGTTTTCGTTCAGGATCAGCACATCGGGCTCGTCGAGCCCCGGCGCGGGCTCATAGGCCTTGCGCACCCAGTGAAAGCGCAGCACCTCGGTGCCGCGGTTGTGCAGGCGCCAGTCGGCGGAGGGCGGCAGATAGGCATAGCCGCCGGGGGTCAGGCGGTGGGTGTCGCCATTGACCTCCAGCTCCGCCTCGCCCTCGACCACGAACAGCACGCCTTCGGCCTCGGGGTCGGTCTCGGGCGTGTCTGATCCGCCGCCCGGCTGCACTTCCATGATGTATTGCGAAAAGGTTTCGGCAAATCCCGACAGCGGGCGCGCGATCACCCAAAGCCGCGTGCCGGTCCAGCCGGGCAGGAAGCTGGTGACGATGTCGCGCATCGTGCCCTTGGGAATGACCGCGTAAGCCTCGGTAAAGATGGCGCGGTCGGTCAGGAGCTGGTCCTGGCCGGGCAGGCCGCCATGGGGGGCGTAATAGGTCGCGGACATGCAAATCTCCTGAAGGTCGCGGCTGTCCGGACCTGTATGGCGCGGCGCCATTTCCAGTGAAACCCATAAAGGTCGGACAGCTCTTTTCCGAAAATATTGAAAATCGTGGCGGCGGGGGCGCCCGCCGCCGGTGGCACCCGGATCAGGCCGGTTCGGGATGCCGGATCCGCGCCGCGCCGCGCGCCGCGGCCTTGCGCGGGGTGCCGGCGACATAGACCTCGGCGATGGCGCGGTCATCGCCCATCATCTGCAGGATGAACAGTTCCTCCGCCAGAGTGTCGGCGCGTTCGGCACGCAGCGCCATCGCCTCGGTCGCGCGCACGTTGAGCACGGTGATGTCCGCCTCGGTGCCCGGATCAAGCGTGCCGATGCGGTCCGCCAGCCCCAGCACTTCGGCATTGCCGCGCGTCGCCCAGTGGAAGGCGCGCAGCGGATGCAGCGGCTGGCCCTGCAGCTGCAGCACCTTGTAGCCTTCGTTCAGGGTCTGCAGCATGGAATAGCTGGTGCCCGCGCCCACATCGGTGGCGATGCCGCTGGTGATGCCGCGCGCCCGCAGCCCGCCTTCGTCAAAAAGCCCGCTGCCAAGAAACAGGTTCGAGGTCGGGCAGAACACCGGATGCGCCCCGGTCGCGGCCAGCGCGTCGATCTCGCGCGGGCGCAGGTGGATGGCATGGCCCAGCAGGGTCCGGGGGCCAAGCAGGCCGAAGCGTTCGTAGATGTCGAGGTAATCGCGCGCCTCGGGGTAAAGTTCGGCGGTATAGGCGATTTCCGCCAGATTTTCCGACAGATGCGTCTGGATGTGACAGCCGGGATGCGCGGCGGCAAGCGCGCCTGCCATCTCCAGCTGGTCGGGGGTCGAGGTGATGGCGAACCGCGGGGTGATCACATAGCCGTTGCGCCCCCGCCCGTGCCAGCGCGCGATCAGCGCGGCACTGTCGTCATAGCCCTGCTGCGGCGTGTCGCGCAGTCCGTCGGGCGCGTTGCGGTCCATCATCACCTTGCCGCCCAGCATCCGCATGTCGCGCCGCGTGGCCTCGGCAAACAGCGCCTCGGCGCTGGCGGCATGGACCGAACAGAAGGCCACGGCGGTGGTGGTGCCGTTGACGGTGAGCTGGTCGAGAAAGGCCTGCGCCATGCGCGCGCAGTGGTCGGGATCGGCAAAGCGCAGCTCTTCGGGGAAGGTATAGCCGTTCAGCCAGTCCAGCAGCTGCGCCCCCCACGAGGCGATGACCTGCACCTGCGGGAAATGGATATGCGTGTCGATGAACCCCGCCATCATCAGATGCGGGCGGTGATCCACCACCGGCGCATGGGGGGCCTGCGGCGCGACATCGGCAAAAGCGCCGGAGGCGGCGATCCGCCCGTCGCGCGACAGAAGCCCCGCATCCTCAAGATAGGTATAGGCCTCGGCATCGTCCGGACCGGCAGGGTCGCGATGGAAGGTCAGCAGGCGTCCGCGAAGCAGGGTTTCGGTCATGGGCGGTCTCCGGTCTGTCAGAAAGGGAAGGGGGCGGCGCCGCCGCCCCCGGGGACATCAGGCCCGCTGCGCGGGGCTTGTGTCGTCGATCATGTCGGGCTCGTCGGGGACGATGACGCGCTGGGTCAGATCCTCGCGCGGGGCCACCAGCGGATAGAGGCAGAGGAACCCGCCGATGATGAGATAGCCGATGGTGATGCCGTCGAACTGCGGCACCTGCAGGGCCGCGGCATGGATCACCCCCACCGAGGACATCACCGCCGCTGCCAGCGCAAAGCCGCCCGCGCGGCGGAACCGCCCTTCGATCACGTCGGCGACGATGGCGCCCCAGACCAGCCCGGTCAGGATCGCGCCCTGGCTCAGCGCCAGATGGCCCTCGTAATGCGCGCCCTCCATCAGCAGGGCGGCGGTCAGGCCGTCCTCCCCCAGCGCGGGCAGGTTTTCCGCCCCCGAGGCGCGCAGCGCGTTCATCAGCGAGCCCCATTTGGTGATGAGCAGCGACGAGACATGCGGCAGGATCGCGAATGACACCGCAGCCATATGCGCCGGCTTCACCGCCCAGGCGGTGTTGGTGATGAGGCTGACCGAGACAAAGACCAGCACCGGCGCTGCCGCCGCCACCGGGATCAGCCCAGCCAGCAGCGACAGGAAGCCCAGAAACGCCGCCGCCGCGATCACCAGCGCCACGCCGATGATATAGCCCGCGCGCGCGTCAAGCCGCTTGTAGGCGGGATGGCCGATATAGACCGTGGTGGGAAAGGGCGAGCCGAAGACCGCGCCGATCATGGTGCCCGCCCCGTCGGTCAGCTGGCACAGCCCCACCGGATAGCTGTCCCCCGCCGCTTCTGCGGATTCCACGTTGTTCATCGTCTCGATGAAATTGTAGATCTGCACCGGCACCAGAACGAGGAACAGTTCGGGATTGGCGAAGAGATACTGGATCCCCGCGATCAGATCGCCAAAATAGGGCACCGGCGCATAAAACCGGAGCCCCGAGGTGTCGATCCGCGATTCCCCCAGGAACAGCGCGATCAGCGTGCCCGCCGCGATGGCCGCAAGCCCGGCGGGGATGTTGCCGGGCAGGCGGAACCGCCCGATCAGCCCCCAGAGGATGAAGAGCAGCGAGGTGAAGCCGATCACCGGATGTTCGAAGATCTGCGACAGCGGCACCGCACCGATGAACATCAGCGCGATCCCGCAGAGCGTGCCCAGCATGCCCGCGCGCGGGGTGATCCGCTTCAGCCACGGGCCGATGATGGCGCCCATGGCCGCGACGATGCCACCCATGAAGCCCGCGCCGATGCCGACCTGCCACGCCAGCAGCGGATCCTGCGTCGCCCAGTAGATCGGGCCGATCACGCCGAAGAGGTAGACGAACATGACCGGGGTCGAGATGCCGTAGGGCAGGGCGGTGACGTCGCGGCCCTGCCGGGTCGCCGTGACCTTCGCCATGACGGTATAGACCGCGACCCCCGCAAGGATGGCCACCGCCGCCCCCGGCACGATGCGCCCGAAGACGATCTCGGCGGGCATGCCGAACACGAACTGGCAGATCCCCGACAGGATCAGCAGGTTCACGAGATTGTCGGTGAACAGCGCCCAGAAGGCACTGGTATCGCCGGGTGAAAACACCCGGTAGCTGTAACGTGTCCCGTCCATGACGGTATCCTCCTCCGCTTTGACCAGCTCCGCCGTCCGCTACCGGGCCGACGCTCCCTTCTGGTCGTGGTAATGGCCCGCCTCGGGCCCCTGTCCCGCCTGAGCGGGGCTGGTTGCGACAGTTTCAGAGGTCAGATCAGCCATGATCTCGGCCACGACAAAGGCCGCGATCAGGCTGGGCCGCTTGTCGCGGCTGCCGCTTGCCCCGATAGGGCAGATGAGTTGGTCGAACCCGGCCAGCCCGCCCTGCGCGCGCATCCAGCTTTTCAGCTTGGCGCGTTTGGTGGCGGAACCGATCATGCCGACATAGGCCGCATCGCCCCGGGCCAGCGCCGCGGCGGTCAGCAGGAAATCCAGCCCGTGATCATGGGTCAGCACGACAAAGGCGCTGCCGGGCGGGGCGGCGGTGATGTCCATTTCCGGCATGACCGACAGCCGGGTTTCCACCGACGCCTCGCACAGCGCCAGTTCCTGCGCGCGCGGGTCGATCAGGATGCAGCGCACCGGCATGTGCTGCAGCTGCAGGGCGATGGCGCGGCCCACATGGCCCGCGCCCAGCACATAGACATGGGGCAGGGCGCGCGCCTCGGCCCCGGCGCGGCGGAGGGCCGCGCGCTTGTCCGAACCGCGCATCCGGGTCAGCGCCATTTCCACCCGCCCGCCGCAGCACTGGCCGATCTCCGGCCCCAGGGGCACGTCCATGGCCGTGGTCAGCACGCCGTCGCGCAGCATGGCGCGCGCCGCCTCGATGGCGCGGTGTTCCAGCTGGCCGCCGCCGATGGTGCCGTAAACCGCTGCCGGCGCCACGAACATCTCGGTGCCTGCCTCGCGCGGCGAGGAGCCGCGCACCCGGGTCAGCGCCACGCGGATCACCGCGCCCTGCGCCCCAAGGAACCGGGCAAGCTCGGTGACCTGCCGTGCCATGGCCTCAGTCCCCGCGCCGCAGCCGCGCCACGGCCATCAGCACCCGTTCGGGGGTGGCGGGCGCGTCAAGGCGCGGGCAGACACGGTAATCCGCGACCGAGGCCACCGCCATGGACAGCGCCTCAAAGACCGAGATGCCCAGCATGAAGGGCGGCTCGCCCACGGCCTTGGACCGCTTGATGGTCAGTTCGCGGTTCTCCGACCAGTCCGCCAGCCGCACGTTGAAGATGCGCGGCCGGTCAGAGGCGAGCGGGATCTTGTAGGTGGAGGGCGCGTGGGTGCGCAGCCGCCCGGCCTTGTCCCACCACAGTTCTTCGGTGGTAAGCCAGCCCATGCCCTGTACGAAGGCGCCTTCCACCTGCCCCCGGTCCAGCGCCGGGTTCAGCGAGCGGCCCACATCATGCAGGATGTCGGTGCGGTCCACCCGGTATTCGCCGGTCAGCGTGTCGATGGTCACTTCGGAACAGGCGGCGCCATAGGCGTAGTAATAGAAGGGGCGGCCCTGTCCCTTGGCGCGGTCCCAGTGGATTTTCGGCGTCTTGTAGAAGCCCGCCGCCGACAGCTGCACCCGCGCCAGATAGGCCTGCCGGATGAAGGCATCAAAGGACAGCACCTCGTCGCCGACATGCACCTGATTGGCGACAAACCGCACGGCATCGGGGGCGACGCTCCAGCGCTCCGCCGCGAAGCTGAGCAGCCGCGCCTTGATCTGTTCCACCGCGTCAAGCGCTGCCATGCCGTTGAGGTCGGTCCCCGAGGAGGCGGCGGTGGCGGAGGTGTTGGGCACCTTTTCCGTCGTGGTCTTGGTGATCTTGATGCGCTCGAAATCGACCTGAAACGCCTCGGCCACCACCTGCGCCACCTTGGTGTTGAGCCCTTGGCCCATCTCGGTGCCGCCGTGGTTAAGGTGGATGGAGCCGTCGCTATAGACATGCACCAGCGCGCCCGCCTGATTGTACCATGTCGCGGTGAAGGAGATGCCGAACTTGACCGGCGTCAGCGCGATGCCCTTTTTCAGCACCTTCGAGGCGGCGTTATGGGCCACGATGTCGCGGCGGCGCTGGCGATAGGCGCTGCTTTCCTCCAGATCCGTGACCAGCCGGTCAAGGATGTTGTCCTCGACCTGCTGGTGATAGGGGGTCAGGTCGCGGCCCGCACCGCCATAGAAGTTGATCCGGCGCACGTCGAGCGGATCCTGCCCGGTGGCATAGGCGATCTCCTCGATCATCCGTTCCGCCGCCATTACCCCCTGCGGCCCGCCAAAGCCGCGAAACGCGGTGTTGGAGACGGTGTTGGTCTTCATCGGGCGGCTGGTCAGCCGCACATGCGGATAGAAATAGGCGTTGTCGGCATGGAACAGCGCGCGGTCGGTGACCGGGCCGGAGAGGTCGGCGGAAAAGCCGCAGCGCGCCGCAAAGGTGCCGCCCACGGCCAGAATGCGGCCCGTCTCGTCAAAGCCCACGTCGTAATCGATCACGAAATCATGGCGCTTGCCGGTGGCGGTCATGTCCTGATCGCGGTCGGGCCGGATCTTGACCGCACGGTTCCACTTCTTCGCCGCCATCGCCGCCACGACGCAGAACAGGTTCATCTGGCTTTCCTTGCCGCCGAACCCGCCGCCCATGCGCCGCACGTCGACCACCACCGCATTGGAGGGCACGCCCAGCACATGGGCCACCATATGCTGCGCTTCCGAAGGATGCTGGGTGGAGCAGTGCACCACGATGTCGTCATCCTCGCCGGGGATGGCAAAGGCGATCTGGCCTTCCAGATACATGTGATCCTGCCCGCCCACATGCATCCGCCCGCTGATCCGGTGCGGTGCCTGCGCGAAACCTGCCTCCACATCGCCCCGCTCCAGCTTCAGGGGCGCGGTCACATGGGGATAGCCCGCCTCCTGTGCCGCGATGGGATCAAGCGCATGGGGCAGCACCTCGCAGTCGATCCGTGCCAGTGCTGCCGCACGGCGGGCGATGTCGCGGGTTTCGGCCACCACCGCGAACAGCGGCTGGCCATGGAACTGGATCAGGTCGGTGGGAAAGACCGGCTCGTCATTCTGGCCGGTGGGGCTGATGTCGTTGACGCCGGGCACGTCGGCGGCGGTCAGCACGCCCACCACGCCCGGATAGGCCAGCACTGCCGTGAGGTCGAGCCCGTTCAGCCGGGCATGGGCCACGTCCGACACGCCCAGATAGGCGTGCAGCGTGCCCTCGGGCTGGGCGATGTCATCGGTGTAATCGGCGCGGCCCGTCACATGTTTGACGGCGCTGTCATGGGTGCGGTCGGTATGGGCCGCGCCGCTGATGGTCAGGGTATCCTTCATCGTGCTGTCCTTTCCCGGCTTACGCGGTTTCAAGTTGGATGGGGGCGGTGGTGGCGGCGTCATGTTCCAGAAAGAAGCGGCGCAGCAGGTTCTGCGCGCCCAGCATCCGGTAGGCCGCCGAGGCCCGCCAGTCGTCCAGCGGGGTGAAATCCTGCGCCAGCGCCTCTGCCGCCGCCTCGAACGCCGCTTCCGACCAAGGCTGGCCGGTCAGCGCCCGTTCGGCACCGCTGGCGCGTTTGGGGGTCGCCGCCATGCCGCCAAAGGCCAGCCGGGCCTGCGTGATCCGGCCCTGCTCCACGGTGATGCGGAACCCCGCCGCCACCGCCGAGATATCCTCGTCCCGGCGCTTGGACAGCTTGTAGGCGGCATGAAGGTCATCGGCGCCGGGCAGGGGAATGTGGATGCTTTCCACAAATTCGCCCGCCGCGCGGTCCTGCTTGCCGTAATCAAGGAAGAAGTCCTGCAGCGGCAGGCGGCGGCGGTCGGCGCCGCGGCGCAGCACGATCTCTGCCCCAAGCGCGATCAGCACCGGCGGCGTGTCCCCGATGGGCGAGCCATTGGCGATGTTGCCGCCCACGGTGCCCATGTTGCGCACCTGCCATCCGGCGATGCGGTCCCAGTAGCGCGACAGATGCGGCAGGTGCTGGGCCAGAACGCTCTGGCAGTCGGTATAGCTGGCGCCCGCGCCGATCAGCAGGCTGTCGCCCTGCCGTTCGACCCGTTTCAGCGCGTCCAGATGCCCGATAAAGATCGCAGGCCCGATGGGGCGCAGGAATTTGGTGACCCAGAGCCCGACATCGGTGGCCCCGGCGATGATCGTCGCCCCCGGCCAGCGCAGCAGGCAGTCGGCCAGATCGTCCACATCGGCAGGCAGGATGGCCAGATTGTCCTGCGGCCCGCTGACCACGCGCCGCCCGTCGCGCAGCGCGGCAAGCCGTGCTGTCATCGCCTCGCGTTCGGCGGTCAGGTGATCCGAGGCGGGGGTGCCGTAGCGGCTGACCGCCACGGCGGCGCGGATGATCGGCGCATAGCCGGTGCAGCGGCAGAGATTGCCCTGCAGGGCGGTTTCCACCTGCGCCTCGGTCGGCTCCGGCGTCTGCATCCACAGCGCGTAAAGCGACATCACGAAGCCCGGCGTGCAGAAGCCGCACTGGCTGCCGTGATGGTCGATCATCGCCTGCTGCACCGGGTGCAGCCGTCCGTCGGGCCCGGCCAGATGTTCGATGGTGACGACGTGGCAGCCATCGACCGAAGCCAGAAAGCGGATGCAGGCATTGACCGGCGCATAGACCAGCCCGGTGGCGGTCAGCCGTCCGACCAGCACGGTGCAGGCGCCGCAGTCGCCCTCGGCGCAGCCTTCCTTGGTGCCGGTCAGGCGCCGCTCCAGCCGCAGGAAATCAAGCAGGGTGCGGCTGGCCTCGACATCGCGGACCGAGATTTCTTTGCCGTTGAGTATGAAACGAATGTCGTCGCGATCTGTCATGCTGTCCTCCGCTTGGCCTTGGGTCTTGGGTCACGCATCCCGGGGCCACGCACAGCATACGGTGCGAAATTGGCTCGAAAAATCGCTCGTATCGGCAAATACTTTCAACAGATTGTTGAAAAAGCCGGGCGCTGCGCGCAGAATGGGGGCCGCTGGCAGCGCGGGAGGCAGCCCATGTCCTATATCGAAAGCCTGCGGGTCTTTGTCCGGGTTCTGGAACTGGGCAGCATCACCTCGGGCGGGCGCGATCTGCGGCTGACCCCAGCTGTGGCCAGCAAGCGGCTGAAAGAGCTGGAGAAACATCTTGGCGTGCGGCTGTTCAACCGCACCACCCGGTCGATCAACCCCACCGAGGCGGGGCGGGTCTTTTATGACGAGGCGCGTGCGGTGCTGCTGGCGCTGGAAAATGCCGAAGCGCGGGTGGCCAGCTTTTCGCAGGTGCCGCGCGGGGCGATCCGCGTCACCGCGCCCCTTGGGGTCGGGCGGCGGATCGTGGCGCCGCTGGTGCCCGGATTTTCCGACAGATACCCGGAAACCGAGGTGCGGATGCGTCTGTCCGACCGCAAGGTGGATCTGCTGGCGGACGGGCTCGACATCGCGTTTTTTGTCGGCGAGCCGGGCGATTCCAACCTGAAGCTGCGCAAGATCGCCGATTGCGACCGGGTGCTTTGTGCGGCCCCCGACTATCTGGCGCGCGCGGGCACGCCGCGCACGCCCGACGATCTGCTGCAGGCGGCGCATAACTGCCTGCTGCTGCGCTATCCCCGGTCGCCAGAATATTTCTGGACCGTGATGACCCCCGCCGGGCCGCAGAAGCTGGAAGTGCGCGGCAAATATGATGCGGATGACGGCGACGTGCTGACCGACTGGGCGCTGGCGGGCCGGGGCATCGTGAACAAGCCGCGCTTTGACGTGCAGGATCATCTGACCACGGGACGTCTGGTCGAGGTGCTGCCCGAGACGCCGCCGCTGCCGACGATCTTCGGCTGTCTTTACCCGCACAAGAAGCTGCAGGATCCGAAGATCCGGCTTTTCGTCGAACATGTCGCGCGGCAGAGCAAGCCGCTTTTTGCCAAAAGGCGGGCCGCCTGACGGGGCGGAGCTTTCGACATTGATATTACATAATCATCATTACAGGACTCAAGCGCAAGGGTCTGGACGGGGAAGGCAAAGCCCTCCCCGCCGCGGGTTTCAGTCTTCGGCAAGGATGCGGGTGATCAGGTCCAGCGTCGCCTCGGCGCGGGCCGCGTTGGGATAGTTGCGGTTGGCCAGAACGACCACGCCGATCTCTTCCTGCGGGACCATGGCCACATAGGCGCCAAAGCCGTTTGTCGCCCCGGTCTTGTTCAGGAACACCGGCCCGCTGCGCGCAGTGTCGCGGCGGGTGATCGGCTGCGGGGTCAGCGCCATCTCGCTGCTGTTGCCCGCCGCCAGCTGCGCGGCGGTGACGGGCCACGCATAGTCCTCCCAGATCATCGCCTGCGCGTAATGGGCGGTATCATAACGGGCCTCGCGCGTGCGGGACAGCGCCGCCTCCACCTCCGGCGACACCGGCCATGCGCCAAGATGGGCGTCCAGAAAGCGCAGCATGTCGGTGACGGAGGATTTGATGCCATAAGCCTCGGCATCCAGCATCCCCGGAGTGACCCGCACCGCGCTGTCGTCCGACCGGGCATAGCCAAAGGCATAGTCGGGCATCGCCGCTTCCGGCACGGTGACATAGGTGTAGCTCAGACCAAGCTCCGGCAGCAGTTCCTCGGTCAGCGCCGTCTCGTAATCGCGGCCAAACGCCTCGGCGGTCAGGCATCCCAGCAGGCCGATGCTCAGGTTGGAATAGGCGCGCAGGCTCTGCGGTTCTGCGGCGGTGGTCCAGCCCGCAAGCCAGTCGGACAGCTCGGCCTCGGTGGTGATCGTGTCCGGCACCTGCAGCGGCAGCCCGCCATTGGCATGTGCGGCCAGATCATAAAGCGAGATCCAGTCAAAGGCGCTGCCCTGCAGGTCGGGCCGCAGATCGGACACGGCGGCGTCCAGCGACAGCAGGCCACGCTCTGCCGCGAGCCCGGCCAGCGCCACGTTGAACAGCTTGCTGACCGAGCCCAGTTCGAAAAGCGTGTCGGCGGTCACCGGCTGCGCGCCCTCCCGCACGGCCAGCCCACGGGTGAGGACATGGCTTTCGCCCCGGTAGGTGATGCCGATGGCCATGCCGGGGATGTCATGCGCGGCCATCACCGGGCCGAAGACCGCGTCGCCAAGCTGCTGGATCCGCGCGTCGGACAGGGGCGCGGCCAGAGCCGGGGCGGCGCAAACCGCAGCCGCGAGGGTAAACACAAAGGGGGATGTCATGGTTTTGTCGCCTGTCGCTGGGGGCGTGTCATTACGCCTGACTTGAACTGAATTTGCCTGTCCCTGCCTATCTTGGGTGATTACCCGCTTCAAAAGATCAATTCTTGAGATAGTCTGTAGAAAAACTAATAGGTCACCATGGATCGCCCGAACCTTCCGCTGAATGCGCTACGCGCCTTCGAAGCCGCCGCCCGCCATCTGACGCTGACCCATGCGGCGGTGGAGCTTTGCGTGACGCAGGCCGCCCTCAGCCATCAGATCCGCAATCTGGAGGACCGGCTGGGCGTGGCGCTGTTCCGCCGCGTGCCGCGCGGGCTGGTGCTGACCGAGGAGGGTGTGGCGCTGGCCCCCGTGGTGACCGCCGCGCTGGACAGCATCGGCGAGACGCTGGACCGGTTTTCCGGGGGCCGGTTCCACGAAGCGCTCAACCTTGGCGTGGTCGGCACCTTCGCGATCGGCTGGCTGATCCCGCGCCTGCCCGAGTTCGAGGCCGCGCATCCCGAGGTCGACCTGCGCATCTTCACCAACAACAACCGCGTCACCATCACCGGCGAGGGGCTGGATCTGGCGCTGCGTTTTGGCGACGGGTCTTGGCACGGGCTGGCCTCGGTCAAGGTGATGGAGGCGCCGCTGACGCCGATGTGCGCGCCCGCTCTTGCCGCGGGGCTGGAGGGGGCGGCGGATCTGCGCGGGCTGACGCTGCTGCGGTCCTACCGCAGTTCGGAATGGGAGCGGTGGTTCGAGGAGGTGGGGCTGCCCTGCCCGCCCCTGCGCGGCCCGACGCTGGACAGCTCGCTGGCGCTGGCCGAAATGGCGGCGCAGGGCCACGGGGTCGCGATCCTGCCGCACCGGCTCTTCCGGCTCTGGGAGGAGACCGGGCGCCTTGTCCGCCCCTTCGCGCCGGAGGTGGACATGGGCAGCTACTGGCTGACATGGCCGCAGACCCGCAAGGAAACGCAAGGAATGCGCAGCTTCCGCACATGGCTGACTTCGGCGCTGGCCTGAACCGGGCGCCCGGGGCGGTCTGCCCGAGCCTGCGCCAACGCAAGGGCAAAGCCCGCGCGGCAAACACAGGGTGGTGTGGCCTCCGCGCGGCCCCGCGCGCGGCAGAAACTCCGCACCCGGCGAACAGCTCTGGCACCGCGGCGCGCGGGGCCGTAAACTGGCGGGATGAAAGATCCTACGAACGATCAGGTTGCGGAACTCGCTGCCGCGCTGGACAGGCTCTCGCGGCGATTCAAGCTGTCGGATGCCAGTCTGGGCGGGCGCCCGCTGGCCGAGATAGACAAGCATATCCTCCAGCATGTGGCGGCCCAGCCCGGCTGCGGGCCCTCGGATGTGGCGCGCGCTTTCGGGATTGCGCTGACGACCATTTCCTCGGCCACGGACCGGCTGGCCAAGCGCGGACTGCTGCAGCGGCTGCGCCCGTCGGATGACCGCCGCGCGGTGGCGCTGCAGCTGACCGACGAGGGCGTCGCCTATGCCGAAGCGCAGCGCGCCGCGCATCAGACCATGTTCCGCGCCATGCTGGACCAGCTTCTGCCAGAGGAACGGCCCGTTTTTATCGGCCTGATCGGGAAAATCTCTTCCTCCGAGGATTGAATAGTCCGAATGTCGTAGTAATATCTCCTTGCATGACGGCTCACCCCAACATCGCAAGGGATGAAGACATGGCCATTTCCATCAACGGCAGAGACGTAGCGCTTCCGGACGACCCGCGCGTGTCGCTGGCCGATCTGCTGCGCGACGACCTGAACCTCACCGGGACCAAGATCGGCTGCAATCAGGGCGGCTGCGGCGCCTGCACCGTGCTGCTGGACGGCGCGCGCGTGCTGTCCTGCCTGACGCTGGCCGTGCAGGCCGAAGGCCGCCGGGTCACCACCATCGAAGGGCTGGCGGAGGCAGACCAGCTTCACCCGCTGCAGGCGGCCTTCATCGCGCAGGACGGGTTTCAGTGCGGTTACTGCACGCCCGGCCAGATCTGCGCCGCCGAGGCGCTGCTGCGCGAACTGGCGGAGGGGCTGCCCAGCTATGTCACCGCTGACATCACGGCCCCGGCCCCGCTCAGCGCCGAGGAAATCCGCGAAAGGATGAGCGGCAATCTCTGCCGCTGCGGCGCCCATCCCGGGATCGTCGCGGCGATCCTGCAGGTGGCAGAGGAGCGCGCGGCATGATCCCCTTCAGCTACAGCCGCGCCGGCACCGCAGAACAGGCCACCGCCGCCGCCGCATCCGGGCACCGTCTGCTGGGGGGCGGGACCAACCTTGTCGACCTGATGCGCCGGGGGGTGGAGCAGCCGGAGAGGCTGGTCGATGTGACCGGCCTGTCGGATGACATCCGCCCGACGCCGCAGGGCGGGCTGATGATCGGCGGCGCCGTCCGCAACGCCGCGCTGGCGGGGCATCCTGCGGTGCGCCGCGAGTATCCGGTGCTGTCGCGCGCGGTGCTTGCCGGGGCCTCGGCGCAGATCCGCAACATGGCGACGGTGGCGGGCAACATCATGCAGCGCACCCGCTGCGCCTATTTCACCGATGCCGCCACCCGTGGCTGCAACAAGCGCAGCCCCGGCAGCGGCTGCGACGCGCAGGGCGGCTTCAGCCGCTATCACGCCATCCTTGGCGGGTCCTCCGCCTGCATCGCCACCCATCCTTCGGACATGTGCGTGGCCCTTGCCGCGCTGGACGCGCAGGTCCACCTTGCCAATGCCGCCGGTCTGCGGGTGGTGCCGCTGGTGGAATTTCACCGCCTGCCCGGCGATGCGCCGCATCTGGACACTGTCCTGCAGCCCGGCGAGATCATCACCGCCCTTGAACTGCCGCCCCCGCCCGCCGCGATGCGGTCCGCCTATCGCAAGGTGCGGGACCGGGCGAGCTATGCCTTTGCGCTGGTCTCGGTCGCGGCCTGCGTCACGGTTGACCGGGGCACGCTGACCGACATCCGGCTGGCCTTTGGCGGCATCGCGCCCAAGCCATGGCGTGCCCTGCGGGCCGAAGAGGCGCTGCGCGGCGCCCCCGCCACGCCGCAGGCCATCGCGGCAGCGCTGGCGCTGGACTTTGCCGAGGCCAAGCCGCTGGACGGAAACGCCTTCAAACTGCCACTTGCCAGCCGCACCGCCATGGCGGTTCTGGCCGATCTGATCGGAGATGCCGCATGAGCCGGGTTCAGAACGCCGTCATCGGCTCCGTCCGCACCGTGGTCGGCTGGCTGCCGGAACGCTGGCTGCCGGGCGGGTCGCCCGATCCGCTGATCGGGCGACATGGCGAGGTCGGGCGGCAGCTTGGCCATCTCGACGGCCCGCTGAAGGTAACCGGGGCCGCGCGCTTTGCCGCCGAGGTGCCGCTGGAGCAGCTCTGCCATGCCGCGCTGGTCCACAGCCCGGTCGCGCGCGGGCGCATCGCCACGCTCGACACCCGCGCGGCAGAGGCGGCTCCGGGCGTGGTTCTGGTGCTGACGCACCGCACCATGCCGCGCCTGGAGCCCGTGCCGCTGATCAGCATCACCAACATGACGGCGGTCGGCAACAGCGCGCTGCCGATCCTGCAGGATCCTGAAATCCGCTATAACGGGCAGGTCGTGGCGCTTGTCCTTGCCGAGACCCCGCAGCAGGCCGATTTTGCCGCAAGCCTGATCGACATCAGCTATGACGAGGCCCCCGCCCGCACCCGGTTCGACGCAGCCAAACCGCAGGCGCGCACCCCCGCCTCCATCCTTGTGGAGCGGAACGAGGAGGCGGTCGGCGATGCCGAGGCGGCGCTGCGGCAGGCCGCGTTTCAGGTCGATGCCATTTACACCACCCCGGGCCACAACCACGCCGCCATCGAGCCGCATGCGGTGACCGCCGCCTGGACCGGCGACAGGCTGGTGCTGCATGACGCGACGCAGGCCATCGCCCCAACGGCGGCGGCGCTGGCCAAGCTTTTCGACATCAGGCGCGAGGATGTGCGCGTGCTGTCGCCCTTTGTCGGGGGCGGCTTTGGCGCCAAGGGGTTCTGGGACCATCACGTGCTGGCGGTTGCCGCCGCCCGGCTGGTCCGCCGTCCGGTGCGGCTGGTGCTGAGCCGCGAGGCGGTGTTCCGCATGGTCGGTGGCCGCAGCCCGACCGAACAGCGCGTGGCACTTGCGGCGGAGGCCGGGGGCCGGTTCACGGCGCTGATCCATACCGGCTATTCGGTCATGCCCCCCTATGGCGCCTGCCCCGAGCAGTATACGCTGGGCAGCCGTGCGCTCTATCGGGCGCAGAACGTCCGGTTCGGGCAGAAACATCTCGACCTTGACGTGGTGCCGAACACCTACATGCGCGCGCCGGGCGAAGCCGTGGGCAGCTTTGCGCTGGAAAGCGCCGTGGACGAGCTGGCGCATCAGATGAGCATGGACCCGATCGAGCTGCGGCTGCGCAACGATCCCGAGGTTCACCCGCTCAGCGGCATCCCCTTTTCGCAGCGGGCGCTGGCCGAAGCCTACCGTCAGGGGGCGGAGGCGTTCGGCTGGGCCGCGCGCAGCGCCACGCCGCGATCCCGGCGCGAGGGCGAATGGCTGCTGGGGATGGGCTGTGCGACGGGGAGCTTTCCCTATGTCCGGATGCCTGCAGGTGCCGTCCGCATCCGCCTGACCCGTGACGGGCGGGCCAGCGTTGCCTGTTCGGCGCAGGACATGGGCATGGGCACCGCCACGGTGCAGAGCCAGCACGCCGCCGACCGGCTTGGCCTGCCGCTGGCGGCGGTCAGTTTCGAGATGGGGGATTCAGACCTTCCGCCCGCGCCGATGGCCGGGGGATCGGGGCAGACCGTATCGATTGTGGCGGCGGTGGCCGCTGCCGCAACCAAGCTGACCGGCGAACTGCTGCGGCTTGCGGGCAATGCCAGCCCGCTGGCCGGGTTGCGCGCGGGCGAGGTGCGGCTGCAGGAGGGCGGGCTGGTCAGCCTTGCCGATCCCACGCGCCGCGACAGCTTTGACGCGATCCTGTCCCGGGCGGGGCGCGAGGACATCACGGTGACCGAAAGCGCCGCAGCCCCGCTGGAGATGTTCAAATATGCGATGCAAAGCCAGTCCGCCAATTTCTGCGACCTGCGGGTCAGCGCGGTGACCGGCGAGATCCGCATCACCCGGCTGTTGGGCGTCTTTGATGTGGGCACCATCCTCAACCCCCGCACCGCCGCCAGCCAGCTGCGCGGCGGGATGATCATGGGGCTTGGCATGGCGCTAAGCGAGGAGGTGCTGTTTGACGAGCGCAGCGGGCGGATCATGAATGCGGGCCTTGCCGATTACCACATTCCCGCCCATCTCGACATTCCCGAGATCGATGTGCGCTGGACCGGCCTTCCCGATCCCAGATCGCCGCTTGGCGCCCGGGGCATCGGCGAGATCGCCATCACCGGGGTCGCCGCCGCCATCGCCAACGCGGTGTTCAACGCCACCGGAACGCGCCTGCGGGATCTGCCGCTGACGCTGGACAAGCTGCTGGAGGAGGAGGGCGCTTGAGCGCCCTCCCCTGCGCAGGCGCAAGGGAATGCCGCTGCCGGGGCCGGAGCCTCAGGCGACGGCGATGATCGAATAGTCCGGCGTGCCGTCCCAGACGAGATCCCATGACGCCCCGGGCCGCACGTTCTGGATGGCCTGGGGTTCGAAACAGACCAGACAGGTGCCACCCGGTGCGGGCGCGCGCACGGAGGGATAGATCAGCCCGCGCGCGCCCTGCCGCCGCAGATGCTGCGCAAGGCTCTGGCCCTCGGGATAGCCGATCGCGGGGTCGGGATGCAGCGCCGGATGGCCGGGTTCGGCGGTGATGTCCTTGAACCCGCCGATAAAATCCGCCAGCAGTTCCACATAGCGGGCGCTGTCCCGCAGGCTGCCGGTATAGGTCAGCTCCCGCGTGCGGTGCCACGCGACCTCGCTGACGGACACCATGACATCCCACGCGCAATACCATGCGCCGCGCTCTTCGCTGTTGAAGCGGTTGCCGCCCGCCCGGGTATAGGTGAAGGCGGCGTTGACATGGGTGTCGCCATAGATGCGCAGGTCTTGGCTGCGCCGCCGCCATGCCAGTTCGCGCGGGTCAAGATGCGGGTTGCGGCCCCGCTCGGCCTGCAGCCGCCCGCTGGTCATGCCTTCGATTTCGGCAAGGATCGCCAGTTCGTCATCACTATCGACCAGACCGCGCAGCGCGGGCGGCTTGTGATGGGTCGCGGGCAGCAGGCGGACAAGCCCGCGGTCCGAAATCTGGGTCTGCGTCATGCGCCGCCCCGCAGGGCATCCAGATAGGTCCGGATCGCAAGGATCTGCGGCAGGCCGCCTTCGATCGCGCTGTCGAGCGGGCGTGCCCCGCCAAAAAGCGGGCCGGTGTTGGGCCGGGTGATCCATGTCCGGGCAAGCGGGTCGGAAAAGTAAAGCTCCAACGATTTGTAGATGCCCACCACCGCGCTAAGCCGCAGCAGCTGGTCCTTGGTCAACTCGCCGGCAAAATCGGGCTTTCTGGCGCGCTTCCACGTGCTTTCGGACATGTCCGCCAGCGCCGCCGCCTCTTTCAGGCTCAGCGCCCAAGCTTCGACGATGCGCGCATAGGCCTTGAGCGCGACGGCAGTGATCCGGGCGGAATCGCGGGTTTCGGCGACAAGCTGCATCTTGATCTCCTTTGGGGCAAACATAGGCCATATGGCCGTAAAGTAAAGTCCATATGGTCTGTGTGCCGGTTTGAGGCCGTCGCCTCCCACCCCTGCAACGCTCTACGCGACAGCCCTACGGTTGACCTGCCCGACGCCGACCCGCTAGGGGCGCAGCGGCAGCCCCGCGCGAAAGGATTGGACATGGCACTCATCATCGGCTTCCTGCTTGTTGCGGCGCTTGGGATTGCGCATCAGTTTGGCCTGCGGGGTGTGCGCGCGCTGAAACCGAACCCGAACGAGGCGCCGCAGCGCGCCATCGCCATCGCGTTTCTGGGGCTGCTGGCGCTGCATATGCTGGAAATCGTGGCCTTTGCCGCGATCTATCGCGGCCTGCTGCACTGGGGCGCGCTTGGCGGCATCGGCACCGGGCAGGAGATGGACTGGGAGCAGCTTGTCTATTTTTCTGGGATGAATTTCGCCACGCTGGGCTATACGCAGATCGAAACCAGCGGCCCGATCCGCCTTGTCAGCATGATGCAGTCGCTGGGCGGCTTCATGGTGCTGACATGGTCGGCGACCTTTCTTTACACCGTCAGCGAACGGGCGTGGCGCGAATAGCGCGCGCCCGCGCCGCAGGGTTTCGGAAACCTTCTGCCGGGTTGCGGGTTCACGTCTGGAACAGGTGTCTGGCCGGGTGCGCCCGGCCCCGCCTGGGGAAAGGACGTGAACATGGCCCCAAGAGCGCTTTGGAAAGGCCAGCTGCGCCTGTCGCTGGTGTCGATCCCGGTCGAGATCTACTCTGCCCGCAATTCCGGCGCGCGGGTGTCCTTTCGACAGATCCACGGGCCGTCCGGCAAGCCGGTGCGCTACCAGAAGACGGTGGAGGGCGTGGGCCCGGTCGACAGCGCCGACATCCTCAAGGGATACGAGACCGACAAGGGCGAGTATATCCTGCTGGACCCGGACGAGATCGACGCCATCAAGCTAGACACCAAAAAGACGCTGGAGCTGGTGCAGTTCGTCGAAAGCTCCGAGATCGCGCCGATCTGGTTTGACCGGCCCTATTACGTCGTGCCCACGGACGAGCTGGCCGAAGACGCCTATCGCGTGGTGCGCGACGCGCTGCGCAAGACCCGCAAATGCGGGCTCGGGCAGCTGACCATGCGAGGGCGCGAGCATCTGTGTGCCATCCGGCCTTGCGGCGACGGGCTGCTGATGGAGACGCTGCATTACAAGGAAGACCTGCGCGCGGCGGATCCGATGTTTTCAGGCATCGCCGATGCCGCCTCTGACGACGAGCTGCTGGAGGTCGCGACACAGCTGATCGAAAAGAAGACGGCGCCGTTTGATGCCACCGCGTTTGAGGATCATTATGCCTCGGCGCTGCAGGATCTGATCGATCGCAAGCGCAGATCCCGCAAGACGCCCCGCGCCAAGGCGGATGACAAGGACAAGGGTGGCGAGGGTGAAAACGTCGTCGATCTGATGGATGCGCTGAAGAAAAGCCTCAAGGACAGCCGGGGCGGCGCGCGCCGCAAGAAAGCGTCATGAGATCGCTGGAGACCTATGAGGCGAAGCGCGATTTTGCGGCGACGCCCGAACCCCGCGCCGACCTGGCGGAGGCCGGGAGCCCGCAGCTTTCCTTTGTCGTGCAGAAGCATGACGCCAGCCGCCTGCATTACGATTTCCGGCTGGAATGGCAGGGCGTGCTGCTGTCCTGGGCGGTCACCAAGGGGCCTTCGGCGGATCCGGGGCAGAAGCGCCTGTCGGTGCGCACCGAAGATCACCCGCTGGCCTATGGCGCTTTCGAGGGCACCATTCCCGAATCCCAGTATGGCGGCGGCACGGTGATGCTGTGGGACAGCGGCTGGTGGGAGCCGCTTGGCGATCCGGACGAAGGGCTTGCGGCGGGCAAGCTGAAATTCCGCCTGCATGGCGCGCGGATGAAGGGCGGCTGGACGCTGGTGCGGATGCGGGGCAAGCCGCGCGAGCGGGCCGAGAACTGGCTGCTGATCAAGGAACGCGACCGCTTCGCCGGGCGCAGTCCGGACGGGCTTACCCGTCGCCACCGGACCAGCGTCACCACCGGGCGCGCCATGCGGGCCATCGCGCAGGCGCAGCCCCCCGCTGAGGCCCGTCATACCAAGCCCGCGCCCCGGTTCCGCGCGGTGCAGCTGGCCACGCTGAAGGACGCGCCGCCTTCGGGCGAGGGCTGGCAGCACGAAGCGAAGTTCGACGGCTACCGCTGCCTGATGGCGGTCGGCAAGGGCGGCGTGCGGCTTTACACCCGGAACGGCAAGGACTGGTCGGACCGCTTCGGCGCGCTCTGCGCCCCTGCCGCCACCCTGCCCTGCGCGGCGGCGCTGATCGATGGCGAGGTGGTTGCGGGTCATGGCGGCGATTTTGGCGCCCTGCAGGAGGCGCTGAGGTCGGGCGCGCCGCTGACCTATTACGCCTTTGACTGCCTGTCGCTGGATGGTGCCGACCTGACCACCCGGCCGCTGTCGGACCGGCGCCGCGCGCTGGAGGGGCTGATGCAGCCGCTGCCCCCGCGCGGCCCCTTGCGGCTGAGCCCGGTGCTGGCGGGAGATGGCGCGGCGGCGCTGGCTGCGGTCTGCGCGGCGGGCGGCGAGGGCGTGGTGTCAAAACGGCTGGATGCGCCCTATCGCGGCGGGCGGAGCGGCAGCTGGATCAAGTCGAAATGTCTGCGCCGCGCCGAATTCGTGGTGGCGGGCTGGTCGCCGTCGGACAAGCGCGGGCGGGCGTTTTCCTCTTTGATCCTCGGCAGTTACGAGGATGGCGCGCTGGTCTATCGCGGGCGGGTCGGCTCGGGCTTCACCGAACGGGATCTTGAGGCGCTGACGGCGGCCATGGCGCCGATTTCGCGCAAGACCACGCCCTTTGACGGCACCCTGCCGGAGGAGGCGCGCGGCGCGCGCTGGATCACCCCCCGGCTGGTGGTGGAGGTGTCCTATGCCGATTTCACCGGCGAGGGCCGTCTGCGCCACGGCGTGTTCCGGGGGCTGCGCGAGGACAAGCCAGCAGAGGAGGTCAGCGCCATGGCTGAAGCCGAAGCCGAAGCCGACAGCCAGACGGAAACCCGCAGCATCGCGGGCCTGCGCGTGTCCAGCGCCGGGCGCGTGGTCTATCCCGGGGCGGGCGTCATCAAGGGCGAGGTGGCGCAGTATTATGCCGACATCGCCGACCGGATGCTGCAGCACGCGGCGGACCGGCCCCTGTCGCTGCTGCGCTGTCCCGATGGCATCGGCGCGGAGTGCTTTTTCCAGCGGCATGCCGGCAAGGGCTTTCCCGATGCCGTGAAGCCGGTGCCGATCCGCGAAAAGGACGGCACGACCGCCGATTACATGTATGTGACCACAGCCGAAGGGCTGGTCGGGGCCGCGCAGATGGGGGCGCTGGAAGTCCACCTGTGGGGCGCGCGCCGCGACCGGCTGGAGCGGCCCGACCGGCTGGTCTTTGACCTTGATCCCGACCCGTCGCTGGGATTCGCCGATGTGGTCGCCGCAGCCACGGACCTGCGCGAGGGGCTGGCGGCGGTGGGGCTCGACAGCGCGCCGATGGTGACGGGCGGCAAGGGCGTGCATGTGGTGGTGCCGCTGCGCCGCGTCGCGGGCTGGGACACGGTGAAGGGGTTTGCGCAGACCTTCGCCCGCATCCTCGCCGAACGCCATCCCGACCGCTATACCGCGACCATGTCCAAGGCCAAGCGCAAGGGCCGCATCTTCATCGACTGGCTGCGCAACGAACGCGGCGCCACCGCCATCGCGCCCTACGCCCTGCGTGCCCGGCCCGGGGCCGCCGTGGCCCTGCCGGTCAGCTGGTCAGAGCTGGCCGGTCTGGACCGCGCCGACGGCTTTCACATGGACGATGCGCGGGACCGGCTGTCCTCCCCCTGCCCGCTCTTGACGGCCAAGCCGCATGGCATCGGCGCGGGCGTGGTCGCAGCACTGGAGGACTGGTCGCAGCGCTAGGCGCGGGATCAGGGCCGCAGCCCGCCTGCGGCGATGGTGTCGCGCAGCAGATCCACCGCCTCGGCCAGCCGCAGGTCGATCTCGTGCAGATACTGCGTCCAGTCGGACAGGTGCCGCAGTTCTTCGGCGCCGTCAGAGATGCCGCGCAGCCCCATCAGCGGAATGCCGAAACGCTGCGCCGCGCGCAGATGGGCAAAGGTTTCCATATCCACCATCTCCTCGGCGATGGCCTCATAGGCGGGACCACTGACGATATTCGCCCCGGTGGACAGGCTGGCGGCGGCAAGACCGGGAAGCCGGTGCGGCAGGTCGACCCGCGCGGGCAGGTCCAGAAACGGCGTGCGCCCCCGCTCGAACCCCAGCGCAGAGGCATCCATGTCGCGATAGGCCACGGCGGAGACCTGATAGACCTGCCCCTGCTCCAGATGGCGCGAGCCTGCCGACCCCAGCGAGACGATCAGGCGCGGCGGCCGCGGCAGCGCCGCCAGCGTCGCGGTCAGCACCACCGCCGCTTCCACCGGGCCGACGCCGGTCATCAGCGGCGTGATCCGGGCGCGCAGCGCCGGGCCATATTCCGCCTCGGCGGCCATCACGAACAGGACCGGCATCCCGGCCACCATATCTGTGCTCTGCGTCATGATCTCTCCGTTGCTGGTCCGAGGTGACACGCCCCCCTGCGCGCGGTCAAGGCATCCGGGCTGCGGTCCGTGGCGCGCTCCTTCATGATGACTAGGAAACACGCGCGGGTTAGTTTCCTAGTCAACAAGATGAAGCGAGTCGCGATGCCCCTTTCTGACCTGACCGACCACACCGGATACTGGCTGCGCATGGTGTCCAATGCGGTGTCGCAGGAGTTTGCCCGCAAGGTCACGGCAGAGGGGGTGACGGTTGCGGAATGGGCGTTTCTGCGGGCTGTCTATGGCGAGGACGGCACCTCTCCGACCGCGCTGGCGGACAGGATGGGCATGACGCGCGGCGCGATCAGCAAGCTGGCCGACCGGCTGGTGGCGAAAGGGCTGCTGCGCCGCTCGGCCACCGGCGGGCGCGGTCAGAGCCTGACGCTGACGCCGGAAGGGCGGGCGAAGCTGCCCGTGCTGGCGCGGCTCGCCGACGAGAATGACGCCGCGCATTTCGGCGTGCTGACCGCGGAGGAGCGTGACGCGCTTGACCGGATCCTGCGAGCCCTTGCCGAACGCCGGGGCCTGACGAAACCGCCGGTGGACTGACCCGCCGGATCTGCCCCCCACCCCAGACCGAAAGGACCCGCCATGGATGCGGACCGGAGTGCCGTTGCCGAAACCTGCCTGAAGGCCGCCCATGATGGCAGCCTGAGCTTTCCCGACATCACCGGCAGGCTGATCGCCGCCGGATTTGACGGCTACATGGTGGATTACCGCCGCACCAGCCAGACCTTCTATCTGCCCGAGGGCGACAGCCTTGTGCTGGCCATGGACCAGCCGGAGGCGCCGGTCGCGCCGCGCTTTGACGCCGCCGAGATGGCCCGCCTTGTCCGCTGGGCGCAGGCGCAGCCTGACGGTTACAGCTATGCCCGCTTTTCCGCACGGGCCAAGGCTGCGGGCTGCGCGGGCTATCTGGTGTCCTTCCCCGGGCGCCGCGTGGTCTATTTCGGGCGCACCGCCGAAACCCATGTGGAGCTGTTCCCGGACTGACCGGGGGCGCGCGCGGGATCAGGACGCGCCCGCAAGCGCCGCCTCGATCCCCGCGATGTCGATTTTCTGCATCTGCATCATCGCGGCCTGCGCCCGGGCCGAGGCGGCGGGATCCGGATGCGACAGCGACGCCATCAGGATCCGCGGGGTGATCTGCCAGCGGTATCCCCAGCGGTCCTTGCACCAGCCGCACATGATCGGGGCACCGCCATCGCTGAGGATCGCATCCCAGAGCTGGTCGGTCTCGGCCTGATCCTCGGTATAGACCTGCAGCGAATAGGCGTCATTGGGTGGCATCGGCCGCCCAGTGTTCAGCAGCACATAGGGCAGGCCAAGCAGCACCATCTCCACCACCTGCACCGACCCCGGCGCGGCGGTGGGATGGCCTTCGGGGATGCGGATGATCTGGGTGATGGCGCTTTCGGGGAAGGTCGCGGCATAGAACCGCGCCGCCTCCTCGGCGTCGCTGTCGAACCACAGAAAGACGGCGGCTTTCGGCTGGGTCATGGCTTTCTCCTCAGGCCATCCGGGGGCCGATAAGCGCAAACGCGGCGCCTTGTGGGTCGCGGGCGGCAAGGGTGAATTCGCCGCCGGGGATTTCGCCGGGCGGCATCAAAAGGCTGCCCCCCTGCGCGGCGATTGCGGCAGCGGCGGCATCGATGTCGGGGACACGCATGTAAAAGCTCCAGCCCGGCGGCGCCTCCTGCGCCTTCATCACCGCGCCCAGCAGGGTCCGGTGCGGCGGGTTGCGCAGCATGCGGTAGGCGCCCATCGGCCCCATATCGAGGCTGTCCGCGACCTCCCAGCCGAAGCAGCTGCCGTAAAAGGCCAGCGCGCCCTCCGGATCGGGGGTGGCCAGTTCGTTCCATGCGCAATGCCCGTCGCGCGGGGCGTCCTGCGCGAAGGACTGGCTGGGCATGTCGACCGCGCCGCGCATGATGTAGAAGGGCAGTCCCTGCGGATCCTGCACCAGCGCCAGCCGCCCGACGCCCTCCATCGTGACCGGCGGCATCAGCACCGCGCCCCCCGCGTGGCGGACGGCCTCGGCGGTGGCGTCGACATCCGAAACACCGATATAACCCAGCCAGGCGGGCCGGGCGCCCGAGGCCCGCATCTGCTGGGTCAGGGGCAGCAGGCCGCAGACGGGCGGGCCGTCTGCCCGGAACAGCTGGTAGCCCTCCGCCGCCGAGGCATCGGCGGGGGACGTGCGCCAGCCCACGATCCGGCTGTAGAACGCCGTCGCGGCGGGGGCATCGTCGGTCACCAGTTCATACCAGATGAAATCGCCGTGTTCGTTGCGCATGATCGGTCCTTCCTGTGGGATCGGGGTCTTGGCTCGGGACGTCAGCCGCCCGCCGGGGCGGAGGGCGGGATCACTTGGCCTGCGCTGCCTCCGGGCCGTTTTCCATGGCGGCGGGGGACATCCAGACCGTTTCCCAGCCATGGCCATCGGGATCGTCGAAGGCGCCGCCATACATGAAGCCCTGATCCTCGATCGGGCGCGTCACGTGCCCGCCTGCGGCGGCGGCGCGCTGATGGATGCTGTCCACCGCCTCGCGGCTGTCGAAGGACAGACAGAGCAGCGCCCCGCTTTCCGTCTTGGCATCGATGATGCGCTTGGAGGTGAAGGTGGCGTAATAGGCCTGATCGAGCAGCATCACATGGATCGCATCGGACCAGCGCATCGCGCTGGCCTGTTCGTTGGAAAAGGCCGCGATCTTCTCGAAGCCGATGGCTTCGTAAAAAGCGGTGGCGCGCGCCACATCGGTCACGGGCAGGTTCACGAAAATCAGTCTCGACATGTTGGCCTCCGGGCACGCCACGGTTTCGATATGGACAGGCTAGGCGGAGTCGATTACAAAAAGCAACCATGAAGTTACAAAAAGAAACTGAGCAGGCGAAAACCCCCCATGGCCGCTGGTATGGTGATGCCTGCGGCACGGCCTTCGGGCTGGAAGTCCTTGGAGAACGCTGGTCGCTGCTGATCGTGCGCGAACTGATGTTCGGGCCGCGCCGCTTCAGCGACATCCGCGCGCAGCTGCCCGGCCTCAGCGCCAAGGTGCTGACCGAACGGCTGTCGGGGCTGGAGGCGAGCGGCGTGCTGCGCCGTCACGCGGCCCCTGACCCCGCCCCCGCGCAGCTTTACGGGCTGACCGCATGGGGCTACGCCGCCGAGCCCATCATTCAGGATCTGGGCCGCTGGGCCGCCGCCTCGCCGCTGCATGACCCGACGCTGCCGCTTTCCCCTGCCGCCTTCATGCTGTCGCTGCGCACCATGCTTGACGGTGCGGCGGCGCGGGCCCTGACGGCGACGGTGGTGTTCGAGATCGACCGCATGCAGTTCACCGCGCGGCTGGCCGGGGGGGCCATGCCGGTGGAGCGGGGCGCTGCGGCCTCGCCCGACCTGCGGATCGAGGCGCCTGCCGCGCCCGCGCTTGCGGCGATGGTCTACGGCAAGGTTCCGCCGGATCAGGCGGGGGTGCGCTGCCTTGGCGATCCGGATCTGCTGCGCCGCTTTGTCGACCTGTTCCACCTGCCCCAGCCCGTCACGGATTGAGCCGCCCCCTGCCGCGTGGCCCGCCCTATGCGGCGGTCACCGTGGCGGGACTGCCGGCGCTGCGGCCCCTGCCAGCGGCGCGGCAGGGCGGGGGCTGCCACAAGAACTTCGCCGCCTCCCCCATAAACCGGGTTGACGGATGTAACTTTTTCTTCTCTGATCGAAGTGCGCAAACGCTTGCATAAATGCCAGCCGTTTTCGCCCGGGAGGGGAGACCCGGCGCGCGGCCAGACGCTGCGCACGGGACTTCGGACCACCAACAACGGAGGAGGAAAAATGAAAACTCATGTCACCTTGGGGGCTGCCCTTGTGCTTGCGGTCGGATCGACGGCTGCATGGGCGCAGGAGCGGACCCTGCGCATCGCGACCAGCGTGCCGCAGGATCATTACCTGACGGTCAGCATCGCCGAATTCGCCGATCAGGTCACCGAACGGACCGGCGGCGACATCGCGTTCGAGATTTACCCGGCGCAGTCGCTGGTCACCGACCAGCAGATGGATCAGGCCGTGGCCAGCGGCATCGTCGATATTGGTGTTGGCTCCGCCTCGATCCTTGCCGGGACCATTCCCGCGCTCAACATCTTTGCGGTGCCGTTCTATTTCGACACGCGCGAGAAGCTGGACAATTCCGTCAGCGTCGGCACGCCCATCCGGGACACGCTTGATGCCGAAATCCGCAATGTCGGCCTGAACGCCGTGTTCTGGATTCCCTATGGCGCCATCGCCATGGTGATGCGCGACGATCCGGTGCGCACCCCCGACCAGATGCAGGGCAAGAAGATCCGCAGCTTCGGCGCCACCGTCAGCGAATTCATCGAATCCGTTGGTGCGGCCCCGGTCGTGACCAGCGGGGGCGAGCAGTTCCTTGCGCTGCAGCGCGGGCTGGTCGATGGCGGGCTCACCGGCTGGAGTTCGATCACCGGACGCAGGCTTTATGACGTGGCGCAATATGTGGTCACCACCGACCACATGTATGAAACCCATTTCGCCCTGATGAAGCAGAGCACATGGGAAAGCCTGTCGCCCGAGCATCAGGAGGTCTTCCGCGAGGTTGGTCAGGATCTGGAAGGCAAGCTGCTGGACGAGGTCTTTGCCGTGGTCGACGAGGTCAAGGCAGAGCTGGACGGCAAGATGGAGGTCGTCGAACTGACGCCCGAAGAAAAGGCCGCGTGGAAAGAGGCCACCGCCCCGATCGCCCGGCAGTTTGTCGAAGGCGCCGATCCCGTCTCCGTTACGGTCTTCGAGGAAGCCGAGAAGATCCAGTAACACGCCGCACGGCGCGCCTGCTGCAGCCCTGTCCCCGGCGCCCCCGTGGCTGCCGGGGACCAGCGCGCACCGGGTGCAGCGCGGCTCCCTTCCCTTTTCCAAGCGAGCAGCCCATGCCCACCGACCCCCATTCCCCTCCCACCGGTCCGCACCCGCGACTCCTGCGCCTGTGCGAACGGGTGTCCCACACCGCCGGCGAGATCGGATCGTGGATCTATTTCATCATCGGCGTCTGCGTGGTCTACGAAGTGGTCTCGCGCTACGTGTTCAACAGCCCGACCCACTGGGTCGAAGAGATGTCGCGGCTCGGCATGGTCTGGGGCACGTTCCTGATCCTCGCCACCTGCCTCAGCCGCCGTCAGCTGATCACCATCACCATCGTCTCCCAAGCGCTTGGCCCGCGGGCGCGGTTCGTGCAAGAGCTTGTGATCTTTGTGCTTTTCACGCTGCTGGCAGGGGTGATCGCATGGTACGGCATCGAGTCGATGATCCAGACCATCTCGGTCAACCGGCGCACCAACACCACGCTGTCGCTGCCCTACTGGATCTTCTACCTGCCGATCGTTCTGGGCTTCGTGCTGTTCCTGCTGCAGGCGCTGGCCGAAATCGGGGCGATGCTGCTGACCGGCCACCGTCTCAAGCCCGGCTTCGGCCAAGAGGAAATCTGACATGCAGACCGTCGCCATTCTTACGGCCCTGTTCGCCTGCCTTTTTGCCGGTGTGCCGGTGGGGCTTGCGCTGACCCTGATGGGGGCCGCGCTCTATCTCTTCAAGGGCATCCCGCTGGCAGGTATCCCGGAGGAATTTCTGGGATCTTTCAACAGCTTCATCCTGCTTGCCGTGCCGATCTTCCTGCTGACCTCGAACATCCTGCTGCGGGCGGGCGTGGCGCGCGATCTGTTCGACGCGGTGCAGCGCTGGGTCGGCGGCATCCGGGGCGGCGTTGCCGTCTCCACCATCCTCAGCTGTGCGATCTTCGCCGCGATCTCGGGCTCATCCGTGGCCGTGGCGGCGATGATCGGCACCGTCGCCATTCCCGAGATGACCCGCCGCGGCTACAACCAGCGCTTTGTCATGGGCACGCTGGCGGCAGGGGCGACGCTGGGCATCCTGATCCCGCCTTCCATTCCGCTGATCGTCTATGCCGCCGTCACCGAACAGTCGACCGCCGCCATGTTCTTGGCCGGTGTGGGGCCGGGCATCGTTCTGGTGGGGGCCTTTCTGGTCTATTGCGTGATCAAGTCCTTCATGGGCGGCGCGCCGGTGCACGAGGATTCCGCCGCCGAACTGGGCTCGCGCTGGCGTGTCTCGCTCAAGGCGCTGCCTACCGTGGCCATCGCGCTGACCATGATCGGCGGCATCTATGCGGGCATCTTCACGCCGACGGAATCCGCCGCCGTGGGCCTTGCGATGACGGTGATCTACGTGATGTTCCTGCGCCGGTCGCTGGACATGCGCGGCCTGCGCGGTGCCGTGGTCCAGTCGGGGACCACTACGGCCAACCTGCTGCTGATCGTGGGGGGCGCCAATGTCTTCGGCAAGGCGATCCTGCTTTACCGGATTCCCTTCGACATCTCGACATGGATCGCCGCCAACATCACCTCGGCGGGCATGTTCATCCTTGTGGTCATGCTGCTGCTGATCGTGCTGGGGCTGTTCCTTGAAGGGATCGCCATGATCCTCATCGTGCTCCCCGTCCTGCTGCCCTCGCTTGGCGTGCATGGCATCGACCCGATCTGGTTCGGCATCTTCTTCGTGCTGATGATCGAACTGGCGCTGATCTCGCCCCCGGTGGGGATGAACCTCTTCGTCATCCAGTCCGTGGCCCGCGCCGATCTCAAGGAGGTGATCCTTGGCGTCGTGCCCTATGCGCTGATCATGCTGGCCATGGTGGGGGTGCTTTACGCCTTCCCGGCCATCGTGCTCTGGCTGCCTTTCGCCAGCTGAGCCTGCGCGCGCGCTACCCGCTGGCGCGCGCGATCAGCCTGCCGCGAAGAGTGACCACCTCTTCCGGCAGGCTGCGATCCTCCATCCGCGCCTCCACCATCTGGAAGGCGCGGCGCAGCATCAGCGTCAGCGGCTGTTCGATGGTCGTCAGGTCATAGATGCGCCGCGCCGCCTGCGGCAGCCCGTCAAAGCCCACCACCGCCACATCCTCCGGCACGCGCAGGCCGTTCAGCCGCAGCCCGTCCATCAGCCCCATCGCCATGATGTCGCTGAGGGCAAAAAACGCATCCGGACGCTGGCTGTCGGGCAGTCTTGCGATCTCTTCGCCCGCCGCAAACCCGCCGTCATAATTCGACTTGCCGTCATAGCGCAGCATCACCTCCAGCCCCGCCTCGGCCAGCGCCCCGGCGAAGCCCTCCTCGCGGTCGCGCGCGGTGGAGCTGAAGTTCGAGGTGCGGATGATGCCGAAGCTGCGCCGCCCCCGGGACAGCAGATGGCGCGCCAGTTCGGCCCCGCCGCCGCGATTGTCGCAGGTCACCGCACAGCCCTGCTGATAGGCGACGCGGTTGACCATCACCAGCGGCACCCGGTTCTCCTCGCAGATGCGCCCCGCCTGCGAAGACAGCATGGCGGAGGAGATCAGGCAGCCATTCACCTGATAGTTCAGCAGCGCCTGCGCGGTGCTTTCCTCGATCGGGCCGGGCCCGGCATGGATGATGAGCAGCCGGAACCCAAGGTCTTCGGCCTGGGCTGTCGCTTCATACAGGATATGGGCGTAAAACGGGTTGTCCTGCGGGCCAAGCACCAGCCCGTAAAGCCCGTTGCGCCCCGAGGACAGGGTGCGCGCCATGATGTTGGGCGTGTAGCCCGCGCCCTTGGCCAGCGCGAGGATCCGGTCGCGGGTCTTTTTGGAGATGCGGGAATCGCCGCGCAGCGCCCGGGTCACCGTCGACGGCGCGACCCCCGCCAGCTTCGACAGCGTGACCACGGTGGGCCTGCGGGTGCCGCCCTCCTCGTCAGAGCGGCTCATCCGGGCAGCCCGGAACTGCCTGCGGGGTGCTGCAAAGCTTTGCGTTTCAAACGTCTTCTCCCCTCCGGCGATGGCCGCAGCACCGCGCGCGCCGCATTTCGACCGCCAAATCCCATAACCGAGCCTTGACTTTTATACACCAGTCGGATTGCTTGAACACAGTGCGCAAACGTGTGCGCAACTTACGCGGCGCACCGCCGCAATCAAGGGAGGATCAGGACATATGGCCGCGACCGGCAGACAGATGAAGATGGTGGGATTCCTGCAGGCTCAGAACTGCTCGATCGCGCCGGGGTCTTGGCGTCATCCTGCGGGGGCGACCGATTTTCTGACCCCCGACTATTTCCAGCGCGTGGGCCGGGTTCTGGAGGAGGGCAAGTTCCACCTCGCGTTTTTTGACGACCGGCTGGCCATGCCCGACATCTACAACGACGACCACCGCGAGGCGGTGGAAAACGGCGTGCGCGTGGTGAAGATGGATCCGGTGTCGATCATCACCGCCATCGGCATGGCCACCAGCCGCATCGGGCTGGGGATCACCTATTCCACCACCTATTACGAACCCTTCCACGTCGCGCGGCTGTTCGGCACGCTGGATCTGATGACCGGGGGCCGCGCCGCATGGAACGTCGTGACCTCGCTCAATGACAGCGAGGCGGCGAATTTCGGACGCGCGGGCCATCTGGCCCATGCCGAACGCTATGACCGCGCCGACGAGTTTCTGGATGTGGTGACCGGGCTCTGGAACAGCTGGGACGATGACGCCATCGTGCTCGACAAGGAAGGCGGGCGCTTCGCCGATCCGGACAAGGTCCGCAGGCTGGATCACAAGGGCAAGTATTTCAGCTGCAAGGGTCCGCTGCCGGTGCCGCGCTCCCCTCAGGGCCAGCCGGTGCTGATTCAGGCCGGCCAAAGCGGGCGCGGGCGCGAATTCGCGGGCAAATGGGGCAACCTGATCTTCGTGGTCTATCCCAACAAGGAGCTGGGCCAGAAACAGTATGCCGCCGTGAAGGAAGAGGTGGCCAAGGCCGGGCGCAACCCCGACGAGGTGGCGATCTGCCCCGCCTGCTATGTCTGCGTGGGCGAAACCCGCGAGATCGCCGAGCAGAAGCGCGATTTCATCCTGAACCTCGCCAAGCCCATCGACGCGCTTTGCCTGCTGTCGGAGGCGCTGAATTTCGACTTCGGCAGCAAGTCGCTGGAGGATGAGTTCACCGAGGAAGAGCTGGCGAAAATCTCGTGGACCGGCTTCCGCGAGCGGGTCGTGGCGCTGAGCGGCAAGGAGAACCCCACCGTCGGCGATTTTGTCGAATTCTCGAAGCGCGGCACCATCGCGGAATTTCCGATCTTCTGCGGCACGCCCACTGAAGTCGCCGACCAGATGCAGGACTGGTTCGAGGCCCGCGCCTGCGACGGTTTCGTGCTGGCCGCCACCCACACCCCCGGCGCGTTCGAGGATTTCACCCGCTTCGTGGTGCCCGAACTTCAGCGCCGCGGCGTCTACCACAAGGACTACGCCGGCACGACGCTGCGCGAAAATCTTGGACTTCCGGCGCTCTGAGCCCCGGACCGCGTTGCAGGAGGAGACAATCTTGGACGAATTTCGAATGCTCTCGACGAGCGGCATCCTTGGCTATGGCTATGCCGAGGAATCGCTGAAAATCGGCATGTCATGGCAGCCGCATGTGATCGGCTGCGATGGCGGCAGCACCGATCCCGGCCCGCATTACCTTGGATCGGGCACCTCGTTCTGCTCGCGCCTGTCGGTGAAGCGCGACCTGCGGCTGATGCTGATGGCGGCGGTGGAGGCTGGGATCCCCTGCATCATCGGCACCTCCGGCGGCGCGGGCGGCGAGCCGCATCTGCAGGACACCGCCGCGCTGGTGCGCGAGATCGCGCGCGAGGAGGGGCTGCATTTCAACATGGCGCTGATCCATTCCGAACAGCCCGCCGATGCGCTGGTGGACTGGGTGGCGCAGGGGCTGACCGCGCCCTTGGTGAAGATGCCGCCGCTGGACGAGGCGACGATCCGCCGCGCCACCCGCATCGTCGGCATGATGGGGCCCGAACCCATCGCCAAGGCGCTGGACGAAGGCGCGCAGGTGATCCTGACCGGGCGCAGCAGCGATCCCGCGCAATGGGCGGCCCCGGCGATCCGCGCGGGCATGGCCCCGGCGCCGTCGTGGTATGCAGGCAAGATGCTGGAATGCGGCGCCGAACCCAGCGTGCCGAAAGAACCGGACTGCATCTTCCTGCGGGTGCGCGACGATCACGTCATCTGCGAGCCGCCGAACCCGATCCGCCGCTCTACCCCGCTGGCCGTGTCGAACTTCGCCCTGCATGAAAACGCGAGCCCCATTCATCACACCGAACCGGGCGGGCTGCTTGACACCTCCGCCTGCCGCTTCACCGCCGTGAGCGACCGCGCGGTGAAGATCGACGGCATGACATGGACCCCGGCAGAGCAGTATACCGTGAAGCTTGAGGGCGTCGAGCTTGCCGGATACCGCGCCATCACCATCTGCGGCACGCGCGACCCGGTGCTGATCGGCCAGATCGACAGCTATCTGGACACCCACCGGGCCAAGGTGGCGGCCAAGGCGGAAAGCTTCGGCGTGGCGCCCGGCACCTATCGCATGATCGTGCATGCCTATGGCAAGAACGGCGTCATGGGCCCGTGGGAGCCGAAGCAGGACAGCGCCGCGCATGAACTGGGCTTCGTGGTCGAGGTGGTCGCCGACACGCAGGAAATCGCGGATGCCGTGCTGGCCATGGCCCGCACCTCGCTGCTGCACGCGGATTTCCCGGGGCGGCTCTGCAAGGAGGGCAACATGGCCTTCCCGTTCAGCCCCTCCGACATCGCCATGGGGGCCATGTACCGCTTTTCGGTGTTCCACACCGTCGCGGTGAAGGATCCCTGCGCGATGTTCCCCATCGAACATGAAAAGGTCTAAGCCATGGCGCTTATCAAGGACATCGCCCAGATCTGCAAAAGCAAGAATGCCGGGCCTTTCAACGTCACGGTCGACATCCTGTTCGAGGATCACGACATGTATCGCGCCGTGAAGGCGACGGGGGTGCTGACGCCCGCGCTGTTCGCGCAGCTTTACGGCGTGGCGGAGGCGGACATCCTCTTTACCCCCTATGACCCGGCGGCGGCGTTCAAGATCACCTTCCCGCGCGCCGTTCCCGCCGGAGATATCGGCGATACCGATGTCTATGGCTGCCAGCAGCACGCGCCGGTGCTCGACATCGACATCCCGCTCTGACCGAAGCACAGGAGAGACTGCCATGGCCGACCCGCAAGCCACGCCGCAGCGCGCCCTTCGCGACGCGATGGGCAGTTTCGCCACCGGCGTGACCATCGTCACGACACGCAGTGCGGCCGGGGAGGATATCGGCCGCACCGCCAACAGCTTCAGCTCGGTCTCGCTTGATCCGCCGATGATCCTGTGGAGCCTCGCGCGCAGTTCCAGCAGCCATGCCGCCTTTGCCGAGGCGCGGCATTTTGCGGTGCATGTGCTGGCGGCGGATCAGGACGAGCTGTCCGGGCGCTTTGCCGGCAAATCCGCCGACCGCTTTGCCGGGCTCGAGACCGAGCGCGGCGCGGACGGCATTCCGCTGCTCCGGCACTGCGCCGCACGGTTCGAATGCCGCACCGTCTATCGCTATGACGGCGGCGATCACGTGATCTTTGTCGGAGAGGTCAGCGGATTTCAGCGCTCTGATGCAGCACCGCTGCTGTTCCATGGCGGCAGATACGGGCGGCTGGTGCGGCAGCGCGCCTCCCCCGCCGCGCCCGAACGCCCCGAAACGCTGGGCGCGGGCAATCTGGCCTGGCTGCTGTCGCGCAGCTTTCACGAGTTGCGCGCCGCCTCTGTCGAGGCGCGGGCGAAGCTGGACCTGACCGATCCGCACTATGCGGTGCTGACGCTTCTGGGCCATCGCGACGGCCTGCCGCTGGCCCATGTCCTGCCGCTGGCCTCTCAGCGGGGGGCGGAGGTGGGGCGCTGCGACTGCGCGGCGCTGGCCGAACGCGGGCTGGTCCGCATGGATCCGCAGCCGGACACGCCCGATCCGGCGCTGCATCTGACCGAAGCGGGGCGCGATACCCTGATCCGGGTGGTGGCCGCGATCCGGGCCGCCGAAGCCGATCTGCTGGGCCGCCTCGCCGAAGAGGATGCGCGCGTCCTGCTTGACCTGCTTGGGGCGCTCGCCCGCTCGGACAGCCGGGGCTGGCCCCCTGCCCTTCCCGCGTAACATCCTCGCACAAGGAGATTCCCATGCCCGCCGCTCCGTTCCGCTTCGCCTTCGTCAAGGCCAACTGGCATGCCAGCATCGTGGACCGCGCGCTTGACGGCTTCCACGAACGGCTCGCCCAGACCTCGCAGGAGGCGACGGTCGAGGTGTTCGACGTCCCCGGCGCCTTCGAGCTGCCGCTGCGCGCGCAGGGTCTGGCGCAGGCGGGCGGGTTCGATGCCATCGTCGCCGCTGCCCTTGTCGTGGATGGCGGCATCTACCGGCACGATTTTGTCGCCGCCGCCGTGATTTCCGGCCTGATGGAGGTGCAGCTGAAAACCGGCACGCCGGTGCTGTCGGTCTCGCTGACGCCGCATCATTTCCAGCCGACCCCGGATCACATCGGGTTTTTCGAAAATCATTTCCGGATCAAGGGGATGGAGGCGGCAGAGGCGGCGCTGTCCGTTGCCCGGGCCGCCATGCCGATCCGCGCCATGGGCCTCGTCCGCTCCTGACCCGGGCGGGGTCACAGGTCTGGCGTCACATGTCGGGCCAGACCAGCGAGCGATGCACCTGCGCCCCGGCCATGGCGCCATCGCCCACGGCCAGCGACACCGAATGCGGCAGGTGGGCCACGTCGCCACAGGCGTAAATGCCGGGGATCGAGGTCTGCTTGGAGCCGTCGGTGCGCAGGATGCTGCCCATGGCGGTCTGCGTGATCTCGCAGCCGATCTGTTCCGGCAGCGGGCTTGCGGACGATACGGTGGTGACGACAAAAAGCCCCGCGAAGGACAGGAGGCGGCCATCGGCAAGGCGCAGGTCGGCCTCGCCCTCCACCCGCAGGACCGGCGTCTCGTCCAGCGTGACGCCCCGCTGCGACAGGGTCGCGCGGATCTCCTCGGTCAGCGGCACCGCGCCGTTCGGCACAAAGGTGACCGGGCCCCAGTCGCCCAGCAGTTCGGCCTGATGCACCGACATCGGGCTGCTGCCGAGCACGCCGATGGCGCCGCCGTCCAGCTCGTAGCCGTGGCAATAGGGGCAGTGAAACACCGACCGCCCCCAGCGATCCTCCAGCCCTTCGATCGCGGGCAGCGCGTCGCGGACCCCGGTGGCAAACAGGATCCGGCGCCCCGCGACCCGCTGCCCCTGCCCCAGCACGACCTCGAACGCATCGCGGGCGCCGTGCAGCGCCACCGCCTCGCCCTCCAGCCATGTCAGGCCGGGATAAGCCATAAGCTGCGCGCGCGCCTCGGCGGCGATCTGCTCTGGCGGCACGCCATCCTGTCCCAGAAAGCCCTGCGCATGGCGGGCAAAGCGGTTGCGGCGCAGCCCTGCGTCGATCACCAGCACCCGCCGCCGCGCGCGCAGCACCTGCAGCGCGGCCGCCATCCCGGCATAGCTGCCGCCGATGACGATCAGATCATGTGTCATGTGTGTGCTCCCCCTGTCGGGTGCTGCGGGCCGCATGGCGCCGGGTGAAATCTTCTGCAAGATCGGCCAGCGTGACCTCTCCCATCCGCTGCAGCAGCAGCGCCTCGGCTTCGGCGAAGGCCTGATCCAGCGCGGCATTGACTGCCTGTTCCACAAGGCATTCCGGCGCCTCGCTGCGATGGCCGAGGGCAAAGACCTCCGGCTCTTCCAGCGCGGCATAAAGGTCGCGCAGCGTGATCGTGGCAAGGTCGCGACAGATCCGCCAGCCCCCGGCATGGCCCCGGTCAGAGCACACGATCTTGGCCCGGCGCAGGAAGCCCATGCTGCGCCGCACCACCACCGGATTGGTCCCGAG
Organism: Salipiger marinus; assembly: GCF_035481585.1. Taxonomy (NCBI): domain Bacteria; kingdom Pseudomonadati; phylum Pseudomonadota; class Alphaproteobacteria; order Rhodobacterales; family Roseobacteraceae; genus Salipiger; species Salipiger marinus. The sequence goes on along the minus strand of NZ_JAYKSL010000002.1, from coordinate 50,740 downwards.
GCAGAGCGACAGCTGGTCCGAGGTCATGGGCGCCCGGTGCTCTGCCATATGCAGCAGCGCGTGAAGGACGGAGGAAAGGCGGCTGTCTCTTTTCATGTAACTTTATATGTTACGATTCGCGGCGCGGCACAAGACCGATCTGCGGGGCGGCACGCTCCCGCCCGGATGGCACCATGACTTTAGGGGGTGCGCAAGGCGCGGCGGGGGTCAGACCGGTTCGATGCCGCCGCTGGCAAGGCTGCGGTCCACCGCTTCGGCCAGACGGATCGCCGTCAGCGCGGAGGCGGCATCGGGATAGCGCCCGGCCAGCGCCCGGGCCGAGCCCCTGTCCCGCCATGCTGCAAGCACGTCCAGAAAATGCCGGATCGCCTCGAAGACATAACCGTCGGTGACGGGGCCAAACAGCGGATGGTCATGTTCCAGAACGCCGAAAGGGTTCCCCTCCAGCGCTCCGGGGGCATCGGCGCGGGCGGCGAAATAGCCGCGCTGCTGGCTGTCGACCTCGGCCAGACCTTCGGATCCGACGATGCGGATGCCCTGATTGACGATGGAGGGAAAGGAGGCGGGCAGGATCCACGACAGATCGTAATGCATGGAAAAGCCGGTGTCATAGTCCACCTTGGCCTGAACGCTGTCCCAGATCCCGGGCAGGCCGCGCTGCTCCAGCACGCCTTTCTGCCCGGTGGCATAGACCCGGCGCGGCGCGAGCCCGGTCAGCCATGTGACCAGATCGTAGAAATTGACCCCCAGAAACCACGAAGGTGAGCTGTGCCCGACCCAGTCGCGCAGCCAGATCTCGGGCACCTCGATCCGGTCTTCCATATGCACGCTGCCGTAAAGCGGGCGCCCGAAGGCCCCCGCCGCCAGATCCTGCCGCAGGCGGATATGGCCGGGATCGAACCGCTTGTGCTGATCCACATAAAGGATGCGGTCAGCGCGGGCGAAGCTGTCGGCGAGCCTTGTGGCGCGGGCCAGATTCACGTCCAGCGGTTTTTCAACCATGACATGCAGGCCATGGCGCGCCGCCGTCTCGATCACCCCGGCATGCAGATGGTCGGGTGTGGCCACCGCCACCGCGTCCAGCGCGCAGTTCTGCATCATCTGCCCGGCCTCCGCAAAGCCGGGCAGACCAAATTCCGCCTCCGCCCGGGCGCGGCGGTCGGCGTGGGGATCGCAGAGCGCCACCAGCGTGACCCGCCCGCGCCGGGCCTCGGCGGCAAAGCAGCGCAGGATCTGCTGGCCATAGGTGCCGCAGCCCACCACGCCCAGACGGGGCGCCGCGCCGCTCATCGCCGCAGCACCGCAGGCCTGCGGCTGATGCGCGGGCGCAGCGCGTCGGACCATGTCACCTCGCCGGGATCAAGCGTGATGCCGTGCCGGTCGAACGTGCGGCGCAGTGCGGCGCGCGGCGCGGATCCTGCCATGGCCGCCGCCATCTCGGGCGGGGCGATGGACCAGTCCACCAGATTGCGCACCGCCTGATCCAGCCGCAGCGCCGACCCCGCGAGCCCCGTGCCCGAAGGCTGCACCACGCGGCCTTCGGGGGTCAGCCGCACGCCCATGCCCGCAAAGCTGTAATCTCCCGGCGGCATCCCGGCGGCCACCACCGCATCGCTGACAAGGATGCAGTGCTCCGGCCCTTTCAGCGCGATCAGCGTGCGCAGCGCCTCGGGCGGGATGTGGTGGCCATCGGCGATCAGGCAGGCGGCAAGCCGGGGTTCGGCCAGCTGCGCCAGCAGCGTGTTGTCGAGCTTGGGCAGCATCTGCGGCAGGCCATTGCCCAGATGGGTCGAAAGGCTCAGCCCGGCATCGGCGGCGGCGCGCACGCAGGCAAAATCCGCCGCAGAATGGGCCACGGCAAGCGTCCTGCCCTCCGCCGCCCAGTGCCGGATCGCGTCCAGCGCGCCCGGACGTTCCGGCGCCAGCGTCAGCAGCAGGATGGGCCGGGACAGCCCCGCCTCCAGGTCCGCCACCAGCGCGCAGTCGGGATCGGACATCGCGGCGGCGGGGTGGCAGCCGTGATAGCCCTCGCCCGCGTTCAGGAACGGCCCTTCAAGGTGATAGCCGGGCACCATGAGCGGACCCAGACGGCTGTCCTGCACGGCGGCATCCAGCGCCGCGATGCGGTCGCGCAGCTGCTCCGGCGTGGCGGTGATGAGCGTGGGCAGACAGCCGGTCACGCCATCGTCCAGCATCGCCGCCAGCGCGTGATCCAGACGGTCGGCGGTCAGCGCGGCGTCGTTGAAATCGACGCCGCCATAGCCGTTCACCTGCAGATCAAAAAGCCCCTCGGTCCGCACCGCCCCGCCTCAGCCCTTGGCGTCCAGCAGGGACGCGGCGGGCGGGTCCATGTGGACGCTGACATCGACATGGGTCTGCAGGATCGAGGCGGGCGCGGTATTGGTCACCGGCCCTTCCAGCGCGGCCTTCGCGGCCTTGGCCTTGCGCGCGTCGGGCACGGTCAGGATGATCTTGCGCGCCTTCAGGATCTGGCGGATCGACATGGAAATCGCCTGCGCCGGCACATCCTCCAGCGTCGGGAACCAGCCTTCGCCATATTGCTGCTGGCGGCAGGCCGCATCCAGATCCACCACCAGATAGGGCGCGTCGGTGTCGAAATCGGCGGGCGGATCGTTGAAGGCCAGATGGCAGTTCTCGCCCACCCCGGCGAAGCACACGGCAATGTCCTCAGCGGCGATGCGGGCGTTCAGCCGCGCGATCTCGGCCTGCAGGTCGGGCGCATCGCCATCCACGGCGACAAATTCGCCAAGCGCGCCCACCTTCTCGACAAAGCGCGTCTGCAGATAGCCGCGGAAGCTGGCAGGGTGGTCGCGCGAAAGCCCGACATATTCATCAAGGTGATAGGCGGTGATCCTGCTCCAGTCCAGATCGGCCTGCACCAGCTCCTCCAGCATCTCGAACTGGCTCATCCCGGTGGCGACGATGATCGCCGCGCGCCCGTCCCGCGCCAGAGCCTCGCGGATGGCGTCAATGCCCTCTGCCGCCGCCGCGCGGCCCATCGCCGCCTTGTCGTCATGCACAACAATCTTCATCGGCTCACCTTTTTGAACGTCTGCGTTGCGATATAAAAATCAACAATGATTTCCCCTGTCAACTGATCCATGGGCTTGCGGCACTTTTTTAGAACGAAGATGTTCAAATATATTGACGGAAGGCAGATCGCGCGCTTTGCTGGGCCAAAGACAAGAATCCAATAGGGAGATTTCCAATGAACATGCGTCACGCCCTGCTCGGCCTGCTGGCCAGCGCCGCCATCCTGCCGGGGGCTGCCTCGGCCCAGACGGTGCTGCGGCTGGCCGAAAACCAGCCGGACAGCAACCCGGTCACCGTCGCCATGTATCACTTCGCCGATCTGGTGAAGGAGTATTCCGGCGGCGAGGTCGAGGTGCAGGTGTTCTCCGGCGCCCAGCTGGGTCAGGAGCCCGAGACGATCGAACAGGCGCAGGCCGGGATCGTCGACTTCACCCGCGTCAATTCGGTGGGGCTTGCCAATGTCAGCCCGTCCATGGGCGCCTTCACCCTGCCTTACGTGTTCGCGGACTGGGATCACAAATACAAGGTGCTGGACGGCGACATCGGCGCCGAAGTGCTGGCCGATCTCGAAGAGGTCGGGCTGAAGGGCTTTGCCTATATGGATGCCGGATCGCGGTCCTTCTACACGGTCGAGGGCAAGACGATTGCCAGCATCGACGACATGCAGGGGCTCAAGATCCGGGTGCAGCCCGCGCCCATCTCCATCCGCATGATGGAACTGCTGGGGGCGGTGCCAACGCCCATGAACTATGGCGAGGTCTATTCCGCGCTGCAGACCGGGGTGATCGACGGGGCGGAGAATGACTTCGTCTCCTACCACACCTCCGCCCATTACGAGGTGGCGCCGAATTACGTGGAGGACGCGCATCTCAGCCCGCCCGCGCTGCTGCTGATGAACAAGATGCGCTTTGACAGCCTGCCGCCCGAACAGCAGGAGGCGATCACCCGCGCCGCCGTCGATGCCGCCATGTATGAACGCGACCTGATGCGCGAGGCCAACGAGCAGGCCCGCCAGACCGTGACCGAAGGCGGCGCCACGGTGACAGAGATCGACAACGCGCCATTTCAGGAAGCGGTGCAGCCGATCTACGAGGAATTTCCCGATCTGATGCCGCTGCTCGAGCGCATCCGGGCCGCAAAGTAACCGGCGGTCTGGCATGACAACAGCATGGCGCGGCCAGCTGGCCTTCGCACTCGACGGGCTCAACCGGCTGGCCGCCCTGATCTGCCACCTGCTTCTGGTGGCGATCACGGCTGTCACCGTGGCGCAGGTGTTCCTGCGCTTCGCCCTGAACAGCCCGACCAGCTGGTCAGAGGAAATCGCCCTGCTGTTCCTGATCTGGTTCGGGCTCTTGGCGGTGGCGGTGGGGATCAGGCGGCATGAACATGTCGCCATCACCTTCCTGCGCGACCTGCTGCCCCTGCCGCTGGCGCTGGCGCTTGACTACCTGGCGCAGCTGGCCATGGCCGGATTCATGTTCAGCGTGATGTATTACGGGCAGGATCTGATCGCGCTGACCGGGGTGCAGGTGCTGCCCGCCTCGGGCTGGCCGAAGGCGCTGCTGTATTATTCCGCCACGGTGGGCGGGGGTCTTGGCATCCTGAACGCGCTTGGCAACATCCTGCTTCGCGACGTGTCGATGCCGGACGCGGATGTTTCGGACCATCCGGAGGCGCATCATGTCGGTTGACTGGATCGGGATCACGCTGCTTCTGGGTGGCTTTCTGGGGCTGATGCTGCTGCGGGTGCCGATCGCCTTCGCGCTTGGCCTCGCCTCGCTCGCCACGGCGCTGCATCTGGGCCTGCCGCTGCTCCTGGTCGCGCAGCGCATGATCAACGGGCTGAATTCCTTCACCTTCCTCGCGGTGCCCTTCTTCATCCTCGTCGGCAACATCATGACCGAGGGCGGGATTTCCGACAAGCTGGTCAAGCTTGCCGATGTGCTGGTGGGGCGCCTGCGCGGCGGGCTTGCCCATGGCAATGTGGTGGCCAGCACCATGTTCGGGGGCATTTCCGGATCCTCCGTGGCCGATGTCGCCTCCATTGGGTCGTTCCTGATCCCGGCCATGACCAAGGCGGGCTATCCGCAGGGCTATTCGGTGTCGGTCACCATCACCTCCTCGGTGCAGGGGGTGCTGATCCCGCCGAGCCAGAACATGATCTTCTACGCGCTTGCCGCCGGGGGGCTGCCGATCTCCACCCTGTTTCTTGCGGGCTATGTGCCGGGCTTCCTGCTGGGGGCCTCGCTGATGGTGATCTGCGCGATCATGGCCAAGCGGCACCGCCACCCGATGGGCCAGCGCTATGACCTGCGCAGCGGCATGAAGGCGCTGGCCGATGCCGCCATCGGGCTTTTCACCATCGTCATCATCATCGGCGGCATCCTGTCCGGCATCTTTACCGCCACGGAATCTGCCGCCATCGCGGTGGTCTATGCGCTGCTGGTCACGCTGTTCTGGTATCGCAGCCTCGACCGGGTGGCGGTGTCGCGCATCTTCACCACCACGCTGACCACGCTGGCCATGGTTACGGCGATCATCATGACCTCCTCGGTCTTCGGCTTCCTGCTGTCCTATCTGCGCATCCCGGCCCTGCTGGCGGAGGGGATTTTCTTCATCTCCGAAAACCGGATCTTCGTGCTGCTGGCCATCAACCTGCTGCTGCTGGTGCTGGGGATGCTGATGGACATGGGCGTGCTGATCCTGCTGCTGACGCCGATCCTGCTGCCCATCGTCACCAAGGTCGGGGTCGATCCCATCCATTTCGGGGTGATGATGATCCTCAACCTTGGCATCGGGCTCTGCACCCCGCCGGTCGGCACCTCGCTGATCGTCGGCTGTGGCATCGCGCGGATCCGCATGGGCGCGGCGGTGCGGCAGATGTGGCCCTTCTACGCGGCCATGATTGTGGTCCTGCTGCTGGTGACATATGTGCCGGCGCTGACGATGACCCTGCCTGCCCTGATGCGATGACGCCTGCCATGGACACTGCCCGCACCGATGACCTGATCGCCGTCGCCTCCTTGGTGCGCAGCGGCCACGCGACCAACCGGGGCGAGATCTCGCGCCAGCTGGGCCTGCGCTCCACCTCGGTGTCGGATCTGGTGGGCCAGCTCATCGCGCAGGAGGTTCTGCACGAAAACAGCGCGCGCGGGCGGGGCAAGGGCCGCCCCGCCGCCGTGCTGTCCTTCAACCAGCAGCGGCTGGGGGCGGTGTTCGTCACCGTGATGGACCAGACGCTGGTGGCAAGCGCGGTGGATCTGGATCTGCGGGTGCTGGGCCAGATCACCGCCGCCCCGCCGATGGACAGCGACAGCGCCAGCATCGCCGCCACGCTGCGCCAGCTTGTGACCGAAACCGCCGCGCTGTTTGCCCCGCAGGTGGAGCTTGCGGCCATCGTCTGCGCCATGTCCGGGCTGCTGGATGTGGGGCGCAAGATCTGGTGCGTCTCGGCGCGCTGGCCGCAGCTGCGCAATCTGGACCTTGGCGCAGCGCTGGACGGGTTCGGCTGCCCGGTCTGGCTGATCCGCAACCTTGACGCGGAAATGGCGGGGCTGCGCGTGCAGGAAAACCACGGCCCCGAAGAGACCGCGCTGCTGCTGCACTGGGGCCACGGCATCGGCGCCGCCTATGCCGCCGGAAACGAGGTGGTGAACCGCAGCCGGGGCCGGTTCTGCGAGATCGGCCACTGGGGCCTTGGCAACGGGCGCGGCCTGCGCTGCAACTGCGGCAACAGCGACTGTCTGGAAACCGTCGCGGGCCTTTGGGCGATCCGGTCGGATCTGGCCGCCGAATTCCCCGGCCTGCCCGCCAGCGAACATGCCATCGCCGCCCATCTGGCGCGCATGGATCTGCGCGACTCGCGCGTGGTGCAGGCGGCCCTGTCGGAAATGCTGCGGGTGACCGCCAATCTCTGCCGCCTGCTGTTCCCCGACCGGGTGATCCTGACCGGGCCTTTCGTGCAGAACCCCGAAGTGTTCAGCCGCTTCGTCCAGACGCTGGAGGTGGCGCCGATGCTGCGCTCTCTCGACAAGGTGCGGGTGTCGGTCAGCGATGGCAGCGCCCAGTCCGAACTGCTGGGCGCGCTGCGCGAGCCGCTGGACACCGCCCTGCGCGCGCTGGTCGCAAGCGCCCCGGCCCCCGCCGCCCGTCCGCTGCGCAGCGCCCGGAGCCAGGGCGCGCGCTGAGGGCAGACGGCGCGGCCCCTGTCAGCCGCCCTGCACTGCCGAGGAATCGCGGATGACCAGCGACGGGCTCGGGCCCTTGGTGCAATGCGCGATCTCGCGTCCGGCAATCAGATCCATCAGCACGCGCGTGGCCATGGCCGCGACCTGATCCAGATGCAGGTTCGCGGCGGTCAGCGCCGGGCGTTCCTCCCGCGCGCGCAGACCGTCGTAACGGGTCACCACGCGCACCTCGCCCGGCACCGCCCGCCCTTCCTCGCGCAGCGCCCGCATCACGCCGGAGGCGAAGGCATCCACCGGGGCAAAGATGCCGTCGAGCCCGGGATCCTGCTGCAGAAGCGCGCGGGTGACGCGATAGGCGCCCTCTTCCCCCTCCGCCTCGGGAACACGGATCACGCGCGGCGCGATGCCGAACCGCTGCATCTGCGCGTGATAGACCTGTTCGGTGATGCCCTGCGACACCCGCTGCGAGGCGCCGATGATCAGCGCGATGCGCCGCGAGCCCTGCTGCAGCAGATGGGACAGCAGCATCTCTGCCGTTTCCGAATAATGCATGTCGATCCATGGCAGATCGTCCTGTGCAGGCTGGCCGATCACCACGGTGGGCAGGCCGCGCTGCCGGAGCAGCGACAGGAAGGCGTCGTCGCGCTGCGGCTCGATGATGATCGCGCCGTCCATGGCCACGTTGCGCAGCGCGGTCGCGGGATCGGCGACCGGCGGCACCAGCACCAGCGCCGAATTATGCTCCAGCGCGTGAATCGCCGCAGAGGCGGCGATTTCCATCAGGAATCCCAGCCGCGAACTGCCCGCCGACACCGCCGCAGGCATCGAGGTCATCACCGCGATGGCATGGGTCATGCCGGTGCGCATGCGCCGGGCCGCAAGGTTGGGCACATAGCCAAGCTGCGCCACGGCCTGATCGATGCGCTGCCGCGTCACCGGATCGACCCCGCGCATCCCCGACAGCGCATTCGACACCGTGCCCTGCGACACCCCGGCAAGCTTCGCCACATCCTTGACGGTCGGTCGCCGCCCCGCTGGTCTGTCCATATCCTGCCTTGCCATTCATCATTCTGCCCGTTTTATCAGCGGGCGCTTCTTTAAGGCCAGCCTCGACCTTTAAAACGTTTTACTCAAGGCGGAATCGTCCGTAACGCTTGGTTAAATCGTTTTAAGAGGCCCAGATGACCGCTGTTGACCAAACCACGCTCCGCCGTCGCAGGACCGGACTCACCGCCATCGACCGGGACCGCACCGCAGGCGGCTACACGCTGTTTGCGCCCCAGACCGGCGGAGGCCGGGTCGATCTGGTGGATATCGAGGGAAATTCCGCGCATCGCTGGCAGATGCCGGTGCGCCCGGGCCGCGATGCGGTGATCCTGCCCAATGGCAACCTTGGCTACAATGGCAGCCACGCCACCTCGGCGGCGCTCTATCCGGCATGGGATCTGTGGCATGGCGGCGATTTCTACGAAGCGACCCCCGAGGGCGACATCGTCTGGCGGCACGAGGACATCTATCACCACCATGACGCGCACTGGCTGCCCAACGGCAACCTGCTTTACACCGTTGCGGCGCCGCTGCCCGCCGACAAGGCCGCCCGCGTCACCGGGGGCGATCCGCGCAAGGACGGGGCGGATGGCATCATCCAGTCCGACATCCTGCGCGAGGTGAACCGCGCGGGCGAGGTGGTGTGGGAATGGCGGATCTGGGATCACCTCGATCCCGCCGATTTTCCCGTCCATGCCAATTTCGACCGCCGCCACTGGCCGATGGTCAACGGCGTGTCGGTGACCAGCGACGGGCTGATGCTGCTGAGCCTGCGCACCACCTCCGGCGTGGTGGCCGTGAACCGAGAGACGGGCGCGGTGGTCTGGCATGTCGGCCCCGACGTCGTGGCGCAGCAGCACACGCCGGTGGAAACCGAAGGCGGCAACATCCTTGTCTTCGACAATGGCAACCTGCGCACCGGATCCACCTCGCCGTTTTCCCGGGCGCTGGAATTCGACCGCTCGGGCCGGGTCGTGTGGTCCTATGCCGATCCGCTGCCGATGGCGTTTTTCTCGCCCTATATGGGCGGCTGCCAGCGGTTGTGGAACGGCAATACCTTCATCTGCGAAAGCGCCTTTGGCCGCCTGTTCGAGGTCACACCAGAGGGCGCGGTGGTCTGGGAATATGTCATCCCGGACTTCGCAGCCTATCCCGAACCGCTGGCCCAGTTCATCACCGGTGAGCATAACAGCTGCTTCCGCGCGCATCGCTACCCGGCCTCGGCGCTGCCATGGCTGAAGGAGCGCGCGCATGGCTGATCCTGCTTCCCCGCGGCGGGTCCGGCCGCTGCTGGCCATGGGGCTGGCAGGGGCCACCGGCCTTGGCCGACCGCTGCTGTCTTTCGGCTTCATCCTGATGCTGTGGTTCTTTGTCACCGCCGCCGGGCTGGTGCCGGAACAGATCTTCCCCTCGCCGCTGTCGGTCTGGCAGGCCGGGGTCGAGATGGCGGAGAACGGCACGCTTGCCACCGATCTTGCCGTGTCGATGCGGCGGGCGGCCACCGGCTTTGCCATCGGGTCGGTGCTGGGGGTCACGCTGGGCCTGCTGACGGGACGGGTGGCGCTGGTCCGCGCGCTGCTGAACCCCTTTCTGACCCTGCTGCGCCCGATCCCGGCCATCGCTCTGGTGCCCGTGGCGATCGTCTGGTTCGGCATCGGCGAGGGATCGAAATATTTCGTCGTCTCCTACACCGTGTTTCTCACCGTCTGGTTCAACACCCATCACGGCATGGAATACATCCCCGAGATCTATCTGCGCGCCTCGCGCTCTCTGGGGGCGTCGCGGCAGCGGGAATTCCTGACCGTGGTGATCCCTGCCGCCGCACCGCATATCGTGGCGGGGCTGAGGCTGGGCGTGGCGCTGGCGTTCCTGAGCCTTGTGGCGGCGGAACTGTCGGGCGCGTCCTCGGGGCTGGGATACCGGCTGCAGGAAGCACGGCAGTATATCCGCACCGACCGCATGTTCGCGCTGCTGATCCTTCTGGGCGCGCTCGGGGCCTGCGTCGATCTGCTGGTCCGATGGGCGGGCCGCAAACTTGTCCACTGGCAGCAGGGGTGATGGCGATGTCAGGTCATGTCCGCGTCGATCAGGTATCGATCACCTTCAAGGGCAAGGAGGGGCCGGTCACGGCGCTGGCCCCCACCACGCTGCATCTGGCGCCCGGCAGCTTCACCGCGCTGATCGGCCCGTCCGGCTGCGGCAAGTCCACGCTGATGAACGCCATCGCGGGCTTCGTCACCCCCGCCAGCGGCGCCATCACGCTGGACGGCACCGGCATTTCCGGCCCCCGGCCCGATGTCGGGGTGATCTTCCAGCAATATGCGCTGTTTCCGTGGTTCACGGCGCTTGGCAACGTCAAGTTCGCGCTGAAACGTCTGGGCCTGCCCAAGGCAGAGCTGCAGGACCGGGCCATGGCTGCGCTGGAGGAGGTCAATCTGGCGGATCACGCCCGCAAGTTCCCGCAGGAGCTGTCCGGCGGCATGAAGCAGCGCGTGGCCATCGCCCGCACCTTCGCCTCCGGCCCCAAGGTGCTGCTGATGGACGAACCCTTCGGCGCGCTGGATGCCCAGACCCGGATCGTGATGCACCGCCTGCTGATCGACATCTGGCAGAAGCACCGGGCCACCGTGCTGTTCGTCACCCATGACGTTGACGAGGCGCTGCTGCTCGCCGACCGCGTCTGCGTGATGAGTCAGGCCCCGGGCCGGATCCTGCGCGACTATCCGCTGGATCTGCCCCGCCCCCGGTCGCTGCGCGCGCAGGCCGAGGTGCTGCTGCCGATCCGCGAAGAGATCATCGAGCTTCTTCACCCCACTTCCCCCCACTCCCGCGCATGAGGACTGTCATGAAACACGCCATCTTTGCCCTGTCGCTGATCCCCGCCGCCGCCGCTGCGGATCCCATCACCTTTGCCTGGACCCCGAACCCGCAGACGCCGCAGGTCGATGTCGCCTTGGCCGAAGGTTATTTCGAGGAGGCGGGGCTGGAGGTCGCGCTGGTCAATTTCGCCTCCGGCCGCGAGGCCTTCGAGGCGCTGCTCGGCGGGCAGGTCGACATCGCCTTCATGGCGGAATTTCCCGCCGCCACCGGCGCGCTGACCGGTCAGGATTTTGCCATCGTGGCCGATCTGACCCGCTACACCGGCAGCCGGATCATCGGCAACAGCGACCAGTCGCCGCTCGACAGTCTCTCCGATCTGGACGGCAAGCGCATCGGCACCACGCTTGGCACCAATGTGGATTACTTCCTGTCCACGGCGCTGACCGAGGCGGGGGTCTCGGCAGAGGTCATCAATGCCGCCCCCGGCGATCTGGTCCCGGCACTGGTGCGCGGCGATGTCGACGCCATCGTGCCCTTCCCGACCTTCTATCAGGGCGCCAAGGACGCGCTTGGCGCGCGGTATCTGGAACTGCGCCCCGGCAGCTACGAGCCGCATTACATTCTGGCCGCAAGCCCCGACATGCTGGCGCGCGATGCCGATCTGACCGCCTTTCTGGGCGCGCTGGTCCGGGCTGATGCCGATGTCGCCGCCGATCCCGCCATGGCGGCGGACAGGGTTTCGGCCTCGCTCAGCGGCAACGTGTCGGTGGAGACGCTGCAGGGCATGTGGGCCGATATGGAATTCGGCACCGTGCTGGCCCCCGATCTGCCGGAACTGCTGGCGAGCGAGGCCGCGTGGATCGTCGGTCAGGGCGTGATCCGCGCCGAGGTGCCGACCACCGCCGACATCGCCGCGATCCTTGCCCCCGGCCCGCTTGCCGCCGCCGCCCCCGAGGTGGTGACGCTGAACTAAGCGCCGCAGCCCCGGTCCGGCTGGCCCGCGTGGTCAGCCGGGCCGGTCCGGCGGTTCGGCAAGCACATGCGCCAGAACCTGCCACGCGCGGTCCGGCATCTGGCTTACATTGAACCGCATGAAGCCCGCCGCCGTCTGCGCCGGGCTGAAGATGTTGCCGGGCGCCAGCACCACAGTCTCGCGCAGCGCCGCCCGCGACAGAGCGGCGGCATCCCGGCCCTCGGGCAGGTGGCACCACAGATAGAAGCCGCCGCGCGGCATCAGCCATGGCGTGATGCCCAGATCGGCCAGCCGCGCGGCAGCCTCCTTTCGCGCGCGGGACAGCCGCCGCCGGACCCCCTCCACATGTTTGCGATAGCTGCCATCGCTCAGCGCCGCGCCCACGATCTCGGCGGCGATGGGGCTTGGTGTAGGGGGGGACTAACTTCCGGACAGAACGATGATCGAGGAAATCGCCCATTAAGAGCATAAAAGAAAAGGGAAAATCCGCAGATCATGCGAAGTTCGTTTCCGGACGGAAGTGCAAGTTAGTGGATGGAAATGAGCGATCTGGGCGGTTCGATCGCGCATCCGATCGACATTTGGTCTACAAAAATCACGCATCAGGTAACGTACTACCAACATTAAGGAAATTGTCGGGTTCCGCGATCACTATTCCGAAGTAAAGGAAGCTTGGCGGCCTCATAATTTTCCGAGATAGCACGCCAAGGGGTGACCAAGCGGTCACTCCTTGGCGTAATCGGTCACACCTTACAATAACTATTACTAAACAACGGGTTAGATAAAATTCAGTCGTGACTTGGCGACGATTAAGGTGTGACCACGCGAAGTGTCAGGATCGGTACCGTCAGGCCAGTTCCTGACGGCAGAGGCGCGGTCAAAATCGGCAGTTCTAGCCCCGCCTCTGGCCACTCAGGGTCGCGGCCGATCTTGACACCATCCCAGGGATTCCTCGTTCCGCCGTCTGTGCTACCTTGTCGCCAAATGAGGTTCTCGCATGAATGACGTCGCATCCCTTCTTCAGTTGCCCACTGACACCATAGTGGTCTTGGCGGCCGGGTTTCTGGGCTACCGGATAGCCTCCGTTGGTCTTGATCGAGGCCACGGCAGCGCCGACGTCATCTTCGGCTCGCTGGTCTTCGCGGTCGTGGCTCGGATAACGGCGATGGCTGTCGCCGCACCTGGCGGGTCGGTCTGGGCGGCAACCGCATCCAGCATCGTCATTACGTGCCTGGTGGCCATGCTGTGGCGTCGGTGGGGAAGCACATTGGCATACCGTCTTCTGCGGGCCGCCGGCGTTTCAACATCAGATCGGCACCAAACGGCCTGGGACCCACTGCGGGTGAACCCGGCGCTGCGGCCGTCTCAGATCATCGTGCGCCGAAAGGACGGAACGCAGCTCATGTGCGATCGTCTCGATCGCTTTGCGGCCCTGCCCACCAGATCCTGTTCGTTCGGAGCGGATGGATCGGTCGCTCTGTATGTGACGGACGCCAGAGGGGCGGAAGATGAAGACTGGGTCTCCCAGGACGTCGAAGGGCCCGACGACTGGGGAAACCTCATGACCTATGTGCCAGCGAGCGAGGTGGCGCAACTGATGGTCAGGTACTGACCATACTTCGGCTCCAGCTTTCAATTGCCCTGTGCAGGCGATGAGCCGAAATACACTTTTCGTACAGACGAGCATATGGTCTCGATTGCGCCGTACATGATCTCGTCGTCTCCGATTGAAAATAGATCACCGTCTGTCTTGAGAAAGGCCATAAATGGGAGGTCTCCAGAGTACCCGCCATAGCCATTTTTTGCATTCACCAATCCGCACACACTGATCTGACCGTCATCACCTTTCACCGCGATGACATCACGAAGCATAGCACTTCCGGGGTCTCTGAGCCCCCTCGCAACCACCATGTCGAACCTTGCAAGCTCTGCCTCCGACAACGAGTAGGCCTCGCCTGGTGTGACCTCGTTTGCCGAAGCCGCTAGTGGCGAGAGGGCGATCACGAGTGCTGATGCCAAGCTCAATATATTCATTTTTCTGCAACCTTAGGTTTTGGGCTTCGATGCTCTACTGCAGCATACCGCGCGACTGACGACGCGCTGGTGTCTCAAAATGGGTCGGAACGGGCCGGGTGCCGTTTGCGCCCGCTATGTTTCGTCCAGGCATGATATCCACATGAACACCTTTCCTGATCGCAATCGGCTAGGGGAAACCTGACCAGTTCGTCCTGCCTTAGCCAGCGGCCAGACAATTTTTCGACGCCCGCGCAGACTGGATCGCCCTTGAAGTAATGAACTTCAACATACGGTAGGTATCTCATGTCATCTGACATGCGCTCAGTTAGCTGTGCGATCCGTTGCTCGCTTTGAAGCCATCGGATAACCCTTCCTGTTATGGCATCGAGCATGCGACCTTCGATGCGGTCTAGAACGTCAACCGAGATGTACTTTCCTCGAGCGACTAGCTCTAACAGCTTCGCTATTTCGATTGGTGTGAAATCGTGTCGATACGGACAGGAAGCCATCGCCTCGATTACGTAGGGCATCACATCCACAGGCTCACCAGAGCCGACTACATCAACAAAATATGGGGCGAGCTTCATCAAGGTGCCCGGCAAAAATATACGACCCTGCCGACGACGTGAAGGTCATCCGCAGTCTCCGGTCCAAAAGCTTCGACGGGGTAGCCTTCAGCGGTGTTGTCGGAAACCAGCTCCAAATGACCGTCCATGCGCCACCTCGCGCGCTTGACGACGAGTCGATCAGAGACGCTGAATACATAGATGCAGCCGTGCTCGACGGAGCGCTGACTGTGATCCACCACCAGAATTGATCCATCTGGGATGGTAGGCCTCATGCTGGTGCCTCGTGCCCAGATCAGTGAGCATTGTTCGGGGGTGGCACCCTGATCGCGCAAGAAGCGCCGCTCGAATGCCATGACGCCATCGGCGCGCTCCGAAATCGGGAGCGCGCCGTGGCCAGCGGATGCATAAACCTCGTCGTAGACCGGAAGGCGGATCATGTCCGACTGATTGGCCTCAGGTGGGGAAGAAAGAACTTCTGGCTGCGCTCCTCCGCCCTGACCTTGGAACATTTCGCCATCGCCGGTGAGTAACCAGTTGAGATTAACAGAGAAGTCCTGTTTATAGCGCGCCAGAAAGGCTTGATCGGGCTCGGTGTCACCGCGTTCATAGCCACCCAACGTTTCAGCGTTCATCCCCAAAATCTTGGCAAAAGACTTTCTGTCCTTAGCGCCCAAAGCGCTGCGCACCGACGTGAGACGCTCAGCGAACGGTGTCTTCGAGATCGGTTGTCGTCCCATATCAAAGTAGGAAATCTCTGTTTACTAGACAGAAAAACCCTGTTAATCCTTTCTTATGCGGCCTGCTTACGCGTGCCGCTGTTGCGCTTCTTAACCCGAATAAGAGCCGATGTTTGCGGCATCGGCTCTAGAACAGGAGGTCTCCCTAATGACCCAAGTCTGGACGAAAGCCCGGATCAAGTGCGCCTTGGAAGAGCGCGGCATGACCCTGAGCGGCCTTGCCGAACTCAATGGTATCGACCCGAGCCACATGCGGCAGGTGTGGTGCCGCGCTGTTCGCCCCGCAGAACGGGCCTTGGCCGACTATCTCGGCGTCAAGCCCGCGGAGCTTTTCCCGGATCGGTATCCCATCAGGAAGTCCCGGATCCTTTCTGCGGAAAATGAGGCCCTGATCGCAAGGGCAAAAGCGCAGCGTGCTGCTGACAAGGAACGGGCGGCATGACCGGCATTTCGTCCAGACCAGCGGCTGTTCCTGACATCTCGTCCGAGGAATTTCGCGCCTCGGCACGGGATGTCGGCGAAGTCATCTCCTATCTCGCGGGCGGCGTGAAACCCGATCCGGAGACGCTGTCCCGCCTGCTCCTCTCGTTGCGCGGCATTCAGGGGTTTCTGAAGCAGGAAGCAATCGAGCAGGCAAACCGCGAGGAAATCCACGCGCATATCACCCCGAAGGGGACAAAGCTGAGGTTTCTCGAAGAGGGGCTCGGTGCGGGTGTCAGGGGGATGCGGGTATGACGTCGCCTGTCAGAACTTTCGCCAAGTTTCGCGCCCACGCTCAGGTGATCTCCATCCTGACCAAGGCGTTGGCAGAGACGCGTGAACAGCAGGATGAGCTCGACCATGATCCGACCATTCTGAACGCCGTCATCGAAGAGCTGGAGAGCTTAGTTGTCCACACTGCCGAATTGCTGACGATCCGTCTCGGGGACCTTGATGATCTGGGCATCATGGATGCGCTTTCGAAGGCCACTGAGGCGATGCCGCGCGTGGAGATCACACATGCGGATCGGTAGTGTCATTGTCGGGCTCGACGACGTGATCGGCGCGCTTCTGATCTTCGCGCTCCTCGTGATGGGGCTCGGGATCGCTGCCGGTCTCGGCGCCTTTGACCCCGAGGTGCTGTGATGCCGTCCGGCTGGTGGTTCCTTCCGTTCAGCTTTGTGGGCGCGCTCATCTGGGCCGCCGCGCTCTCCGGCATGTTCTTCTGAGACTGCAGCGTCGGGCGGCCAACGCACGCCGCCCGCTGCTTAACTTCCTCACTACAGGCAAAACATGACCACCATGACGTACCTCGATCTGCCCTTGGCGCAGATCGACATTCCTGACGATCGCGCCCGCAGCTATGACGCGGCCTCTGCCGAGGCACTGGCCGCGATCATTGCCGCGCAGGGTCTGATGCACCCGATCACGGTCCGGCAGGTCGGTGACCGCTACCGGTTGGTGGCGGGGCTGCATCGCTATCAGGCCTTCCGCATCAACGGCGCAGAGATCATCCCCGCCCGGCTGTCCACCGCTGAAACCGACGAGGCTGCGCGGCTGGAAGAGGTGATGGAGAACCTCGGCCGCGCCGAGCTTTCCGCCCTCGACCGCTGCCAGCATCTGTTTGAACTGAAATGCATCTACGACGCACAGCACCCTGGTGCGTCTCAACCGGGTCGCCGGGCAAATGGGAAATCTTTTCCCATTTCCGATGATAAGGCCGAAGTCTTCGGCTTTGCGGCGGATACCGCCGAGAAGGTCGGACTGTCAAAGCGCGCCATCAACCTGGCCGTCAAGATCTGGACCAACCTCGCGCCGACCGTCCGGCAGCAGCTGGTCGGCACCGCCGTGGCGCGCAAGCAGACTGAGCTCAAGGCGCTGAGCGAGCTGGATCCCCGCAAGCAGCAGCAGGTTCTCGATGTGATCCTTGATCCCGAGACCGAGGCATCGAACGTGGCGGGCGCCATCGAGGCCCTCGCTGGCGGCGTGTCCGAGGTGTCGACGGAAAAGCGCTTCAAGGCTGTCCGTGAGGCCTTCGGCAAACTGCCCGATGCTGCCTTGGACATGGTGGTTTCGGCGGAAGCCGATCGGGTGATCGCCTCGCTCAAGCGGCTGGGACATATCTGATGCGCCGCCACCGCGACCCATTGACCAAGGACCTCTTCGACTGGCAGCCGCCTCAGGTTGCCGTCGGCTATGGTCCCGAGGTCACGGGCCGCGGGCGGCTGGATAACAAGATCGCCCGGCTGATCGGCCAGGCCCTGCGCGATGCCCGGGATGACGGGATGACGCGGGCAGCCGTGGCCCGGGGGATGTCGGATTATCTGGGCCGGACTGTCAGCGAAGCGATGCTCAACAAATGGTCCTCTGAAGGCTCAGAGGACCACCGCATCCCGCTCGATGCCTTCATCGCTCTGGTTCACGCCACCGGCGTCAAAGACCTGCTGGGCTTCGCGCCGGGCGAGTTCGGTCTGACCGTGATCGCATCGGAATACGCCAAGATGATCCGGCTGCAGCTCCTCCGGGACAAGAGACAGGAGTTGGAGGCGCAGGAGCGGCTCTTGGAAGCAGAAATAAAGGTAAGACGATGAACGATATGTCGCTGCCGGTGATCCGGTCACATCTTCAGGAATTCTTTACCGCCGCTGAGCTGGCCGAACTGGCCAAACGGTTCGGATACAAGGCGTTTCCGCATACAAAGAGCGGTGTGATCCGCTACGCCAAGCGCGAGGGATGGGGCGACCTGCCGCCGTCGCGCTGCAGAAAGCGCGCAGGCAAAGAAGGCGGCGGGGGTCTTGAATACCATATCGCGGTGGTGCCCCGGCTGGAGAGCCTTCTGGCCGCTGAACGCATGATGCAGGCGGACAAGGTCGCCAGCCGCGCGGTGTCTTTCACCAGCGCGGACGAGCCCGCCACCGAGGTTTCCACCTCGCAGCGCAAGATTGCCGAGGCGCGCGGGCAGGTCCTGACCGCTGTGATCGCCTATGCCAGCCGCTGGGGCATGAAGCATGGCGCCGCAATCAGGGATTTCATCCTCGCGCAGCAGGGGCATGCGGCATGGCTTCAGGCGTGTCAGGTTCGCGATACCGGCGAATTCCTGACGCTTGAACACAAGCTGAAGCTGAAAGAGGGATCGCCCATGGCGGCGCTTCCGCCGCTTGACGAGCCGAAGAAGCGGCGCACGGCGGATCGCCGGTTTCCCTTCGGCTTCGGCGTGTCCGAGGAGTTGCTCGCGCAGGCCAACAACCGGCCACGCAAGGGCCACGCCTTCCAGAAGGTCAGCCGAACCACCCTCTATGACTGGCTCAAGTCCTATCAGGAAGGCGGCCTCGTGGCGCTGGCGCCCGCGCCGACCAAACAGGAAGAGCCGATCCCGGATGATTTCTGGCGCTTCATGCGGGGCTATGCCCGCCCGGCGAAGCCGAAGATCACCGAGGTTCACCGGGACTATGTCGCGGCCGCTCCGGCAGGCACCGAACCGCTGTCGATCAACCAGGTCGAATACATCCTGCGCGAGAAGCTGGATCACATCCAGAAGAACAAGGGGCGCGAGGGCCGCCTTACCCTGCGGGCGCGCATGGCCTTCGTGTCCCGGGATACCAGCGACATCCTGCCCGGCACCATCTATGTCGGCGACGGCCACACCTTTGACGCGCGTGTCGAAGATCCGGGTGGGTCGCGCGCTCCGATGCGGCCCGAGATCACCACGATCATCGATGTCGCGACCCGCCGGGCGGTGGGCTGGGCGATTTCGCGCAAGGAAAACGTGATCGCGGTCACGGAAGCCTTGCGCAACGCGTGTGCCGATCACTGCATCCCCGCCGTCGTCTATTTCGACCGGGGCGCTGGCTACAAGAACAAGGCCTTCGACAATGAAGGCAATGGCCTGATGGCCCGCCTCGACATCACGAAGATGCATGCGTTGCCCTATGGATCGCAGGCAAAGGGCAACATCGAACGGTCACATCAAAGCATCTGGATCCCGTTCGCCCGGGAACTGCCGACCTATCTGGGCGAGGAGATGGACAAGGAAGCCCGCCAGAAGATCGACAAACAGATCAAGGCGGATCGCCGGGAGTTCGGTTATTCCAATCTGCTGATGAGCTGGCAGGATTTCCGTCAGGAATGCCAGCGCCGGATCGACGATTACAACAACCGGCCCCATAGCGAACTGCCCCGCTTCGCCGATCCCGAGACCGGGCGGCTGCGGTTCATGTCGCCGAACGAATACTGGCAATACCACGTCGATCAGGGCTTCGAGCCGGTTCTCGTCGATCCGTTCACCATGGACGACCTGTTCCGCCCCTACGAAAAGCGGACCGTCCACCGGTGCCTGGTAGAGCTCTGGACCAACGAATATTTCAGCCTCGATCTGAACCCCTATCACCAGCAGGAGGTCTATGTCGGCTACGACTATAACCAGGCTGACAGGGTCTGGGTCCGGGAAATCGATCCCGAGACGCGCGAGGTCGGCAAGCTCATCTGCGTCGCGGCGTTTGGTGGCAACAAGGTCAGCTACATGCCCAAAACCTTCCTGGAAGGCGCCATGGAGCGTCGGGAAAAGGGCCGCCTGAAGCGCAACGACCTGCGGCGTGAAGGCATCGTCGAGGAGCGCAACGCCCCGCTCATTCTGGATCACCAGCCTGCGGGTGCGGTGATCGACATGGCGCCCTTGGGGGTGCCGGAGGCGGAGAAACTTCCTGCCCGGCCTTCGGCGGCGCCCGCCCGGCGCGCCCAGTCGGCGCAGATCAATCCCGATGCCGAGCTTGCGCTGCAATGCCTTGCCGATCCGTCGCAGCTGACACCCGGGCGGGTGCGCCTGCTGCGCGACGTCATGGCCAGCCGGGCCGGTCAGGAGGTGCTGAGGAATTCAGGCGTGGACCTGTCGAGTTTGGACGACCTTCTCAGGTCCGCCGCCTGATTTGTGACGAGCAGTCAACGAAGAGGAGACTACATGAAACCCGATTTCGTGAAAACCCGGAATTACATGCGCTTTCTGGGCGCGATGAGCGACCTTGAAATGCGCGGCTCTGCAGAATGCCGGCTGATCATCGTCGATGGCCCGCCGGGCCTCGGGAAGACCACCATCCTGTCGCTTTGGGCGGATGATGAAGATTGCACCTATCTGCGGGCGAAGACGGACTGGGACCCGTACTGGATGCTGGGCGAGATGCTGACATCCATGGGCATCATGAACCCGCCGCGCGGCCATCAGCAGCGCTTCAACGCCTGTCTGGCCGCCTTGGCCGAGCGGTCGCGCGATGCGGCTGTGGTCCAGCGGCAGTTTGTGGTGGTGGTTGATGAGGCCGACCACGTGTCCACGAAGGGCAAGCTGGTCGATACCATCCGCGACCTGACCGACATTTCCGGTGTGCCGTTCATCCTGGTCGGTATGGGCAAGATCAGGGACAACCTGACGCGCTACCCGCAGACCGCGTCGCGGATCAGCCGCTATGTGCGGTTTGAACCGGCCACCGTCGAAGAGGTCACCGAGTTTCTGGCGGCGAAATGCGAAGTTCCGGTGGCCGCCGATCTTGCGGCTTTTGTCCACCGCGCGACCGGCGGGTTCAATCGCGAGATCCTCGAAGCGATCAAGTCCATCGAACGCTTTGGCCTGCGGAACCCGCCCGCATCCACGGACGGCCTGACCCTGCGCGAGATGGCGGGTCAGCATCTGACCAACGACCGCAAATCCGGTCGTCCGATCCATGTTCCGGGGGTGACGAAGTGACCAGCGAGCCCACCAACCAGCATCGCATCCTCTACCATCTTGGCGACCGCTGCGAGGTGATCGCACAGATTGGCGAGGCACTGAACCTGAGCAACGCTCAGGTCGGCAAAGCTGCGTGCGGGCTGATCGCGAGCGGATATATCGAACGGGTTGAACGTGGGTGCTTCCAGCTGACCGAAGCTGGCGCGCAGGCGGTGGCGAGCGGTGTCAGGATTTGTGGCGGCGGAAGCGGGCCGACGAAGACGATCCGAAAACCCTCTCGCAACACGATCCGGCAGCGCGCATGGCGGGCAATGCAGATCCATCGTGAATTTACCGTTCCCGATATCGCGATGGTCGTATCCCGCGCCGATCCGCCGAAGGCTTACAAAAGCTTGCACGGTTTTCTGCGCCAACTCGTCGCTGCCGGGTATGTCATGCGGACAGCGCGCAAAGTGCCCGGTACCGCGTCCGGTTCGAACGGCTTCAACCGTTTTCGGCTCATCCGGGATACGGGCCCTCGCGCGCCGGTTTACAGCCATAAACGCGGGTCTTTCCACGATTTCAACACCGGGAAGGATTGGCCGTGCAAACAGGTCTGAAGCTCGACCTTCCGGAGCTGGAATGGGTGCGCCTGCTGCGCGAGCAGCGGTCCAAGGGAAAGACCGTGTCGCAGATCGCCCGGGAATGCGACATCCCGCGTCCCTCCATCTCCATGCTGATCAGCGGCACCTATCCCGCGCGCAGTCTGGATCTTGCCACCAGGCGCCATGGCGCACGCGTGGTGCGGCTCTATCGCGACCGCATCATGTGTCCGCACCTGCACGAGGGCATCACGGCGGAGGCCTGTCAGGTTTTCGCCACGGCGCCGATGTCCACCTCAAATCCTGACAGGCTTCGGCACTGGGCCGCCTGCAGAAGTTGCCCCCTCAACCCGACCAAGGAGACCTGAAATGTCAACTGCAACGGCTTTCACCCCCGCCCCGATCCCCGATGGCATCATCGACGTCCAAGGCAGCCCTTATATGAAGAACCCGACGGGTGGCCTGCACCCGGTCGAGGCGATCCCTCCTGTCAAAAAACTGATGGACGAGACGGTCCGCCGGGAATTCGGATGGGCACAGGCGCTGTCGGAGCAACTGCGCCGCTTCCGCAATCATCTCATGTTCAATCTGGACGCCTTCGACGATCTTGTGTCGCAGGAATACGGCGTGTCGATCGGCGGGCCCAAAGGGAACCGCAGCTATACCAGTTTTGACGGGCTCTGGAAGATTGAGGTCCGCATGCAGGATCGGATCGCCTACGGCCCGGAAATGCAGGCCGCGAAGGCCCTTTTTGACGAATGCATCCATGAATGGTCCTCGGAAACCAGGGCCGAAATGCGGTCGATCGTCACGAACGCCTTCAATATCGATCGCGAGGGCCAGATCAGCCGCGCCGCCATCGCCGCTCTGCTCAGAACCGAAAGCGAAGATTCTCGTTGGCTGCGCGGACAGGATGCCATCCGGGACGCCGCCTATGTGATGGGCGCGAAGGAGTATGTTCGGTTTTCCTTCCGGAATAGCCATCGCGATGGCTGGGAACCGCTCACGATCAACCTTGCCAACGCCTGAAACCAGCCCCGGCCGGGTGATCCGGCTCGGGCGCAATCTTCAATCCAAGGAGACCCCCATGGCAGTCTTTTCCAAAACCCAGCTGGTCAAGGCCGTGGCCGATGAGCTCGGCTTCAACCAGACCAACGTCAAAGAAATCCTTGATGCTGCGCATGCAAAGATCGCGGAGCGCGCAGATGCCGGTGACACTGTCAGCATCGCGGGCTTCGGGCGCTTTCAGACCAAGGATTACAAAGCGCGCGTTGGACGGCATCCCGGCAACGGCGCGCTCGTCGATATCCCCGCCAGCCGCCGCCTGACCTTCAAGGCGACCAAACCGACCACCTGAGCGAAACGCCCCTCGGGGCGTCGTCCCGGCGTGGTGGCCGGGGCCTGATGAGCAGCTGGAGGGATCGATGTCAGCAGATGACATTCGCAAAAAGATCGCGGCACTTCGCCGCCTCGCGCGCGACGCCGGGGCGTCGGAGGCCGAAGCCATGGGCGCCGCCGAAAAGGCCGCAGCGCTGATGCGGGAACATGGGCTTTCCGACGAGGATGTCGAGTTCGACGAACAGTCGGTCCCGGTCAAAACGAAGGGGGCCTCGGCCCGCGACAGCCTCTGGGGCATGGTCGGTCGCTGCACCAACTCCGCCACGATGTTCGATCCAAGCTGGACGCCGGTGATCACCTTCGTAGGCCATGCCCCGGGACCGGAGATCGCCTGCTACCTCGTCGAGGTTCTGAACCGCGCGGTCGATCAGGAGATCGCAGGCTTCAAGCTCAGCCCGGAATATAAGCGCCGTCGCACGATCACCACGAAACGGGCGGCTGTCAGGGATTTCACCTATGGTCTCGTCCTGCGGCTGCGCAGCCGCCTGTCGATGATGTTCGCCGAAACGATGTCTGACGAGGCATGGACCAAGTCCCGTGAGGTGCTCTCGGTCCGTTTTCCCCAGGCCGGCGTCATTACCAATAAGCCGACCCGGCCGCGCTTCGAAGGCGCGACCTATGCCGGCTATCGTGCGGCGGACCGCGTCCAGCTCGCCCACGGCGTCAATGGCGGCCGTCCGATGAAGCAGATCGGAAAGACGGGATCATGAGTGTCGGGATCGTCATCGGCTTTGGCGCGGTCTGGTTTGCCGCGACGACCGCGCATTCGGCGCTGCGTCGCGAGTCTGCTGACGTCATTGCCCTCGGTGCTGTGCTGACGGTGCTTTTCACCGCCTCTGCCGCCGCCATCCTCATTCTTTAGGGAGGAAGACACATGCAGCTTCGCCCCGATCAATCCTTTGTGGAACGCACGCTGATCCTTGAAGAGGCCCTTGGCGGAATGCTTGAGGCCTTCGGATTTGAGCTCTCTCATGATGCCCAGGGCAACCGCAGCGTTACCGGCGCCTTTGGGGAGCCGCAGTCGCTGTGGGCCATGGCGCAGGATCTGGAAGGTCGGCTGGCATGACCGACCGTTCCCTTCACCGCATGATCCATGCCGGTTGTCGGCAGCTCGGGATCGACAGCGACACCCGGCATGACCTGCAGTTCGTCGTGACCGGCAAAGCCAGCATGTCCGACATGTCGGATGCGGACCTCCGGAAGGTTCTGGAGGCGCTCAAGAAGCGTGGCTTCAAAACTCAGACGCCCAAGCGCCGGCCGCAGGCCAAACGAGGCGATGTCCGATACTGCCACGTGCTGTGGCGCCTTCTGTTCATGGCCGGGCATGCCAAGGCTGCAGGCCCGAAGGGGCTGAATGCCTTCATCCGTGCTCGGTTCGAGACGAAGTGGGGGCATGTGCCGCTCGACATCGACATGATGACGGAGGCGTCGCAGATCAACGATGTGGTTGAGGCGCTGAAGAGCTGGTGCCAGCGCTCCGGCATTCCGACGCGGTGAGGCCAGAATGAACGACCTTTCCTTCCTTCCGGAGATCCTGCTTGGCGTGGCCGAGGAATTGGGGGTTGGCGTGGCCCTCAAGCTGATGCAGCATTACGGCGGGCAGGAGGTCTACTTCGCGAAGAAGCCCTCGGCGGAGCTGGTCGAGCTCTTTGGTGACGCGCAGGCAGCGGCGCTTTGTCATCACTTTGGCGGCCAGCCGATCTATGTGCCGCACGGCAAGGTGCAGCGGCGCCGTCAGGAGGTCGGGGCCTTGGCCGCAAAGGGTCATGACAGCCGGGCGATTGCCAGATATCTCGGGATCTCGCAGAGGCATGTCCGCCGTCTTGCGAATGCGCCACCTGGCCAGCTTTCTCTTTTCCCTGATGAAGACTGATCCCTCGGACACCTGTCCGGGGGACTTTTGATTTGTGCCCATGCGATGCCTCGGAAAACCGGAGGCGACATGCGTATCATCAACCACAAGGTCGAGGGGCTGACCTTTCAGGAAGCCCATTACATCGGCGACGTCATCACGCCGGAAATCGTCGTTCTGCATGACGCCGCAGGGCGGCTGGAGAAGGGCAATTCCGCCGCCTACCTCGCGTCAGCCAATCCCGGCAAGGTCAGCGTGCATTTCGTGGTCGAGCGCGACGCGACGGTCACCCAGCAGGTGCCGACGAACCGCCGCGCCAATCACGCGGGCCAGTCCAGCTATCACGGCCGCACCGG
This sequence comes from Salipiger marinus, assembly GCF_035481585.1. Taxonomy (NCBI): domain Bacteria; kingdom Pseudomonadati; phylum Pseudomonadota; class Alphaproteobacteria; order Rhodobacterales; family Roseobacteraceae; genus Salipiger; species Salipiger marinus. The sequence goes on along the minus strand of NZ_JAYKSL010000002.1, from coordinate 25,458 downwards.
GTGCAACGGCTTCTCGATCGGGATCGAACTCGTCAATCCGGGCAAGATGACGACCGTCGGCGAACTCGGCCGCTCGCTCAGGAACGGGTCGTATTCCGCTGACAAGGGCCGGGCCTGGTGGGGGCAGATTTTCGAGGCCGGTGGTGAGTTCGACATCGAATATGTCGACACGCCCCAGCACGGCGCGGGGGTCTGGATGGGTTACACGGTCGAACAGATCGACGCGCTGGTCGCCCTGCTTTCAGCCCTCTTCCGCGACATCCCGACCCTCAAAGACATCACCACGCACTGGTATGTCAGCCCGGGCCGCAAGGTCGATCCGGGCCCGCTTTTCCCGCTGGAGCAGGTTCGCGCGCTGGTCCTTGGCCGCGACGATCCGGCGGATGCGGCAGCCGAGGAAGGCTCCAGCCTGTCGGCCATCAACGACATGATGGTGCAGATCAAAGCCAACGGCGACACGCTCAACATGCGCCGCTGGCCGTCTTTCAATCCCAACGTCATCGCCGCCATCCCCGACGGCGTCGTGGTCCCGGTGATCCGCTCCGGCACGTTCGACGGCCGCTCTTGGCATCTCGTTACCTATGCCGGTCGGGAAGGCTGGATCGTCGCAAGTTACACCTCACCCCACCAGTCCGAACCCCACCTCTGAAGGATCCCGGTCATGAACCTTGCCCTCCCAACCCTTGCCGTCTGGAAGGCCCGATCCTTCTGGGCGCAGCTCCTCCTCCTCGCCACTGTGCTGCTGAACTCGGCGGGGATCGATCTGATGGGCCTGTTTCAGGCCATGGGCCTCGGGGACAGCCCCGAAGCCGTGATCGACAGCGGCCTCAGCATCTGGCAGATGATCGCGCCGCTGATCTTCGGCTTCTGGGCCTGGTGGGAACGTCAGTCCCCGAATTTCCGTCTGGTCTGGCCGTGGCAGGGCTCCGCCGTCGTGCTGCTTGGCCTATTCCTCATGGCCGGAACCCAGGCCGACGCCGCCGTCCTGGATGGTGCGACGGCGCCGCAGGGAGTGTGGGGCTGGGTCGTCGTCGGGATCGTCGGCTGGATCGGCAGCCTCGTCCGGAGCCACGTCGCGATCGAGAAAGAGGCACGCGCGCGCGAGGCCCTGCATTCCGCTTCCGCCTCCGGCCTGCTCATGGCGCTGGCGCGGGGCCTGTCAGGATCGGACGCCCTGCAGGCCGCGGATAACCACGTCCGGGCGAGCGTCCCGGATGCCCTGAAGACGCTGAGCCCGAGCGCGGGCGTGCTGCAAAGCATCATCGAGAGCAAGATGCGCGAGGTCGAACTTCGCCGCCCCACCTCGATCACCATCGAGTCCTACGGCGAAAACCTTGCGACGGGAAACGCGCTGCGCCGCAACAAGCCATCGTCTGGGCCCCACCGGTAACCGGAGACCGAATGACCGACTTCCCCAACCACTTCGCCGAAAGCATCCATCGGGCCCATAACCGGCTCGATAGCCATGACGGGCGGCTCCGGACCCTCGAACTCAACGAGGCCGGCATGGCGCAGCAGATTTCGCACGCCAACGAGAAACTCAACGGCATCCAGCAGAGCATCACCTGGGTGCTGCGCCTCATTGTCGGCGGGCTCGTGTCGGCCGCCATCGCCTTTATCATCGCCGGAGGGCTGAATGGCACCGCGCAATAACGAAGAGCTGCGGCGCAAGGCCCGGGCCGACTATGTTTTCCGTCGCTTCACCCAGGCGACCATTGCTGCAGCCTACGGGCTCAGCGAAGCCACCGTTGGCCGCTGGAAGAAGGCGGCGAAGGCACAGGGCGACGACTGGGACAAGGCGCGCACCGCCCATGTGATCGCGGGCGAAGGCGTGGAGGCCGTGGTCTCCAGCGTCGTCGAAGATTTCATGATGCAGGCGCAGTCGATCGTCGAAGAGATCAAGAGCGGCAATCACTCCGTGCAGGAGAAGCTCGGGATGCTGGTCTCACTCTCGGATGCGATGACCAAGATGGCGGCCAGCGCCAAGAAGTTCGCGCCCCGGGTGTCGGAGCTGGGCGTGGCGCAGGATGTCATGGGCAAGCTTCTGGACTTCGTGCGCGAGGAATTCCCGCAGCACGCGGCAGCCATCCTCGAGATCATCGAGCCCTTTGGCGAGCACCTGACCGAGCTCTATGCGTCATGATCCGGGCCATCGCGTTCACCGATCGTCGGCTGCATCGCGAGACAGCTCTGCCCGGCAGCCTCTGGTTCACGGAGGCGGAAGACGGCAAAAGCCCGGCGCTGTGGTTCTTCTGCCCCTGCGGGTGCGGTGACGTTGCCCATATCACCATCGGACTTGGCGCCAAGCCCGCGGCCACGCCCAGCTGGTCCTGGAATGGCCGCACCGATGCACCGACGCTGACCCCCTCGGTACGTCAGCTCAACTGCGGCTGGCACGGCTGGCTGCGCGACGGTTACTGGCAGCCCGTCTGATGGCAAGGAAATCGCTATGACCCGGCGCCCCAAGCTGAAGGCAACCCTCAGCAGGAAAGACTTCCGCGACAAGATCGCGGAGATGGCGAACGATTTCGCCCGGCACATCGAACTGAATGTCGAAGCCTTTGCCGCCGATCCTGCCGCCCGGCTGGCCCGCCTTGCCCGCGTGGCAGAGCAGGACGGGTTCCAGTTCTTCATGGAAACCTACCTGCCGCACTATGTGCGCGGGGATCATAGCCTGTTCCACCAGCACATCTTTGCGCGGGTGCCGGAGATCCTCGCCTCGGAAAAGGGCGTCAGAGATCTGTTCATCGCCCCCCGCGGTGCCTCCAAATCCACCCACCTGTCGCTCGGGTTTGCGCTCTATTGCATCGTGCGCGGCCTGAAGCGCTACATTATCGAGGTTTGCGACGTCTATGAGCAGGCGGCGTTGCTGGTCGAGGCGATCAAGGCTGAGCTGACCACGAACATCCGCCTGCAGAACGATTTTCCTGACGCCTGCGGACAGGGGCGGCTGTGGCGCGAGGGCGAGATCGTTACGCGCAACAATGTCAGGATCGAAGGCCTGGGCGCTGCCAAGAAGATCCGGGGCCGTCGGCATGGCCCGTTCCGGCCTGACCTGCTGTTTCTTGACGACATCGAGAACGACGAGGCGGTCCGCAGCCCGGATCAGCGCAAGAAGCTCTGGAACTGGATTTACCGGGCGGCGCTGAAAGTGGGTCCGCCCGATGGCAGTATGGACGTGGTCTGGGTCGGCACTGTGCTGCACTTCGACGCGGTCATCGTGCGCGCGGCCAAGGCCCCCACCTGGAACGTCACCGAGTTTCAGGCGGTGGTGCGCTTTCCTGACGACATGGAGATGTGGGACCGCTTCGAGGAAGTCTATCAGAACGATGGCGAAGAGGCCGCCCGCGCATTCTACCATGCCAACCAGGCGGAAATGGATCTCGGGGCCGTGGTCAACTGGCCGTCGGTGCAGCCGCTCCTCTTCCTCATGCTGGAGCGTGCGGCGGATCGGGAAGCCTTCCAGACCGAATATCAGAACAAGCCGATCAGCGAGGGCAATCCGTTCGGGGACCTGACCTATTGGGTGCAGCGGATCCGGGAATGGACCTTCTTCGGCGCGATCGACCCCTCCCTCGGCAAGAAGGCCAAGGGGCGCGATCCCTCCGCCATCCTCATCGGTGGGTATGACCGCCTGCAGGGGCGTATGGACGTGGTCGAGGCGTCGATCCGCAAGCGGCTGCCGGACCTCATCATTTCCGATACGATCGCGCTGCAGCGGGAATATCACTGCCTGCTGTGGTTCGTGGAAGCCGTCCAGTTTCAGGAGTTCTTGCGCACCACCCTGATGGTCACCGCGGCCCGCCAGGGCGTTGGCATCTCTGCTGTGCCGATCACGCCCACCGGCGACAAGGATCTGCGCATCGAACGCCTGCAGCCGCCGGTCAAGGCCGGACTGATCCGGTTCAACGCCACCCAGACCACGCTGATCGACCAGCTGCAGCAATGGCCGAACGCCGATCATGATGACGGTCCGGACTGTCTCGACATGCTCTGGCAGAACACCCTGATCTATGCCGGCAGCGGTGTCAGCGGTCAGATCCAGTCAGCCTCGGCCCCGATCGGTGATGACCGGCTCAGTGGCTTCCGGATGGGGGGTATATGATGCGGTGCAGCTATTGCGGCTCGAACCTGCACGACAAGCGCACCTGTCCCCACACATGGGGCGGCTCGTCGCGCCGGGCCAACCTTCGCTGCAGCTATTGCGGCGGTCGCGATCACGACGCCCAAGCTTGCAGCAAGCGCCACACCACCACGGATTTCCGGGCGCGAGGCATTCGCATACTGGACCCTCGGGTCCGCTGAAAGGAGCTGCCGCATGGGCCGCCGCAAACGCAAATCCGAGGCCAGAGCCCAGGGGACCGCAGCCTATGCGGAGCCGGGCCGCCGCAATCTGCCCGCCGAACAGCGTGGCCTGATTGCCAATGTCGCCAACGACATCACCATCCCGTTCTTCACCGGGGTGCTGCAGCATGTCGATGACACGCTGATCCAGCAGGGCGGCGGCAAGGGCCTCAAGATCTATGACGAGATCGAACGGGACACCCATGCTTTCGCCATGCTGCAGAAGCGCAAAAAGGCGCTGGTGGCACGGGAATGGCAGGTCGAGCCCGGTGGCGAACGCGCCATCGACAAGGAAGCCGCCGACCTGGTGGAAGAGTTCTTGCGCGCCTTGCCCTTCGACCTCATCTGCGAAGACATGCTGGATGCCACGCTGAAGGGCTTTGCGGTCAGCGAGATCGTCTGGGCGCGCGACGGCAACCGCATCCGGCCTGAACGCCTCGTGGCACTCGATCAGCGCCGCTTTGCCTTCGATCGGGACTGGAAGCCGCGGCTTCTGACCTATGCCGCGATGTGGGAGGGCATCGAGCTGCCCGATCGGAAGTTCGTCGTTCACCGCGTGGGCGTGAAGGGCAACAACCCCTATGGGCTCGGGCTGGGCACGCGCCTCTTCTGGCCGGTGCTGTTCAAACGCGAGGGCATCACTTTCTGGCTGCATTTCCTTGAGAAGTTCGCAGGCCCCACCATCGTCGGGAAAACCCCCTACGGCTCGCTCAGTGACCAGCAGACCGAACTGCTCAACACTCTGCAGCGCGCGCGGACTTCCTCCGCCATTGCCGTGCCCATCGGGACGGATATCGATTTTCTCGAGGCCAGTCGCTCGGGGAGCGTGAGCTATGAACAGTTTCTAGCCTATTGGGACAAGCAGATCTCCATCTGCACCACCGGTGAGACGCTCACCACGCAGGTCGGGGAAAGCGGAGGCAACCGGGCCTTGGGCGAAGTCCACCAGGAGATGCTGGATCTGCTGGTCGACAGTGACGGTGATCTGCTGGCGGGCGCCCTGCGCGGGCAGCTGCTCAGCTGGATCGTCGCATACAACCTGCCCGGCGCCGCCATCCCCAGCGTCTGGCGGGTGCGGCCCAAGAACGAGACAGCCGAGGCGAACAGCCGCAAGGCCAAGGCGGGCGCCGCCGAGGCCACCAACAAGGCCCTGCGGCAGATCGTCGAAGCAGCTGCTGCCTTTGAAGATGACGCCGTCGCCCGTGATTACATCGTCTCCTTCGAGATCACCGACCAGCTGTCGGACCGCACCATCGACGCCCTCGTCACCGGGCGCCGCGCCTTTGGCAGCGCAGCAGCAGCCGGTCCTGCCGTGACCGCCGATCCTGACAACCCCGCCTTCGCGGCGCCCAGGCTCAAAAAAAAAGCCTGACGGACAGGCATGTCTGCTTCGCGGAACCTGAAGGCCCGGTTGCACGTCTCACCGATCTGGCCGTGGCGGCCGCACAGCGTCACTTCACGCGGCGCATCACGGCCATTCGCCGGCTGATCACGGCGGCCCAGGAAAATCCGCTGCCCGAAGATGGCTGGGACGATATTTCCCGGGGGCTCCTCGATCTTGCCGCCACCTGGACACCTGACGCCCTGGCGGGACTGCTGATCCAGGTGCTGGATCTTGCAGCGCTCGAAGGGCGCGAGACGGCTCTTGCCGAAGCCGAGGTGCCGGTGGCCTTTGCCGAGCCGGATTTCACCCGTCAGGAATTCCGCGAACAGATCGATTTTCTGACGCAGAAACGGGGCAAGCCGACCAAGGTCTGGACCGATGCGATGCTGGCGGATCACGACCGCGCCTTCGTCGTCGCCGGCGTCACCGACATGTCGATGCTGGAGGAATTCCAGGCCGCGGCGATCGAGGGTGCGCGCACCTATGACATCGGCACCTTTGCCTCCGAGTTCGACAGGCTCGTGGAAAAATACGGCTGGTCCTACAATGGCGGCCGCGACTGGCGCATCCGGACCATCTTCGAGACCAACATCCGCACCAGCTACATGGCGGGCCGGCTGCGCCAGATGCGCGATCCGGACATGGTGAAGCTGCGGCCCTACTGGCAGTACCTGCACGCGGACACCCGGGTGCCGATGTCGCCCCGCCCGCAGCATGTCACCTGGGATCGGCTCGTGCTGATGTGGAACGATCCGTGGTGGGACATCCACTTCCCTCCCAACGACTGGAAGTGCAGCTGCGGCGTGCGCACCCTGTCGAAGGGTGATCTGCGCCGCCTTGGCAAGGACGGCCCGGACACCGCCCCGGACATCGTCACCCGGCCCTACACCCACCAGGCCAGCGGAGAGACGGTGCAGCTGCCCGAGGGCATCGGCTATGGCTGGAACTACATGCCCGGCGATACCTGGGAGCGCGGGCTTGTGCCCTCGGCCCTGATCGACGAGGCGGGCGGGCTGCAGCCGGACGGCCGCCATGGCGCCCGGATCGACACCCCGTCGCCGCTTCAGGACCTGATCGACGCCTCGCGCCCCTTCAGCGCACAGCCTCTGGAACCGGGCTTGCCGGAGGAAGACTATGTCCGGGCCTTCCTTCAGCCCTTCGGAGCGGAGATCGGATCGGCGGTGCTCTGGGAAGATCCGGCCGGCACCCGGCTGCCGATCTCGGATCAGCTGTTCCGGGATCGGAGCGGAGCGTGGAAAATCGGCAAAAGGGAGCGGGCCACATATACGCCGCTCTTCGCGGAAGCTCTCATGGATCCGGATGAAATCTGGCTGGGCGTTGCGCGCAAGCCCGACCCGATGGACCCGACCATTGAGGAGCTGCTGATTGACCGACGCTACATCCGTGTCGATCCGGACAGCGGGTTGATGGTCGTGTTTCAGATCGGGCGGCGCTGGTGGGAAGGCGTGACCGCTTATGTTCCGACCGACAAAAAGGGGCGACCCAATCGCGGACTTCTCGATCGAAGACGTGGTGGCAAGCTGATCTGGAAAAGAAAATGACGGCCGAGGGTGATCTGGCCGTCGTCACGGGGAGCTACCAGGACCAACACCGGTCTTCGCGTGCCCGCTCTCGGAATATGGCGCTGAACTGAGGAGAATTCAACATGGCTGTCAGGATCGGCTTTGACACGGAGCTGCGCGATGCAGACGCCCGGCGGGCGCTGGAAGAGATGCTTCAGCGCATGGAGAACAAGCGGCCCTTCTACGCCGCTGTTGGGGAACGCATGCTCTCTTCAACAAAGGATCGGTTTGCCCAGGAGAACGCGCCCGACGGCACGCCCTGGGCTGCCCTGCGCGCTGCCACCGTCAAGGCGCGTGAGCGCCGCAAGCAGATCCCGGTAAAAAAGCTGCGCGCCCGCGGCTATCTGGCGGGCTCGATCTACCACGAGGCCACCGCCGAAGAGGTGCGGGTCGGCTCGCCTGTCGAATATGCCGCCATCCACCAGCTGGGCGGCACGATCAACAAGCCGGCGCGGCAGGCGAAGATTTACCGCAAGAAAGACGAGGCGGGTCAGGTGGGGCGGCGCTTCGTCAAGAAATCCGAGGCCAACCACGTCACGGACGTCACCATCCCCGCCCACAAGATCACGATCCCGGCGCGGCCTTACCTCGGGCTCACCGCAGCCGACGAAGAGGGCGTGATGGAGGATGCGGAGACCTGGCTCCTTATGTGATTTTGTCGCCCCCTTGGGCCTTCCGCCTCAGCGCGCCACAGAGGCGCGTGGCGTCTTCCGGGGGCGACGGGTCGCACGAGCCGCGCTCCCCCCGTTAGCCCCCCGTTAGGATCGCTCTGCGGCCACGTTCCGTCCCGATCCCCGCTACCCGGTCGGACATTTCGCTTGTGGGGGTCAGGTCCGCCCCTCTATCCTGAGATCAGAGGCCAATTCTGCAGTCCTCGGACACCTGTCCGGCGGACTTTGAAAATAGGCTCATGCGAAGGGTGGTTCGTCAACAACTGGACGAACCCATGCCCAAGCCGCTCACCGCCCGTATCGAGGTTTTCCGCCCCGGCACTTTCACCCCGATGCAGGGCGCACCGATCACCTATTCCGCAGCCGACCTGCGCGCCATCGCGGACAGCTATGATCCGGACACCGCTCCTGCGCCGATCGTCGTGGGCCATCCCGAGATCGATGCCCCGGCTTTCGGTTGGGTGAAGGGGTTCGAGTATGACGCGGAGGCCGATCGGCTCTTTGCCGAGCTTGATGACATCGAACCGGCCTTTGCCGATCTGGTGAAGGCGGGCCGGTTCAAGAAGGTCTCCATGGCCTTCTTTTCCCCCGGCCAGTCGCACAACCCCGTGCCCGGCACCTGGTATCCCAAGCATGTCGGCTTTCTGGGTGCCGCTGCCCCCGCCGTGGCCGGGCTGAAGAACGTCCAGTTCGCCGGTAAGGCCGATACCGTTTTCACCGCCGAGTTCGGCGCGCGCGGCTTCGACGAGACCGCCTCGATCTTCCGCGCCATGCGCGATTTCTTCATCGACCGCTTCGGCCTCGAGGACGCGGACCGGGTTCTGCCGTCCTATCGCATCGAATGGCTGGCTGAGCTCGACGACGAAGACGGCCGCAACGGCATCCACAGCTATTCCGCGGTGCCCGCGCGCCGCCCGGCCACCACACGCCCCAAGAAACAGGAACCGGAGATCCCCGTGACCCACAAATCCGATCCGGCCTTCGCTGCGCGCGAGGCCGAGCTGGCGGAGCGCGAGAAGACGCTTGCGGCCCGCGAGACTGCCGCCCGCCACGACGAGCACGTGAAATTCGCCGAGCGGCTTGTCGAAGAAGGCCGCCTGCTGCCGGTCTCGCGCGACAAGGTGGTCGCGATCTTCGACGCGCTTCCGGGCGAGCAGACCGTGGCCTTTGCCGGAGGCACGGCAAAGCTGACACCGGCGGACGCGCTGCGCGAGGTGCTGGAAGCCCAGCCGAAGGCCGTCAGCTTTGGCGAGCTCGATCTGCCCGAAGGCCCTGGCGCCGAGGCTGGCAAGACCGCCGCCTTTGCCGCCGACGGCAAGTCCGTCGATCCGGCGGGGCTCGAGCTTCACAACAAGGCGATGGCCTACCAGCGCCAGCACCCCGGCACCGAATACATGGCCGCCGTGCGCGCCGTGTCCTGATCGGAGATCCTCATGCGCACCTATCATTCGATCCTCTCGCTGTCCGCCACCATGGCGGCGGTCTGCAATGCTGGTGACCTCATCAGCTTTGCCAATGCGCCGATCACGGTGGAAGACACGCCCGTCAAGGGCGTGGCCCAGAACCCGGCCACCGAGGTCGGGCTCGACATCGCGCTGACGGCGCTCGGCTTTGAGACCGTCAGAGCCGTCGGCGCCATCGCGGTCGGGGCGCCGCTCTGCACCGCCACCGGGGGTGGCGTCCGGACCGCCGTGATCGGCACCGACGACAACATCTTCGCCCGCGCGCTGACGGCTGCAGCCGACGGCGAGACCGTTCAAATCCTGATCCGCTGAGGAGCCGACCATGAACCAACCCCTCAACCAGCGCACCGCGGCGGTCATCGACCCGATCCTGTCGACCCATGCCCGCGGCTATCGCAACGCCGAGTTCATCGCGCACCTGCTGTTTCCGCGCGTGACGATCGGCAACCGCTCGATGCGCGTCATCCGCTTCGGCAAGGAAGCCTTCCGGATGATCAACACCCGCCGCGCCCCCGGCAGTGACAAGAAGCGCGTCCAGTTCGGCTATGCCTCGGATCCGGTGACGCTGATCCAGAACGCTCTGGAGGGCACCGTGCCTTTCGAGCACATGGAGGAGGCCGCGTCCGTTCCAGGCATCGATCTGGGCATGAACGCCGTGAACGGGGTGATGAACATCATCGACCTTGGCCACGAACACGAGGCAGCGCAGCTGGCGCGGGATGCCGCGAACTACGATGCCAACCACAAGATGGCCCTGACAGGCACCGATCGCTGGGCCTCGGACAGCTCCGATCCTCGTGCCGATGTGGATGCCGGCAAGGAAGTCATCCGCCGTTCCATCGGACGCTATCCCAACACCCTGACCTTCGGGCCCACGGCGGTCAACGCTGCGAAGCGGCATCCGAAGGTCAAAGAGCAGTTCAAGTACACGTCCAAGGACAGCATCACCACCGACATGCTGGCCAGCTATTTCGACGTGGACCGGGTTCTGGTCGGCAAGGCCGTCTACCTGCCCGAAGACGCCACGGACGAAGATCTGGCTCAGGATGTCTGGGGGGATGACGTCCTTCTGTCCTACGTGCCCACGGCCACCGAAACCTACCAGGTACCGGCCTATGGCTACACCTACGAGCTGCGCGGCTATCCGCAGGTCGAGCAGCCCTACATGGAGCGCTCGCGGGACAGCTGGCTCTACCCGACCAAGTCGGAGCGCCGGACCTACATCACCGGCGCCGAAGGCGGCTTCCTGATCCAGAACGCCGGCGCGGCTGCGGCGTAAGGGGACGGTCATGGAACGCAAACTCACCGTCACCCTCCTGTCGGCCGCCAAGATCGGCGGCAAGTTCTACGGCGCGGGGGCTTCTCCGGAAGTGTCCGTCCGCCAGCTTGCCGATCTGGTGTCGGCAGGGGCGGCGCCGCCGGATGCTGCAAGTCAGCTCGCCGAAACCTCCGCTCCTCAAAGCGCCGAGCTTGCCGCAGCCATCGCCCGTGCCGAGGCGGCAGAAGCCCGGGTGGCCGAGCTTGAAGCCTCGCTCAAGGAGGCGCTGGCGCAGATCCCCGCGCTGCAGGCTGCGGCCATTGAAGCCGAGGCTCAGCGTGATCTGCTGCAGGAGCGCGTCCTCGACCTGCAGCGCGGTGTCGAGACCGCAGACGATGGGACCGCTGCCCCCCAATCCGCCGATCAGCAGCAGGGCGCGTCCGACGCGCCGGCCGGAGCCGACCCGGCGGGAAAACCCGCCCTCGGCAAAAAGGTCACCACGAAGGCGGCCAAAAGCTGACCGCGCGCCGCAGGGGCGCCTGCCGGCGTCCCTGCAATCCCCGCTCCCCCTTTCTGAAGAGGCAGGATCATGAGCCAGCACCACGGCCTTCCGGTGTCAGGATATACCCCGGTCAGCGGCGATGCCGTGGCCTTGGTCAACCGCTCGAAAGAGCTCGAGGAGCGCGTTCTGCGCTTCCTTGACGAGCTGGCGGCAGTGCCGGGGGTTGACGTGCGCTGGTTTTCCATCGGGCGCACCGACATCGAAAAGGGCTTTATGGCCGTGAACCGCTCCGTGTTCCGGCCCGCGCGTTTCGATCTGCCGGCCGAGCCGTCGCCGAAGGAGATGTTCGCCCGCGGGTTCGAGCAGGGTCTGCGTCACAACTATGACGCGGGCCCGATCGATCAGCAGATCGATGCTGCCTGGGAGGCCCTGGCATGTCGGATGTGACCAGCTCGACCGATGGCGCCTATGGCGTGGCGGCAGAGGAACTGCGGCAGTTCATCGAACGGTATGAGCAGCTCGAGATCGAGAAGCAGGCGATCACCGAACAGCAGAAGGAGCTGATGGCCGAAGCCAAGGCCCGGGGCTACGACACCGCAGCCATGCGGAAGGTCATCGCGCTGCGCAAGCGGGACAAGGATGACATCGCCGAGGAAGAGGCGGTGGTCGAGATGTATAAAGCCGCGTTGGGCATGGCATGACCTACGCGAGCCTTGCCGATCTGACCAAACGCGCCGGCGACGCCGAAATCCGCCAGGTGGCGGACCGGGACCGCGACGGCACGCCCGATCCGGATGTCATCGCTGCGGCACTTGAGGATGCCGACAACACCGTCAACGGCTATGTCGGCGCCAAATACGCGCTGCCGCTGAGTTCAGTTCCAGCCGTCGTCGTCACCTGGGCGGTATCGATCGCCCGCTACATCCTGCATCGCAATGGCGCTCCGGATCATGTGCGCGAAGATTACAAGGATGCGATTGCCGCCCTGAAAGATGTGTCGCGCGGTCTGATCGCGCTGCCGGTCGAGGTGGGTGAAATCCCCCCCACCACCGTCAACGGCACCGTCATGTCGGCGCATCCCGATCCCGTCTTCACCCCCGAAAAACTCAGGGGCTGGTGATGCTGTCAGAGATCCTTGCCCGCCTGCTTGCCGAACTGCCCGCGACCCGCTTTCCGGGCGGTGTGGAGATTGCCGAGGACATCGATGCGCTGGCGGCGCGCGCCGGCCAAGTGGAGAGCGGCACCGCGATCATCATGCCGTGGCGGGAACGCGCCGGGCCGGAGCTTCTGGCCACCGGCGGTCATCGGCAGCGCGTGGCGGTGCAGTTCCTCGTGGGCACCGTGGTCCGCGATTACGACCAGCTGATGGGCGGGGATCGCGCGCTCGCCTTCGACACCCGCAAGATCGATTGCGAGAGGGCCCTTGCGGGCTGGACGCCCCCGTCCTGCACCGATGCCTGCGTTCTGGTCGGCGGCGAAAGCAGCCCGATCGACACGGGTGTCAGCATTTACGTCCAGACGTGGGAAACCGCGCGCTTCCTGACAGGAGACTGACATGCCGACCAAGGCCACACGTCCGACCAGCGGCGGACGCTTTGAACGCAGCAAGACGGGCGAACTCACCCGCATCGATCCTGACGGGGTGCGGTCACCGCCCGGGGGCGAGCCACCACCCGATCCCGAGCCTGCCCCCACCCCCGAACTCCCCGCGGCCAAGCCCGCAGCGGACAGTAAAGCGAAGAGGAATGCCGAATGACCCGGCACTGGAAAAAGCTCGCCATCCTGCACAAGCTGGAAACGGCTTATGCCACCGATGCGGCGCCTCTGGCGGCAGATGCGATCATCGCCAGCAATGTGACCTTCACGCCCATGGAGGGCGAAGAGGTCACGCGCGACCTGATGCTGCCCTATCTCGGCAACCAGGGCGTGCTGCTGGCAGGCGTCTATGCGCGGCTTGAATTCGACGTGGAGATCGCGGGCGCCGGTGCCCTGGGCGATATCCCGAAATACGGCTCGCTGCTGCGCATCGCAGGGTTCTCCGAGACCGTCGATGCAGGCGTTGCCGTTGAATACAGCATCGTTGAAACCGGTCTTGAAAGCGGCTCGATCTACTTTGTCAGCGACAAGGTCCAGCATGTCATGCTGGGCTGCCAAGCCAACGTGGCGCTCACCTTCACGGCCAAGGGCATCCCCCGGTACCGCTTCACCGTCATCGGGCTTCTCGGCACCATCACCGACCTTGGCACCATGCCCGCAGTGACCACTGCCGGCTGGATCACCCCGGTCATCGTGTCGAAGGCAAATACCGTCATGACACTGCACGGCTGGACCGCCGTGGCGGAAAGCCTGTCGGTGGATCGCGGCAACGTGCTTACACCTCGTTTCAACATCGGCGATGAGCGGATGTCGATCACCGATCGCTCGGCCACCGGCAGCACCGTTGTCGAAGCCCGGTCCATCGCCACAATCGACTGGTTCGCCCGCGCGCTGGCCCGGACCCGGGGGGAGCTGTCGCTCGTCCATGGCACCACGGCTGGCAATACCGTCGAGATCGCGGCCCCGGCCGTCGAAGTCGGCCGGCCGACGCAGGGGCAGACGGACAACATCGTCAATTACACGGTGCCGCTGATGCTCTGCCCCGAAGACGGGCTCGACGAGCTGACGATCACGGTCCGCTGACGGCATTCCAAAGGGGATCGATGAGGGCGGGTCTGCGCCCAAGATGCGAACCGAGGCGCCGGGATGGCGGGCGCCAGAGGTCAGGACAAGCACCCGAGGGCGGCAGGCGCGCGCCCCAGCCATCACGAAACCAGACAGAGGACGTCCAGATGAAGTTCAAGCTCGCAAAATCCTATCGCTACTGGTGGCCGGTCACCATCCGCCAGCCTGATCCCGACAATGCCGGAAAGCTGGTCGAGATGAAGCTGAAGCTGCTTTTTGAGCCCTCGAACCGCGAAGAGGTTCTGGAGAGCCAGAAGCGGTTCTCCGAGCTGACCAGCGAAGCGGAGCGCATGGAACACGAGACCGCGCAGTATCTGCGGGTCGTGAAGGGCTGGGACGACGTGGTCGATGAAGACGACGGGCAGCAGGTCCCGTTCTCCGAAGAGCTGTTCCGGCGGGCGCTCAGCCACTCGTGGTTCCGGGCCGGCGTTGAGCGCGCCTATGTCGAGAGCCTGCTGGGGGAAGAAGCCCGCCTGGGAAACTGAAGGCCGCCGCGCGGGCATGGGCCTTCGCGCGGCTGGGGAAGGTCGATGACAGCACGCCCCTGACCGTGGATCCCGAACTGGCTGACCAGTTCGCTGCCATGGGGGTCGATGTCGCGGTGGCGGATGCGCCCGTGTCCGAAGAGGTGGTCGAGGTCATGCCTGCAAACTGGAACAGTCTCTGCGTCTGGCTCGCCTGCCAGAACCAGTGGCGGACCGTGGTGCGCGGCACCGCGATCGTGCTGCTGGGGCTGGATATGAACGCCGTCGATGTCGTGATGCGGCGGCTGAAGGCTGCAGATGAGGTGATCGAGGATCTTCTCGTCATGGAGACGGCAGCGCTGAACGTGCTGCACGGGGCGAGCTGATGGCGGCTAAGACCTTCAGTATCGCCGCGATCTTCCGGGGCGATGTCAGTCAGCTGAAGCCCGCGACGCAGGAAGCGCGCCGAGAGGTCACCTCGGTGGGCGAAGCCGCCGCCAAATCGGCGCCACTCCTTGTGCGGCAGGCGGACGCGCTGGAGCTTGCCGCTGCCGCCGCCCGTGATGCCGCCACATCGGCGGACAGCCTTGCGGTTTCTGATCAGCGCGCCCGAGACGCGATGACCGGGCTGGCCAGCGCCCATGCGGCGGCCGTGCGTCCGCTCGGGTCTGCCGCGCAGGGTATGACCGGCCTGCAGTCCGCCATGGCTGGCGCTGTCGGCTGGGGCGCCAGTCTGGAAGCCGCCATGGGCAGCGTCGCGCTTGCCAGCGCTGGCGCCCGGGACGCCGTGACCAGGCTGGACTCTGCGCATGCCGCCGCGCGCTCCTCCCTCAGCGGCTTTGCCGGGGCGATGTCGCAGCAGCAAACCGCGCTGCAGGGTGCCATGAGCGCCACGAGTGGTTTCACCGCCACCATCGGTGATCAGACCAGCGCCCTTGTGCAAAACCAGCGCGCCTCGGCTGCCTGGCAGGCAGAGCTGGATGGCGTGCGGGCGAAGTTCAATCCGATTTTCGCCCTCAGCAGGCAGTACGAGGCCCAGCTTCGCGATATCGCCGAAGCCGAAAAGCTGGGGGCCATCAGCGCGCGCGAGGCTGCCGACGCCCGTGAACGTGCCGCCCGGGTGCTGGCCCCGACGCCGGTTCAGGCGCCTGCCACTCCGCCGCGGCAGGTCGAGGATCTGCGCGGGCGCTACATGCCCCTCTACGCGGCAGAGCGGCGCTATGAACGGGAACTTGAACAGGTTTCCGAAGCGCGCCGGATCGGGGCGCTGAGCGATGAAGAGGCGATTGTCGTGCAGGAGCGGCTGCGCGGCTCCTATGACCAGACGGTCGAGCAAATCCGGCGCAGCGATCCCGCCTTGCGCGGTCAGGGTCAGGCGATGCGCCTTAACGCCCATGAAGCGCGCAACCTGTCCTACCAGCTTTCGGACACGTTCCAGACGCTGGCTCTGGGCATGCCGATCCAGCAGGTGCTGCTGCAGCAGGGTCCGCAGATCATCGATATCTATGGCGGCGTGGGCAACACGTTCCGGGCGCTCCGGGCGGCGCTGACCCCGGTACGGCTGGCGCTGGGGGCGACCACGGCCGCAGTTGTCGTCGGTGCCGCCGCCTGGAACGGCTATCTGACCTCGGTGAAAGAGGTGCAGACGGCGGCCGGGGGGCTGGGTCGCGCCACCGCCGCCCCTGCGGCGGAACTGGAGGCGGCAGCGCAGGCCGGGGCCTCCACAGCCGGGATCTCCATCAAGGCGGCACGGTCGATGCAGGCCGAATTCCTGCGCACGGGGCGGATCGGGTCGGAGAACTTCGAGGGTCTGATCGGGATCTCCAAGGATTTTGCGGCCACCATCGGCATTGAGGCGGCAGCAGCCGGCGGTGCCCTTTCCGAGATGTTTGCAAAGCCTGCCGAGGGCGCCGACACGCTCTACCGGAAATACGGGCTGATCGATGCGGCCACCATGCGGCAGGTGCGAAACCTGGCTGAGCAGAACCGCGGCACCGAAGCTCAGACACTGCTGCTGGACGCTCTCCAGCCCCGGCTTGTCGATGCGGCAGAGGCAACCACGCTCCTTGGTCGTGCTTGGGATGATGTTAAGACAGCCGCCTCGGATGCTGGGAATGCCATCGGTGGTGCGATCAATCGTGTGTTCAGCGGGCCAAGCCGAGAAGAGGAGCTGCAAGACCGCATTGCAGCCGCCCAGAAGCGGCTTCAAGATCTTGATGGCGGCAGAAAATATCTTCGCCTTTCCGATGATGACAGGGAGCAACGGCGCGCCGAGGCACAAGCCGAACTCGCGCAAGCCGAGCTCGAACTTGCGTCGACCCGCGCCCGTGCCAGCTTTCGCCAAAGCCGCGCGGCGGCCGAGGCCAGGGGCCGAAACTCGTTGGATGTTGCCGGGGCATCGCCGGCCAATGCCCGCCTTCAGCAGGAAGAGCAGCTTCGCAACGAGATCGCGTCGCTCGAGGCCGGTCAGAACGCTCCAGGTCTGGACGATTTCCAGCGTGGTGAAATCGGTGCTTCGATCGAGGCGAAGTCCCGCGCCCTCGATGCGCTGATCAACCGTCAGGAACGCACGCTCGAACTGGACCGTCTGGACATCCAGATCGCCAATGAGCGCAACCCGCTGTTCCGGGCGGAGCTGGAGGCCCGGCGGACACGGCTGAAGCTGGCCGAAGATGAGATCAACATCCTGGACCTTGAGGCGGAGGTCCACCGGGCCCGCAGCAGGGTCATCGAGGAGACAATCGCGGCAGGTCGGCAGCAGGCGGCGGATATGCAGGCGGAGATGGAAATCCGCCAGCGCCTGACCGGGCTGGTCTCCGCCGGGCTTATCAGCTCCGCCGAGGCGAACCGGCTGCTGGAGGAAGAGCTTGCCCTGCGCCCGCTGGTCGCGGCAGCCGCGGCAGCGGAGGGCGAGGAAAAGACCCGCCTGCTGGAAGTGCTGGATCAGCTGCGCGGCGCCTATGCCGCGACAGCCGAGGCCGACCGGACGGCGCGGGCCACGGAGGCCGGGCAAGAGCATCTGCGCAGCCAGCGTGAACGCCTTGCCATGCTGCGGGTGGAAATCGGCCTGATCGGGCAGAGTGCTGCGGTTCAGGCCCGCACCCTCGCGCTGGCCCGGGCTGAGCAGAACATCCGCTCCATGAAGCTTGATCCGCAGAGCGCGCAGGCTCAGGAAATCCGTCAGACCGAAGTCGCGCTGTCCGACCTGGAGCGCAGCCTTGAGCGGCAGCGCGATGCCTGGGGCAAGGTGCAGGGCTCGGCTGAGGCCGCGATCGACGGCATCGTCGGAAAGCTGAGCACCGGCGATGTCTCGGGGGCGCTGGAAAGCCTCGCCTCTGAAATGACCGGCCTTTTCACCGAAATTGCTGTCAGCAACCCGCTGAAGAACGCGATCCTCGGCACGGATTACGGCACGCTGAGCGATGTCGGCGGGCTCGAGGGGATCATCTCCCGGATCTTTGGTGGCAAGGATGCGCCCGGCGAACTGGCCAGCGCTGCCACTGCGGGGCCATCGGTTGCCGCGATGACCGTCTCTGCCGGCAGTGTCACCATCACCGCCGGCACCATGGGGTTCGGGGGCGCCGCCGGCCAGATGCCCGGGGCTGCCGCCAATTCGCCCGGCTCGATCCTGACAGGTGGCAGTCTTCCGGGATCGCAGGAGGTGCAGTCACAGGTCTGGCGGTTCTTCAGCGACAAGGGGCTGGCACCGCATCAGGTCGCGGCGATCATGGGCAACGTCTCGGCGGAAAGCGCCTTCAACCCCACGGCTGTTGGCGATGGCGGCACGTCCTTCGGGCTTTTCCAGCACCACGCCGGGCGTGGAGAGGCCCTTCTCAACACGGTTGGCGGCAGGGGCGGACTTGGCAATGTCGAGGCGCAGCTGGGCCATGTCTGGAGCGAGCTTCAGGGCTCGGAGAATGGCGTGCTGCAGCGCCTGCTTGCGGCCACCAACGTCAAGGATGCCACTGCGGCCTTTGTCGGGTTCGAGCGGCCGCAAGGCTGGACCGCTGCCGATCCCACCGGCGCCCATAACTGGACCGGGCGGCTTGGCGGAGCTGAGCAGGCGATGACCAAGTTCGCCAGTGCCGCCAGCACGGCCACCACCGATCTTGGCGCCCTGGGCGAAGGGGCTACGGGCATCGGGTCCCTGCTGTCCAGCATCGGATCGGGCATGGCCGGTGGCGGCGGTGGCGGAAGCCTGCTCTGGACCGTCGCCTCGGGCATTGCGGGCGCCGTGGGCATCCCCGGCTTCCGGGACGGCGGACCCACGGGCGGCAGCGATCCGTCGCGCGTGGCCGGGGTCGTCCATGAAGAGGAATTCGTGTTCGACGCGCCCGCCACCCGGCGGATAGGTGTCAGGAACCTTGAGGCCCTGCGCAAGGGTGTCCTGCGCGGCTATCAGGCCGGCGGCTATGTGCAGTCTGTCGCCAGCGTGCCAGTGCTCGCGAATTCCGCCCCCGCGCCGCAGCAGGCGTTTGGCCCGATCCCGATCACCGTCAACAACTATTCCGGTCAGGAGATCCAGTCCGAGATCCAGCCCGACGGGCGCGGCGGGCGGCAGATGATCATGACGGTCGGGCAGCAGGGGGCGGCGGCGATCCGGCAGCCGGGCAACCCGATGAACAAGCAGCTGAAGCGGATGGGCGTGAAGTCCGGGCCGGTGCGGCGATGACGTATCCCGTCTGGCCCGCAGAGCTGCCGCGCCCCGAGCGCAACACCTGGTCCCGGACCTGGGCGGACCCGCGCCTGAAGCGCCGGGGTGAGACCGGTCCGCCGCGCTGGCGGCGGCGGTTTTCGGCCGTGCCGCAGACGGTATCGCTGTCGATCCTGCTGAGCCGCTGGCAGGTCGCGGTCTTCGAGCAGTTCTGGGAAAACCAGACCCGTTTCGGCAGCACGCTCTTCCGGATGCCCGATCCCACCACCGATGGCTGGGCGCTGCTGACCCCCACCGGCGGCCCGCTGCTGACCCCTGAAGGCCAGCCGCTGCTGCTGTCAAAGCTCTGGACCGTCTCCTTCGGCGACGAGGCACCTGTACAGAGCGTTGTCGGCATCGAATTCCGTTTCTCTTTCTCAATCGTGGTGATGCCCTCATGAGACGTGTCAGTCTGAATGCTCGTCTGGCCGCTGATGCGGCGATGTCTGACGAAACACCCGTGGTGCTGATCGAGATCACGCATCCCGCGCTGTCGGTGCCGATCCGGCTGTCGACGGACAGTGCCGATCTGATCGAGCAGACGCCGGCGGGGCAAATCCGCGGCACGCGCTCCACCTGGCGCGGCGCCGATCCCGAAACGGAGCCTTACCTCTTCATCGTCGCCTCGGCGATACTGCCTTCTGACCTGAAGGACGCGCCGGCGGCGGGATCGCTGGTGCTCGACAACCTCAGCCCCGAGATCTCGAAGCTGGCCCGGTCCTACACCGATCTGGCCACGATCTGCCTCGCGCAGGTCTATGCCTCGTCGCCCGATCTGGTGGAACAGGAGGCGACCGGCCTGCAGATCACCTCGGTCGCGATCACCGGGACGGAAATCACCCTGACCTATACCCGCGAGGAGCGGGAAAACGAGCCGTTCCCGAAGGGGCGCCTGTCGCGTTCCTGGTATCCGGGGATGCACCAATGACAGGAGAGAGCATGATATCGTTCAAAGGATTATTGGCCAATTTTGGTGGCAAGAAAACTGTCCCGCGGATCAGTCGTCCGACGATCGAGGCACAACTGAAAATGTCGGTCGAGGAGCTAGAGGCTTGCCACCAAGTTCCTCGACCATTTGCTGATCAATCGCTTCAATCATGGCAGTCACGCCAGCCGAAACCATGAGCCTCCTGTATTCCTCTTCGCTCTGTGGATCGTTTTGCGTGGAGAGTGCTTTTGTGGTGGCCAGCATGTCTTCCAAGGGAGCGCGCACGAGCTGGCTCTTAGTCGCCATCACAGCAAGCACGTTCTGCAAGATCACTTCTATGCACCGAATGCGGAACTCAAGATGGTCAAAATCCCGTGCGGTCCAATCCCGTCGCTTCTTTTCGGTCATCGTTCGCTTTCCTCCGCTTTCGTCTTGTCGACGCATTCGAAGACGCAAGCAAAGCCAGTTCAAGGATTCTTTCTATGACTGACTGGGTCAACCGCTTCGTGGGCATCCCCTATGCCGAGTTCGGGCGCAGCCGCCTCGGCTGCGACTGCTGGGGGCTGGCCTGCATTGTCTACCGGGAAGAGCTGGGGATCAGCCTGCCGGAATACCTCGGC
This sequence comes from Salipiger marinus, assembly GCF_035481585.1. Lineage (NCBI taxonomy): Bacteria > Pseudomonadati > Pseudomonadota > Alphaproteobacteria > Rhodobacterales > Roseobacteraceae > Salipiger > Salipiger marinus. The sequence goes on along the minus strand of NZ_JAYKSL010000002.1, from coordinate 4,827 downwards.
GAAGGGGCTGCAGGCGAGCATGCCGAAATCGCAGCGCTGGTGGCAGGCGAAGCGGCATCCCCGCTCTGGCTGCCGGTGAACGGCCCCGCCATCGCCTTCGATCTGGCGGTCTTCCGGCGTGGCCGGTTCCAGAGCCATGTGGGTGTCGTCGTCCGCCACGGGCTCATGCTGCATCTGGCCGCGCGGGATTGCGCCAAGGTCGAGCCCTTTGACCGGGGCTGCTGGAAGACGCGGCTGTCCGGAACCTATCGCCATGTCGAACTTGTAGGGCTCGCACGATGAACCAGCCGAACAAAGTCCCTGTCATCGCCGCGCCGATGCTCGATCCCGGCGCCGGCCGGATCGATCTGGAGCTGCCCTGTGAGATGACCATCGCGCAGATGGTGTCCTTCGCGCTGCCGGGCCTGCCGGAGGCAGCGCGGCACCGTGTCCGCGTGACGCTGGTCACCGATCGCGGCAGCCAGACGGTCGATCCCGGCGTCTGGCATCTGGCCCGGCCGCGTCCCGGGGTGCGGGTGGTGATGCGGGTGGTGCCCGGCGATGAAGGCCTGCGGTCGGTGCTGACCATCGTTGTCGCGGTCGCGGCTCTGGCGCTGGCCGCGACCTATGGCGGGCTTCTCGCGCCCGCGCTCGGTGTCAGTACAACCGTGGCTGAAGGCTTGATCGTCCTCGGCGCCACCGCCCTCGGCAATCTCGCGATCAACGCCCTGATCCCGCCGGTCGAGCCCGACAAGTCGCCCGCCGCCCGCTACACGGTCACAGGGTTTCGAAACGAGATGCGCCCCGATGGCACCGTTCCGGAAATTATGGGCCAGATCCGCTATGCGCCGCCTTTCGCCGCCTCCAGCTGGAGCGAGATCGTCGGTGACCTGCAGTATATCCGCGCGGCGTTCCATTTCGGCACCGGTGCGGTTGAGCTCAGCGATCTGCGCTTCGGTGACACCTCGATCGACGACTATGACGAGGTGGAGACCGAAATCCTGACAGGCGTGCCGGGCACCACCGCGCTGGATCTGTACCCATGGCAGATCTACGAGGAGCGGGTCGGGACGGAACTGGTTCGCCCGTGGCCCACCGATGACGCGGGGGAGCAGATCGACGGGCCCAGCATCGAGACGCCCGTCATACGCTCCACCGGACGCGATGCCGCTGCAGCATCGCTCATCTTCCACTTTCCATATGGCCTGATCCGTTTCAACCGCGAGGGCGATAAGCGCGACAATGACGTGAGGGTCAGGATCAGGCAGCGCCAGCTCGACAGCGAGCCCTGGCAGGATGTCACGCAGCTTTCGTTCCTGGGACGGCAGCGGGAGGCCTTCTTCCGGCAGTACACCTGGAACCTGCCCTCGCGCGGACGCTGGAAGATCGAGGTGACGTTGCTCAACGATCCACCCGGCAACGATCGCTATCTGGAGACCTGCATTCTGGCAGCGGTGCAGACCATCCGCACCGAACCGCCGATCATCGATCCGGAGCCGGTCACGCTGGTCGCCATGCGGGCCAAGGCCACCCACCAGTTCAATGGCCAGATCGACAACTTCAACGCGCTGGCGGCGCGGCTATTTCTCGACTGGGATCACGAAGCCGGGGAATGGGTGACGCGCGCCACCAGCAACCCGGCCTCGTATTTCCGTCTGGCGCTGCAGTCGCCAGCCAATCCGCGGCCCGTGCCCGACGCCGAGATCGATCTGGAGCTGCTGCAGGACTGGCATGATTTCTGTCGGCTGAAGGATCTGAAGTTCGACCACGTCTTCGACGAGGACGGCATGAGCCTGCGCGACGCGCTGACCGTCATCGCGGCGGCAGGCCGGGCGGCACCGCGCCATGATGGCACCCGCTGGGGCGTGGTGATCGATCGGCCGCAGTCGCTGGTCATCGATCACATCAACCCCCGCAATGCCGAAGGTTTCCGGACCACGCGCAGCTATTTCGAGCCACCGCATGCCTTCCGGGTGCAGTTCCGCGATGCCACCGACGACTACCGCCAGACCGAGCGCATCGTGCGCTGGCCGGGCTATGAGGGGCCGATATCGCTCACCGAAGAGCTAGTGCTGACCGGCAAGACCGATCCCGATGAGATCGCCCGGGAGGCCACGCGCCGCGCCTATGAGCTGCTGCACCGCACCGAGGTGCATGAGGTGACGCAGGAACATGGCGTGCGCGTCGCCACCACCGGCGATCTGGTGATGATGAGCAACGACATCCTGAGCTCCGTGCAATGGGCGGGCCGGGTGATGGCCGTTGAAGGCCGCGCGGTGGTGCTGGACGAACGGGTCACCATGGAAGCGGGAGAGGACTATGCGCTGCGCTTCCGCCATCTGGCTGATCCGGAGACCGACACGATCGGACAGTCGGTACTGCGGAGCGTCTGGCCCAGCGTTGGCGAGACCGCCACGCTGCTGCTGACTGGCGAAGGCCCAATGCCTGCCGTTGGTGATCTGGTCCATTTCGGGCCGGCGGCAGAGGAAAGCATGCCGGTGATCATTCAAGGGATCGAGGCGGGGGAGGATTTTTCCTCCATCGTCCGGATGGTGGACGCGGCGCCGATCATCGATGAGCTGATCGACGCCTACGTGCCGCCTCCCTGGACCGGGCGGACCGGCGAAACTGTAGATTACGTCGCCCCGACCCCGGCTGCGCCCTACTGGACCTCGATCCGCTCAGGGCTGGATCTGGAGTTTTCCTTTGGCAGCGGCGCCGGGGATGAATGGGAGGACCCCGATCCTGATCCGGAGCCGCGCGACATCACCGCGCTGCTTGCGCCGGGCACCGGGTCCAGTGCGCTGCTGGTGAGCTACCAGATCGAGCACCGGGTGGTCGGGGCTCCCGACTGGACCGTGCTGATCGTGCCGGTGTCGGCGGGCGGCGCCACCATCACCGGCTATGAAACAGAGCAGCTGGTCGAGCTGCGGGCGAAGGCGATCGCGGTCGGCGGCACCGAAGGACCATATTCGGCCACCATCTCGATCACCGTGGGGGCCAACGATCCCGCCATCCCGGCCGCACTGGCGACCGATGCGGTCACCGTCACCGGCGGGCTGGGCTTTGCGCAATTCGCGATTGTGATGGGCAGCGATCCGGTGACCACCGGCCTGCGGCTTTACCGCGTGCCCGAGGGCGATGTGCTGGACCGCGACACTCATGCCGTGGGCGGGGTCACCCCGACCACCCCGGGCGCGGTGTTCAACCTCTTCGACGGCGATGCCACGCGTAGCAACCTGCTGTCGAACAGCGTCTTCGACACCGCCGGCGCCTGGACGGCCGAGGCGGGCTGGGCGGTGACCGGGGGCCAAGCTGCGCATGTCGCCGGCACCGCCGACACCATCCGGCAAAGCGTCTCCCTGACCGCCGGCCGCAGCTATCGGATCGCCTTCACTGCCGCGATCACGGCAGGTTCGGTCACGCCCATGCTGTTCGGCAGCACCGACGTGCCCGGCGACGCAGTCACGGCATCCGGGCCGCAGCGCGAGCGCCTGACCGCCCTGTCAGGAAATACTGCCTTCGGCTGGGCTGCCAGCAGCGACGGCGACCTGCAGGTCGATGACGCGGTGCTGTTTCTGGAGACGGCCGGCTGCCTGCCCGCCGGAACCTACAGCTGGTATGTCGAGCCCGTCTCCTCCAATTCAGTCGGCGGCCCGCTGGCTGGCCCCTACGCCGCCGAGGTGCTGTGATGCCCGGCCGCGTCTTCCCCACAAATCCTGACATGGAGAGCCGCAATGCCTGACGCCGGCGCCAGAACCATCGACCTTCCTAGCCTCGCAAATGCCGAGGACCTGCTTGGACATAACGGCGGCACGCTCGGCGTACTGCCACGCGACACCCTCGCCCTGCTGCTGCTCGCCTCCGGCGCGCTGGCTGACCGGCTGGCCGAACTGGACCGGGCCACCTCTTATGCCAGCGTCCTGCGCCCGACCTGGACGGCGCTGGCAGCCCTGGCGCCAGAGGCGATCGGCCAGCAGGCCGAGGTCAGCCCCGAGGATACCGGCAGCCACACCGATCCGCAGACCAGCGAGACCGTTAACAATGCCGGGCGCTATACCGCCTTCGGCACCAGCGCGGGGCAATGGACCTGGGTGGACGGCGGCGGGCTTGGCGCAAAGCTCAGCATCAGCGGCGCGCTGCAGGAGCTGTCGGGGCCGCTCGCCGGGACGGCGCGCACCAATCTCGGCGCCGCCTCGCAGGCGGCCATGGACGCGGCAGAGGCGGCGATTGCCACCAAGGCCTCGCAGGCGGCCATGTCCGCAGCAGAGGCGGCCATCGCCACCAAGGCGGGGCAGGATGACCTCGACGCGCTGACAGGGGTGGTGGGCGGCAAGGCCGATGCCGCCGCCGTGCAGGCGCTGGACGTGCGCACGGAGTCTATTGAGATGCGGATCCAGACCCTCGATCCCGATTTTGCCGGGTTCTCCTACGCAGTGGCGGATGCGGACGGGACGGCGCTGGTCATCTATGACCTTGAGGGGCAACTTGTAATTTCCGAGCCCGATGAGGACGTTTTCGATCCCGACTTCTCGGAGGCCATATGGGCCGTTGTTGGGCAGAACGATCTGGTGGCGCAGCTTCTTCGGCGCGATGGCAGCATGGCGTTTCCGGGCGGCATGGGCACCGACACCTATCGCGTGACGGACATCGATGGCGACTTCTCTGAAAACGTCCTCACCGTGGTTGACCGGGACGACAAGGTGCTGCAGCGGATCGACCGCGCGGGGAACGTCTATTTTCCGGCGAGCGATCAGGACGGAAGCAGCAAACCGGCGCCCACCGTGCGGCGCCCGCGCGTTCATGAGACGCTGGCGCTGGACATCAACCACCATGTGATGAACGGCC